>PCTL01000020.1 GCA_002771515.1 Candidatus Lloydbacteria bacterium CG22_combo_CG10-13_8_21_14_all_47_15 | reverse complement strand
GCGCGATATGCTCAAACTCTTCGATTCCCGCATGCGAGCAAAGCAGTTTGCTCGCTCTCGGGCATTTCACTTCGTTCAATGCCCTCGGCAGGAATCGAACCTGCATTACAAGCTCCGCAAGCTTGCGTCCTATCCGTTGAACGACGAGGGCGTGTACAAAAAAATATACCGCGCGAGCGGTATATTGTCTATGGGTTACTTGGCTGAAACCGCGCGGACCAGTTTCACAAGCCGTGATTTTTTGCGCGAGGCAGTATTTTTTTTGATGACGCCGCGCTTAACCGCTTTATCAATCGCCTTATACGCCGCAGGCAAAAACTCGCGCACATCTTTCTTGGCTGTCGCGCCATCGCGCACAACCTTCACCGCTTCTTTCAATGCGCGCCGTCGCCGGTCATTGTAGACCTTTTTCCTCGCAGAGCTCCGGAGCGCTTTCTTTACTGATTTGATTACTGGCATAAGTATGTAATATATACCAGTATTTTCTAGAAAAGACAACCCCCCTATTTTTCCAATAGGGGGGTTGGTGCTCTGGCATGCCTGCCAATGCAATTCACATATTCATCAAGTCTATCCAAACGGCATAGACCATAAGCGGTGCAAATAGAAGCCACCACCAGCCGCCGAAAAATATGCCGCCTATAATGGCTAAGATGGCACGAGGCACAAAGAACGAGATGATGCCGACACAAATACACCAGAGAACTTCCATATATACCTCCAAAGCATGCGCGATATTGTTTTCTACAGGTAAGCATCTGGAATACGAGTCAATTTGTCAAACATTGCCCCGCGCCGTTTGTGGTGTACCATACTAATATGATTGCTCGATTATCCGGCACTGTTTCCTTCTCCGGCGAACGCCAGCTTATTTTAGATGTAGGCGGAGTTGGATACTCCATCCACGCTACCGGAGAAACTATCCGTACTGCGCAGAAAGCAAAAGAAGTAACGCTCTGGACACACTTGGCCGTCCGCGAAGACGCGCTCACGCTCTTTGGTTTTCTTACCAGAAGCGAACTTGAATTTTTTGAGCTACTTCTCTCAGTACCCGGCATCGGTCCGAAATCCGCGCTCGGCATCATAAGCGTCGCGCCACTTGATACTCTCCGCAGAGCGGTCGGCGCGGGCGATACATCCTACCTCACAAAGGTTTCCGGCATCGGCACAAAAAACGCGCACAAAATCGTAATTGAGCTGAAATCAAAAATCGGCACGGGCGGCGACAATACTTTTGATGCTGCAATACTAAACGAAGAGCGTGAGGTTTTAGACGCGCTTGAAGCCCTCGGCTACTCGCCGAAAGAGACGCGCGAAACACTTAAAAAAATTCCCGCCGGCACCGAAGGCGTACAGGCAAAAATAAAAGCCGCGCTGAAAATGCTCGGCAAATAATTACTATAACCTATATGCTTGAGCGATTACTCTCGTTCTGGAAAAAGATTATTCCAAAGCCAATTTTTTCGGCGGGTCAACCAGTGTACCACTGGCTTCTCGCGTTTTTAGGGGCGCTCCGGTACAATTTCCCGTCGCGCCACCTGAAAGTTATCGCAATCACAGGCACCAAAGGAAAAACAACCGTTGTTGAGCTTATTAACGCAATACTGGAAGAAGCCGGCTACACAACAGCGCTCACATCCACGCTACGGATTAAAGTTGCCGACGCAAGCGAGCCAAACCTCCTCAAAATGACAATGCCGGGCCGCTTTTTTATACAGCGGTTCCTCTCACGCGCGGCGAATGCCGGCTGTGACTACGCGCTAATAGAAACAAGCTCCGAGGCGGTAAAACAATTCCGCCACAAATATATATGGCTGAACGCGCTCATATTTACAAATCTCGCGCCGGAGCACCTTGAAGCGCACGGTTCATACGAAAAATACCGTGGCGCGAAATTAAAGATAGCGGAAGCCCTTGCCGAATCCCCGAAGAAAGACCGCGCACTCATAGTTAACGCAGACGACCGTGAGGCCGACAAGTTTTTGGCAATTTCGGTGCCAAGAAAATTCACATACGCGCTTGCCGATGCGGAACCGTACGAACTCCGCAAAAAAATGCTTGCCATGACACTCTTTGGCGAAAAAATATCCGCGCACTTCTCCGGCAAGCCAGCAATATACAATATCCTCGCAGCGGCAACATTTGCTGAAAGTGAAGGAATTGATACAAAAACTATGAAACGCGCGATTGAAAAATTACAAGGTGTGCCGGGAAGAATGGAGCGGATAGACGAGGGGCAATCTTTTACCGTAATCGTTGATTACGCACACACGCCTGATTCGCTACAGCAGACATATGAAACATTCGGCGACGCAAGAAAAATATGTGTACTCGGTGCCACAGGCGGCGGGCGCGACAGGTGGAAGCGCCCGGAATTCGGCAAAATTGCGGCAGAGCACTGTTCGCAAATATTTCTAACAAACGAGGACCCATACGATGAAAATCCGGAAACAATCGTGCGGGATATCGCAATCGGCATAACCGGTAAAACATATGAAATAGAAATGGACCGCCGCACAGCGATACGGAAAGCGCTCGCCGAAGCTAAGGCAGGCGACGCTGTTATTTTGACCGGCAAAGGCACCGACCCTTATATCATCGGCGCAAGAGGAGCAAAAGAACCGTGGAATGAAGCGGAAATTGTGCGCGAAGAATTGAGAACTCTCACCAGCACTCCGAATAAAACCGCCAACACTTGATACAAGTCGCCAAATACGAAATACTAGAGAGTATGGAAAAGAGTATTGGAAACGAAGCAAGCGCGACAAAAGACCTTTTTTTGCTGCTTTTTATTTTAGTAGTCCTTTTTATCGTATGGGCTTCAACAGGCGGACCGGAACGCGAAGCGGCGCGAAGCGGAGTTTTTATAAAACCTCCAGCGCCGGTTGACACCGGTGAGACATATGGCTCGCTTTCCATACTTGGTACCGGCAAAGCGGATGGGCAAACAGATGAAACCACCGGAGCATTTTCTAACGAAACTGGGAAAGGAGCAATCCGCATTGTATATCTAATGGGTGCGCAATCAAGCAACCCGCAAAAAGAATATATAGAACTCCGCGCCGACACGCAAAACACCGCGCCGGCGCTCTTAAGCGGTCTCCGCCTTCAAAATAGAGCGGGCTTTGGAACAAAGCTACCGGAAGCTGTCGCCGTACCGCTTTTTGGAAGCGTAAATCAAACAGCACCGGCATTCCTGTCGCCTGACGAGCGTGCATACATAACAACAGGTAACTCTCCCGTAGGAATGTCTTTTCGGGTAAACCGTTGTAGCGGCTACCTTGAACAATTCCGTGATTTCACGCCAGCACTTCCGCAATCGTGCCCGTCACCGCTTGAAGGCGTTGATCGCGCCGCCGCAAACATCTCTGCTGAATGCGCGCAGTTTATCAGCCGGATACCAAGATGCACCATTGTAACAGCAGAACTACCGGATGAACTTACGCCGTCGTGCAAAGAATTTATCCTCGGAAAAATAGGTCATAATTCATGTGCCGCCGCGCACCAAAATGATGCAAACTTCTACACCGGCGAATGGCGTATTTTTCTCGGTATAGACAGAAACCTCTGGGGAGACGAAGGCGACATCATACAATTGATAGACCGAAACGGTAGCACTATTGATTCTGTCATCTATTAATCCGGCCTCCGCGCGCCAACAAAAAAAGAAAATAACAAAACCGCCTCGGTCATCTTGACCCGAAGCGGTTTTTCTTTTGCACATGACACATGTGTACCATACCGTGCCATCCGAAAATAGCGAGTGCAATTCTGGGGTGATGTTGCAGCCATTTAAAAAATGTTTTCATGATTCTCCTCCTTACTTTTTCCGAATTCCCATCTGGGAAAAGATTATAGAGCAAAATTTTTATTGTGCAAACAAGAACCGGCAGATGAGCTATCTTAAATCCCGAAATTAAATTATTTAGAAAACATTCGGGCTAAGATAGCTCGCCAGATGGCTCTTTCTCTGATTTATTTAAAATAAAGCATATTTTATGCTATATTGTCAAGCCCATACCGTACCGACAAAATACCGCGTGATAAAAGATCGCTCGACACTTAATATCTATTTAAACTTAAACAACGAACATCAGACATTTACTCATCAACAGCCCGAAAAAGGATAATGCCGGCAGACACAGCTACATTGAGCGATTCTTTTTTGCCGCGCATTGGAATTTCAGCGATTTTGTCGCAATTTGTAAGGATTCCCGATGGAATCCCCTCTACTTCATTACCAAAAATAAAAGCGATTTTTTGTGCTTTAGGAATGTGCCGGTAATCAACCGAGTGTTTATCTTGCTCCACGCCAACTATGAAAAATCCTTTATTTTTTAGGGAAATAATAGCTTCATTTGTGTTTCCTATCTGCTCCCACAGAATAAACTCCTCGGCGCCAAGTGCCGATTTCGTGATATCGCGCCGTTTCCTGCCAAAGCGGTCTATTGGCGCAGGTGTATATCCCGCGCAATATATTTTTGATACTCCTGCCGCATCAGCAGTGCGAAAAATGGAGCCAACATTCTCCACGCTCCGCAAATTGTGCAAAATAAGGACTATCTCTGCTTCTTTTTTAGACATAGCGTGCTTTATATGCTATTATTTATTCGTTGTATGAGCAATCCCCGCCTATAACTGTCTTGGTAAATAACGGTTGAATGGTTAAATCACATCTGCAAATAGCTGTCTTGCCAGATAACAGTTGAATATCACCCGCCCATAGCTCAGTCGGTAGAGCAACAGCCTTTTAAGCTGATGGTCGTAGGTTCGAATCCTACTGGGCGGACATGAAATGGCCGCACAGAGCAAGCAAACTGCTTTGCCTGCGTTAGGTTGAAATGCGAATATGTGGAGCATTTCAAGACCTTTTGAGAGAGCTTTGAGCTGAAAGCGAAAATATATCCAAAAGATGTACTGTTCCTGTAAGGAATTGAAAGCCGGAGCGATGTTTTTGTTTTGCGAAGCAAAGGCAAAAACCGCGAGGCGGGGCCGAGAAAATTCGCCGTCAGGCGAATTATTCGTGGCTGAATCCTGACTTGGCGGACACTTAACGGACAGAAGTAAGAAGTTATCCACATGCTACACTTGCGCGTGTTGGAAAAAGTTTTTATAATAGTTTCAGATTCGTTTGTTTCTGCAAACCGAAGAACTCGCCAGCAGCACGGCAAACACTCGTCGGTTATATTTACAGAAACACACAAACTTGCACCTTAACATACACGCGGCCCAGCCCTCCATTCTCCTACTCTTTTTTTTATTCTCAACCCTCCCAACACACTCTCCTTCGGGAGGGTTTTTTTATACCGCACTCTGTGGTATAGTCGCTTGTGGAAAATAAAGAGACCAGAACATTTCCAAGGAGAAACAAATGGCAACTTCTCATATACCGGATGTCATTCCATTTATCGCTATATGTGGCCCTGCCGGTGCCGGCAAATCAAAGCTTTCGCAATGTATTTTTGAGGAGATCAGAGACCCGCGATTCACGAAAATACCAAGTATTACCACGCGACCGCCAAGAGACGCGGATGAAAAACGAAGCTGGTACAGCGACTATATCTTCGTATCCGAAGATGAATTCATCGAACTGGAAGCATCCAATCAGTTCGCCTGGACAACAGAAGTCGGTGACTACCGCTACGGCACACCAAAAAAATATTTACACACTATCATCTCTTCGTCGCGACACACAGGAATACTCATTATCACTCCGGACACTGTGCCAATATTGAAGAGCTCTATCGGCGCCGAGCATTTTGTCTTGCCTATTTTTGTAAATGCGTCACGGCAGATTATAATGCATCGGCTAATGGTCCAAGACCACTTAACCGAGCGCGAGGCAGACGCTCGGCTGGCGCGGTGCGCTTCTTACGAAAATGACACGCGTAAAACGGGTTTACACTTCGCGCAAATATATAACAATAATACGGTAGAAGAAATGGTGTTTCAGTTTTATCGGATACTCAATTCTTTTTTCCACGAGCACGCTCCTTGAGCGTGCTTTTTACTAAAGTGTAAGCGCGAATAGTTCAAGCGCCACGGCAAAGTCGCCTTCGCCTCGGCGCGCCGCGTGATAAAGCTCTACCAATCGCGAAGAGAGCGCCTCCGCTTCCCCTGCGTTGAAATTAGCCCCCGCGCGGCGCGCTTTTTTATACGGAAATCCTTTCACCCCAGCGCGTGCCGCGTCAGATTCGGAAAGTTTTTGCGATATGAGTATAGTTCGTGCCTGCCAAGCGAGCGTACCGGCAATTTCCTCAGGCGACACACCGGCGCGGCGCGCGCGCAAGAGTCCTGTCCAAAGCGCCTGCCGATCGCGACGCGCAAGCGCGTCTGCAAGCGAAAAAATATTCCACTGCGGCACTTCTTTCTTCTCATCCCGCAAGTATACCGCGCATTTTTCGGCATGTTTTTCTACTTTTTTGACGATACTCGCCGGAAGCGAACCCTCGGCAAGAATAAAGATATTTTCAGAACCACCCATCTCCTGCAACCGGCTCAAAATATGCTTTGCAATATCATCATCAGCCGAGAGTGTGCCGTCCAACAACATGAGCGCGCGGGAAGAAAAGAGCCCCTGCGCACCGGAAACCATTTCATCAAATGAAGCGCGATTGAATGATTCGCTGTCAAGCTCCCGAAATGCCGCGTCTGGCCTTTTAGCGAGAAGCGTACGCGCCATTTCGCGCGCTTTCTTCTTCGCGCAAAATGCGTCAGCGCCATAATAACAGTAAAGCATGGAGCTATAATAACATGCCGTGCATTCTTGACAGATACCGTGGGCGTTGTATGTTGAAGCGAGTATTTTATCTGCACTTTCACAACCTGACACGGGGGTCTCCTATGACATTCGGGACATGCGCGGTTTTCGGCGGCTTGGGCGCAATGGGAAAAGGCGCCGTAATATTCATGAAAGATATGTTTGAAAAGTTTGTCATTATTGACGAACGGGTACCAACAGACGGCGACAGGATATTTTTTGAAAAAACGGTTCCCGGAAGATTTGAGATTATGACGGAATCATTTACGGACGGTACCGACTTCATCGCGCAAGCACTGAAGATGCACAGTGTTTCTGTCTGTATAGGCACATTGCCGTCACGCTGGCAGATTCTCGGCGCATACGCAGCGCTTCGGCAACATTCATGCCACTATTTTGACCTCGGAGCTGACAATGATGTACTGATGGAACAAAGAGAGATATTTTCCAAAACAAACAGAGAAAAAATCTTTATGCCATTCTGCGGATTTGACCCTGGAATACTCAATATTCTTGTGTTGTCAGCCACAAAACACCCAATCTGCGATTCCATTGAAGTGCTGGTTGGTGGGTTTCCGGCGCAAGTGCCGGAAAATGCGCTGTGTCACGAATGGACATTCAATCCAACAAGCACCCTTGAAACATACCGAGGAGAAACCTGTGTGATTGAAAATGGCAAGCTCACGCTCAAATCAGCGCTTACCGGATACTCAAATATTTCGTACGAACATCGCATCATGGGGGCTTTCTACACCAATTGCGGTAATATTCAGCTCATGGAAAAAATCGCGACTAACACAAGTATCATGCGCCGCCTTAAAACATGCGCCATTAGGAGCATACGGCACCTCGGTCATTGGGAGGCCATCCGTAGTATGGCTGAAGGCGGGCTCTTTGACGATGATGTATTTAAAATGAACGCGCAAAAGCTCGCTAAGGCATACCCGCACGCAAAAAACGACATTGCGTTCATGCGAATTATCTGCAAAAAAAACAGCAACTTCCTCGCGCGCATTGAGTGGTCTGAAACATCAGACAAAGATTTCTCCGCAATGCAGAAAGCGACAATGAAATCAACCACGCTTATTGTACAAAAAGCATTGGAATGTTTTTATGCCGACACATCGCCAAGGATTTCCGGCTTCATGATGCCTGAAACCTTTGTTTCTGAAACGCTTAATCTGTCACCGAATAACATAATCAGACTCATGCAAGCATTCGGCATGAATGTGCGTATGTCGGTCACATAATATGCCGTCTAAAAGTATGCAAGACACTATGTAGTTTCAAACCCGTTCCGGGACAGTACCGGAACGGGTTTTTCTTATACAAAAAGACGCCATCATGATTCGGCTATTCCATCTCACCCCAGTTTTGCCCAAACGATACATTCGCGATAATCGGAAGTGGCGCGTCAGGAAGCACGGCTTCCATAATGCGCGAAATATGCGGTGCCACTTCGGAGAATCTATCTTTTTTTATTTCAAAAATAAGCTCGTCGTGGATTTGAAGAAGCAACCGCACATCATCGCGGAGTTTTTCTTTCGCTATCCACCTGTCAATCCGAACCATCGCAAGTTTGATAATATCCGCTTGAGTCCCCTGTATCGGCGCATTTATCGCCATACGCTCCGCCGCGCTCCTTATATATGGAATTTTTGATTTAATCTCGGGAAAGTATCGCCGTCTTCCAAAGTATGTTTCGGTATATCCTTTTTTAGCGGCATCGCGTTTCGTCCGTTCAATGTATGCGGCAAGACCGGTAAATACGCCGAAATATTTTTCGTAAAATGCAGCCGCTTCCTCACGGCCGGTACCCAGATTACCGCGGAGCGCGTTCAAACCCATGCCATAGAGAATACCAAAATTGATAACTTTGGCCTTGCGGCGCATTTCCTTGGTTACTTCGCTCTCCGATACGCGGAACACTTCGGCGGCAACACCCGCATGTACATCCTCTCCACGCCGGAAAATGTTAATCAATTTTTCGTCCCCAGAGAGCACCGCCGCGATGCGGAGTTCTATCTGCGAATAGTCAAAAGCGGCTAAAATATACCCAGTGTCGGCAACAAACGCACGGCGGATTTTTCTACCGCTCTCCGTTTTTATCGGAATATTTTGCAAATTAGGATTCGCCGACGCGATGCGTCCGGTCGTCGTGCCTGTCTGGATGAAATCTGTATGCAACCGCCCGTCAGTCCCGATGAGCGGCGGAATAGCGTCAATATAGGTAGAAAGTAGCTTCTGGTATTCACGGTATTCCAAGATATCGTCAATGACCGGATGCGCTCCGCGTAGCTTTTCAAGCTCGCCGGCGCGCGTTGAACGAGCACCGCCCTCGGTCTTCTTCAGCCCTTTCACGGAAAGAGATAGGCGGTCAAAAAGTACTTCGGCGAGCTGCTTCGGCGAGTTTAAGTTAAATGTGAAACCGGCAGATTTCCAGATTCGTTTTTCAATAACGCTAATTTTTTTGTGGTATTCCTCGGAAAGTTTTTTCAAATATAGAGCATCAATCTTGATACCTCTATCCTCGGCGCGGCGTAGAACCGGCACAAGCGGCTCTTCAATCTCCGTATACACTTTGTCCAGACGGTTTTTTTTGAGTTCGGCAAAAATATGCTCTTTTGCGCGCGCAAACGATGTCGTACCGGCATACTCATACATATCCTCCGGTGCGGGAGATGTCATGCTTGAATCAAGAAGCCAGAGCGCGAGCGCCGTTTTCTCCGCTTCGCGAGAATCAATCGGCGCATCGTTTTGCCGCGGCGTACCGTTTTCTTGCGGCGGTACGACATTATGTGTCGCGCCGGCCGCCATTGCGTGCATACGATCCGCCAAGCTCCGAAATTCAAGTTCATGAAAAAGTTTCTCCACAGGAGCAGGCGCAAAAGATTCTTTCCAACTTTTTTCCGGCAGAGAAAAATCAATGGGAACATCTCGGCGAATTTCCGCAAGCGTCTTTGAAAAGAACGCCTCTTCTTCATTCTCCTTTAGAAGCGAGATAATACGCGGTTTCAAACCTGCTTTTGCAAACATTTCTTCGCCGTTTTTCTTCTTGAGTTGCTGATAAAGCGACTCAAGGGCGCCGAAAGTCCCAATCAGCAGTGACGCGGTTTTCTCGCCGATGCCGCGAATGCCAGGAATATTGTCAGATGGGTCGCCGCGTAGCCCCTTAAAATCAGGAAGGAGTTCCGGCCCGAAGCCGAAACGCTCTGTAACGCGCGCTTCATTGTATAAAATTGTGTCAGACAACCCTTTGCGTAGCGTATAAACTAAAATATTGTCATTTGAGACCAGCTGGAGTGTATCCATATCGCCTGAAGCAATGACAACCTTCACTCCAGGAAAAATCTTTTTTATTTTTTCCGAGATGGTGCCAATAATATCATCTGCCTCAAAACCGGCCGCCTCGTATATAGGGATATCAAATGCCTTGAAGATATCGCGCGAGCGGTTTATCTGGTGAACGAGTGCTTCGTCGGCTTTTGGACGACCGGCTTTGTATGCTTCGTATATTTCCTTACGGAATGTCGGCCCCGGTAGGTCATAGCAGGCGGCAATATAGTCGGGTTTTAAGTCATTTATGATTTTGATAAGCATCGCTGCAATGCCATAGAGCCCGCCTGTCGGCTCGCCCGTTTTTGTGGTGAAATCAGGCAACGCATGATAGGCGCGATGAATAATCGCGTGCGCGTCCAAAAGAACGAGTGTCCGTGTTTCGTTATCTTTTTCAGATTTAGCGCCCTGTGTTGTTTTTTTCTTTGGCATATTCCTCTATAGTTACCGCGCGCATATCGCCATCGGTATGCTCAAACGAAATAACACAAGCGCAGTCCGGAAGCGCGTCACGAATGCGCTCCGCCCACTCAACGACTACGATAGCTTTCGTATCAGCCATAATATCATTCCATCCAAGATGTGAAAGCTCATCTGAACCTGACAACCTATACGCATCTATGTGGACAAAGCGCTCAAATGACCCGTTTCCGAGGATATGATAGGTGCGGGAAAGAATAAATGTCGGCGATACCACCGGCTCTGTAATGCCAAGCTCTCTAGCAAACGCCTTTGTAAAGGTTGTTTTGCCGGTGCCAAGCTCGCCCGCGAGCGCGACAACTGTCGCGCCATCCTTCCGCGGTCCGGCATGCATAATTTTTCGGGCAATGATACGGGCGACGCCATTCATTTCTTCTTCCGCAAGAACTTTCTTTTTTTCCACTTCCATATCTATACCATATACTATACACTGAAAATGCAAGAATTATATGCGTCATACTTGGGCCTCTATCGCTATCATTGTCATATGGATTGCTTCAGCAATCCTCATTACATCCGGCGTATTACCTGACCCGGAAACATTTTTTGGGTTCCTTATGGTTATAACCGTACTACTCTCATACATCGGTCTACGACACGCATAACTATAACCAACCATAATCTTTACATATTATGCCGATGCCAAAATATTCTTGGACTGCATGGTCACTCATTGTTATCTGGACAATGACGACATACATTATCCTGAATCAGTCACCGCTTGATGTAAATCGCATTCTGTTTATTACATTTATTGGTACGGTTCTCATAGCCACATTTGGCTTCAGGCCACCGCGTGTTGACTAACAACATATTTAAAAAAACCACCTGCGACCTAATGGCGCGAGTGGTTTTTTAAAATTTATTCAAGAAAATCTTTGTAATAATATAAAGAGAGAAAATTATGAGAAGCCATTCTGGTAGGTACGGCCCGAAAATATCTGTACCAAAAAAAGCGGATGCCGCGAGCGGCTCTGCCGGCTCTTCTTCAACAAGCGGTTCTATAGCCGGCACGAAAGCCGCAGCAGGTACAACTTTGGCCACAGCGGGCGTTTGCACACTCTGAATACTGCCATGCGAAACGCCGGCTTCGTTTTGCGCGACAAGACGATAATAGTATGTCGTGTTTGGCAAAGCATCAAAAATACTTGCCGACACGGCGCGCGACGGAACAGTGCCAAGCGGCTGACCGGCAGTAGCACTGCCAAGCGAAGACACGATGCCCCACTCAAACCATACAAAAGTATTTCCGCCACCTGATGAAGCGCTACCACGGAGAAGAATATTCGTTGGCGCGGGCGTTTCCGCGTCTCCTGTCACCACAGACGGCCTCGTAACAACTTCAGGAGAAAGCACCTGTGTGTCTTGCGCGGACAGCGCCACACCGATGGACACGGGCTTTACCAACCCGTACGCGGTACCGTTCTTATTTACCGCAGCGGCACGGTAGTAGTACACGGTACCATGCTCCAAACCGGCGAGCGATTCGGAAAAATTCCCAGAGTCAGTGCGGGCAAGAGCACGCGCGGTTCCGTTGCCAAGCGATGAGGTTTTTCCCCACTCAAACCATGTCTGCGTTGATATACCTTTCGTATTTACATAGCCGTTGAACACGACCGCGCTACCGCCGTCTAAAACGGTCGGGTTGGTAGTCGTAACATCAGGCTCGTCTTTTTCCGCTTCCTCTGTAGCGCGTCCGGTATCAAAACTTTGGATATCACCATACGCCGTGCCTCTGGCATTATGAGCAACAATGCGAAAATAATGTGCCGTATCGTCGGAAAGTCCGGACACCGGATAGGCGAGATTCTGTCTGGTGCCATCTTGCTCAAGTCGCACGCCCTTCCGTTCCGGAGGCACGCTTGTGCCCCATTCAAACCACACTTCCGTAGCGGAATCTCCATACGGTTCTACAGAACCGCGGAGAAGCGCCGAACTTTTTGTAACATTCTGCGCAAAACTAGTTGACACATAGGGTAGTTTTGGAACGGATGATTTTGTTATAAACGAGACTGCTTCACCTCGGTATGTGCCGGAAGTGTCACGGGCGACAATCCTCGCCTGATACGCCGTGGCTGGCTCAAGGTAGAGCACCTGCGCGCTAAAGGTAGCCGCGCGGTTTCTAAATACATTACGAAGCGTGGTCTGGTCAAACGAATTTCCTTTACCATACTCAAACCACACTTCCGCGCCTTCATCGCCGGATACATGCGTGTACCCGTTCAGCTGCGCCATTGTCTCGGTAATATTAGACGCCTGGTCCGTAAAAACCGTTTCCACGAGCGCGTACGCCGGTACAGCTGTAAAGTACAAAAAACATGCGGCAAGCGCTACTCCCGCAATCATCAATATCTGTTTTGACATAAAGGTATTAGTCATACTCATGTATTACTCCTTTTTAAACCCGCATCGGCACCGCGCACTCGTCAAAAAAATGAAATGACACGGGCTTAAAAAGAAGTCCATACAGCAATTCACAAACGAGTTGCTGTATGGACATGGTTACCATCTCGGATATCTAGAATAATAATTGCGGTACGGAAGGTTTTGTCCGTAATCAAAGGCGTCGCGCTTGCGATGTTCTCTGATGACCCTTTCCGACCAATTTTGGCCTCGCTTACATTCTGCCTGTTCCTCAATAGTAGGAAATATCGCACAGTTTCCGTACGCACTAGGATAAGGAGCCGGCCCAATCGCAGCACCACCCGGATAAGGCGTATTTGCCGCACCGAGCACGCTACCGACAACCGCGCCAACCTTTGCACCATGCGCGCCGCCAAGAAGTGCTCCTGCGGCTGCTCCTGCGCCACCCCATATTACGGCATTTGTAGCCATATTCCGATTATGTGTCGGGGCCATCCCGGCACAACCGAATGTAACCAAAAAGCTGAAAAGAACCAGTACTGTCAACAACTTTTTCATAGGAACACCCCCTTTTCCAAACCATTGTTTTCAACACTTATTTCTACTTAAATTGTAGCAAATTTTAATGCTTCTGTCAAGGTGCTATCCATATTATCGCTATATCATCGCGGGCTAAGGAAATTCCTACAACAGAAATGACACGAAGTACTTATTTTTAGATGTATATTCTTGAGGCGGCACTTCAGCGTTAAAAAGCTGCGCTACGCGCATGAGTATGGGGCAGATATTGTGTTATCTATTGATGGATTTGGTTAACTGTAATTTATACGACATACACACATTTCTGTCATAAAAATAAAAGTTACAAAAATAAAAACTCCCCCACGAAATATCCACTTGTACCAGATTGTTTCAAAAAGAAAAGTATGTAGTATGAAAAATAAATAATCATTTGGTATCCATGCCGCTTTTCCAAGACCAAAAACAGGAAGACAGATTGAGAGAGTTCCGAAAGAAAGAGGCGGAAGACCTCGCGGAAATTCTTTCTAAGAAATACGGGCTCCCGTATTTAAATCTCTTCGGTGTGTCTCCGCAGGCGGACGCATTAAGAGTCATTGAAGAGGTGGAAGCGCGTGAGGCGTTCGTTGCGCCTTTCAAACGAATCGGAAATAAGCTATTAGTTGCTGTCGCGTCTCCACAAAACGAAAAAACAAAAGAAGCACTCGCCGGACTTGAAAAGCAAGGTTTCCACATTGAAACATTTATGGTTTCAAGAGACGGCCTGGAGCATGTGTGGGAACGATATATGGAAATTTCACGCGCGGACAAAACACAAGCCGGCGTTCTGGATATTTCTCCGGAAGATTTGCGCCAGTTTATGGACAAAGTCAAATCACTCGACGATATCTCCAAAATCACTAAAGCAACAATAGACGACCCTGGCATCCACACATCACGCGTCCTTGAAGTAATACTCGCTGGCGCTCTTTCAACTGGCGCTTCTGATATCCATATAGAGCCTGAAGAAAAGCAAATTCGCATGCGATACCGGCTAGACGGCGTCTTAATTGACATTACATTTTTTGACCTTGAAACATACAAACTACTCCGCTCGCGTATTAAACTCATCTCCGGTCTGAAATTAAATGTGAAAACAGCCGCTCAGGACGGAAGATTTAGTATTAAAATTGACAAAACGGATATTGAAATAAGAACTTCAGTGCTCCCCGGTGCTTACGGAGAATCAATAGTTCTCCGAGTATTGAACCCTAAATCAATATTGGTACCGCTTGAAGAATTGGGCATTGAGCCGCGGCTTCTGGAAGTGATTAATGCAGAGCTCAAGAAGCCAAACGGTATGATTCTCAACACCGGTCCAACCGGTTCCGGTAAAACAACGACACTCTATGCGTTCATCAGAAAAGTATATACAACAAAGGTAAAGGTAGTAACCATTGAAGACCCGATTGAGTACCACATAGAAGGTATCACCCAGACACAAACTCACAGCGAATCGGATTATACATTCGCTTCAGGACTCCGATCTGTACTCCGGCAGGACCCTGATATTATTCTTGTCGGCGAAATCCGCGATTCAGAAACCGCAAACACGGCAATCAACGCAGCATTAACAGGGCACCTTGTGTTTTCAACGCTCCACACAAATAATGCTGCCGGTACTATTCCGCGCTTGATTGACCTTGGTGTGGACGCAAAAGTTCTTTCCGCTGCGCTAAACCTTTTCCTAGCACAGCGCTTGGTACGGAAACTCTGTGACGCATGCAAAAAAGAAGAAGAGCCGACAGCAGAGGAGCGTAAACTGATTGAAGGAATTGCTATAACCATCAAGCGAGACAATGTGCCGAAACTTGAAAAAATCTACCGTGCGGTTGGCTGTACTGCATGCAATAATACCGGCTATCGTGGACGAATCGGCGTGTTTGAAGGTATTTTGATGAATGACCAAATTGACGCTGTCGCCATTTCACACCCCAATGAAAGCGAAATCTGGAAAGCCGCCGAACCGCAAAACCTGCTATCTATGGCACAGGATGGCATACTGAAATTATTATACGGCATCACCTCGCTTGATGAACTCAACCGTGTGATTGATTTGGATGAATGATTGCTCGAGATACCGCTCTTTACAAAAATACGAAGCAGAAATACTGCTTCGTAGCACATACACCATATTGTCCTGAACAGTGAGCCCTTAAGCAAACTTTTAATGGGTATCAAAAGTTGAGCACGCTACCTAAGGATGACCGTCGCACCTCCTGCACCTTTTCACCGCAAGCAGAGAAAAGGTGCAGGATACCACGGCGTCCTCGGAAACGCACCTGTATTGCTTAAGAGCTCACTAGCCGGGACAATGAAAGAAACAAACAAAAATACTTGTGCTGGTATTTTACCACGCACACTGCTGATTTTTCTGGTATTTTTAAATTAGCCGAATCAGCCAAAATCAACCCTTGTCGCACCCCCATACGCGCCCCCATATTTGCGCAACATTTACAGTGTAGCATATTAGACACTCTATGTCAACAGAGCAGACAAAACAGACCAATGATACGGCAAATCTTGACCATACCCTCCGTCCGACGCGGTGGGATGATTATGTAGGGCAGGAAATGATAAAGAAAAATATTACGATACTCATTTCCGCGGCAAAAGAGAGAAATCATCCGCCAGAACACCTTCTATTTTATGGGCCACCAGGGCTCGGAAAAACAACACTCGCTCACCTGATTGCCAAAGAAACCGGCGCGCAGGTAAAAAGTACATCCGGCCCGGCAATTGAAAAAGTAGGAGACATTGCGTCAATTGTCACAAATCTTTCACCTGGGGACATTATATTTATTGACGAGATACACAGACTAAATAAATCCGTGGAAGAAGTGCTCTATCCCGCAATGGAATCCGGCGTACTTGATATCATAATCGGCAAAGGACCATCTGCGCGCACAATTCAGCTCGACCTCCCACCTTTTACATTAATCGCCGCAACGACCCGTATTGCCCTCCTTTCGTCGCCTCTCCGTTCGCGTTTTTCTGGCGGAGTATTCCGGCTTGAATTTTATACGACAAATGAAATCGCTAGGATTATCGCGCGGTCGGCGCGGTTACTTGGCATTGTGCTGCCGGTTGACGCGGCAGCAGAAATCGCAGCGCGAAGCCGGTTCACTCCACGAACCGCAAACTACCTCCTAAAACGCTGTCGAGATTACGCGCAGGTACATAAGGTTGAGCTATCGTGCGGTACGGTAAAGAAGGCGCTTGCACTTCTTGAAATTGATGAAATCGGACTCACTGCCTCTGACAGAAAAATTCTTGAAATAATTATTGCAGTATTTAACGGCGGTCCTGTCGGCGTGGGTACTGTCGCTACCGCGCTCCAAGAAGAAGAGGCGACCATAGAAGAAGTGAACGAGCCATACCTCATGCAAATAGGATTTCTTGAGCGTACGCGCCAAGGGCGGAAAGCAACAGACCGAGCGTACGCACATTTGGGATACGAGTTGCCAAAAGACAGACAAGAAAAACTACTGTAAATACATAATATGTGCCGTAAAAATCGGACCAAATAAAATATATTGAACCTCACTTGATAGACATCGGTGTATATCGCATACTTTTCATATGTCTGGACACAATAAGTGGTCAAAAATAAAGCATAAAAAGGCGGCGACAGACGCAAAGAAGAGTAAAATCTTCGGCAAACTAGTGCGCCTTATTCAAACAGAATCAAGACAAGCTTTTGGAGACACATCCGCTCCAAACCTTCGTGCGGCGATTGAAAAGGCGAAGAAAGAAAATATGCCGGCGGACAATATTGACCGCGCTGTGAAAAAAGGTGTTGGTGGCGAAGGCGGCGAAATGGAGTCGTTAACCTACGAAGCGTATGGTCCGGGCGGTGTTGCAATAATTATTGTAGCGCTAACAGACAACAGGAATAAAGCCGCGGCGGAGCTTAAGCATATCCTTTCAAAACACAGCGCGTCGCTTGCCGCTCCGGGTGCCGCGTCGTGGGCATTTACAAACAAAGACGGTGCATGGATACCGAACCAAACAACAACTCTTTCCGATGAAGATATTGAGAAACTTGAGCGTTTGGTAGATGACATTGAGGAAAACGATGAGGTGCAGTCGGTGTCTACAAACGCTGAATAATTTATTCCCCGACAAAGCTATTTGATGTCGCTATCAGTATATGTTGCGCGCTTTGAATGCAACACGGCTGTCCTGTCTACGCGCGCTTTTATTGCAGAACTTGGTAGTTGTGTTGTGTATAATTAGTAACGCATGAAAACACTTGGTATAGACCCTGGCTTTGGAAGAGTTGGCGTATCGGTCATCTCCGGAACTCGTGATACTCCAGTGCTTGAATATTCCGCGTGTATCATCACAGGAGCATCGCTCCCTTTCCACAAGAGGCTCGCCGATGTAGGACATGAAATTGAGCGGCTCATCAGTCTATATACTCCAGATTCGCTTGCGATAGAGACACTCTTTTTTTCAACTAACAAAAAGACAGCGATGAGGGTGGCGGAGGCACGCGGTATGATTATATATATAGCGGCAAAAAACAATTTGGAAGTATTTGAATACTCGCCAGCAGACATAAAAATCGCACTCACCGGCTATGGGAAGGCGGACAAAGAGCAGGTCACGGCGATGGTTAAAAAAATATTCTCCATTGAGAAAAAAACAACAGATGACGAATACGATGCGGTTGCGACAGGCCTAACACACACTGTGTCGTCAACAAAAAACCGAAAAAGCTAGGTAATCCACAGGCCTCTCTTTTGCCTATTGCATTTTTTATATGGTTTGATACAAAGGATAGGAATTTTTGGCGGACGGTTTTCTGTCCGTTGAAATGGTCGTTTTTACAAGCTAATAGCGCTCCGCAATTATACAATTTACTGTGTGGCGCGCGATAATTCTATGAATGATACCTACGCCGATGACCTTCTTCTGATGGACGAAAAAACGGATATGGAAGACACAAAAAACGAGGATACGGAAGAAGTGGCCGATGATGAAATGAATTTTGACGACGAGGAGATGGGTGAGAGTGACGACAAGGACGACGATGATTCAGACGACGAAGAGGAGTTTTAAAACAAAAACACCCCGATATCGGGGTGTTTTTGTTTTAAACATGTGGAATACACTGCCGTAGTGCTCTACATAATGTGCGCAATATATTAATTTATTTCCCATCGGAAGGAAGTATTCTTACAAATGTCCGTTTCCCTATTTTTATTTCTAGTGGTTTTTTGGTTTCAGCGGTATTTATGTCTGTAATTGTACTGCCGTTAGACAGATTGTGGACGCCGCCGCCTTCAACAAGACGACGCCATTCTGATTTTGACGGAATTATTTTTGCAGACACTAAAGCATCTCCAACCAATACTCCAACCGGCACGCGTATCTCTTGCATGTGTTCAGGTGTTTCTTTTCTGCTGAATGTTTTTATAAAATATTCTTCCGCTTTATTGGCCATATCTTCGCCGTGATACATAAGAACTATATTCCGCGCCAGCTGCATTTTAATATCGCGAGGGTTTCCGCCTTCCGCAAGCTCTTTTTTTATTTCTTCTACATCTGCCATTGGTACAGTAGTGCAATCAATGAAACACTGAACAATGGTTTCGTCCGGAAGAGCCATCACACGGCCATACATATCTTCAGGAACCGATTTCAGAGAAATACCGGTGTCCAAGCTTTTACTCATAAGCTTCTCCCCCGTCTTCGGGTTTTCAAGGAGGGTTGTAGTTATAACAAATTTTTCCTTGTTGAGATATTTTTTTACCAAATCCCTTCCTGCGAGCATATTAAATGTCTGGTCTGTCCCGCCTATTTCTAAATCAGCATCCAGTGCCACTGAGTCATAGCCCTGCATCAACGGATAAAAAAATTCATGGACATAGAGTGGCTTGCCTTCCTTCATTCGGCGCCGAAACACATCACGCTCTATCATACGCTGAACAGTAAATGACGACGCAATATCGGTGAGTTTTTTCAAATCAAGTACGGCAAGCCAATCTGAATTGAATCTGAATTCAACCGGATTTTTCTCGTCGTAAAAATCAATCACCTTCCCAATCTGCTCTTTAAATGTTTCCAGATTTTTCCTTACATCATCTTCTGTAAGCTGTATCCTAACAGCTGACTTATCGCTTGGGTCACCTATCGTAGCGGTAAAATCTCCAACCAAAACTATAACTGTGTGGCCAAGCTCGTGAAAACGCTTTAAGAGAATATAGTTTGTTGAATGTCCAAGGTGCACATAATCGGATGTCGGGTCAATTCCGACATACACACGAAGTTTCTTACCAGACAGCAAAACTTCCTTAAGTGCTTCTTTTGACGGGTATATTGTGTCAACTGAACGAGAAAGAATCTCGTCTATTTTTTCATCCTGCATAACTCTAAATTATCATGTTTGCAGTGTATTGACTATTTTTGACTATTTGGCATGTATCCCGTATGGTATAGTGCTCAATATGGCAAAACGGCGTGGAACATTCATGCATATATCACTGCGGCTCGTGGCCCTCTGTTTCATTATCGGAGGTATTTTTCTTTTATGGGTGGCGTCTTTTAAAATACCGTCATTTGATACTCTTTCCGGTGGGCGACAGGTTCCGCAATCAACAAAAATATACGACCGCACCGGCGAAGTACTCCTATATGACATTCACAATGAAATTCAGCGAACAATAGTTCCGTTTGAAGACATCAGTCGCAATATTAAAAATGCAACAGTCGCGATTGAGGACGCTGAATTTTATGAACACGGCGGAATACGGCCACTTGCAACATTTCGTGCTGTCTTTATACAACCACTCCGAGGAAAAGGTATACAAGGTGGCTCAACAATCACACAACAGGTAGTAAAAAACTCACTTTTGACAAATGAGCGAAAAATTTCGCGCAAACTGAAGGAGTGGGTGCTTGCGTGGAAACTTGACAAAGAATTTCCAAAAGAAAAAATTCTAGAGTTATACCTAAACGAGTCGCCGTACGGTGGAAATTTGTATGGTGTGCAGGAGGCAAGTATGGCGTTTTTCAGTAAACCGGCAAGTGATGTCACACTTGCTGAAGCGGCATATCTTGCAGCGCTTCCAAAAGCTCCGACATATTATTCTCCATACGGCAACCATCAAGATGAGCTTGTTGATAGGAAAAATCTCGTTTTGAAACGGATGAAGGATCTTTCGTTTATTACACAAGAAGAGTTTGATGAAGCGTATAAAGAAAATGTTGTATTTAATCAGCAAAAAGAGCAGGGTATTTTGGCACCCCATTTCGTAATATACGTACGCTCATACCTTGAAGAAAAATATGGTCGTGACGCTGTTTTAAACGAAGGATTAAAGGTAATCACAACACTTGATTACGAACTTCAGAAAAAAGCGGAGGATATTGTAAAAACATTTGCGCTTGAAAACGAGCAGAATTTCAATGCTGAAAACGCTGGGCTTGTCGCAGTAGACCCAAAAACAGGGCAGATTCTAACAATGGTTGGATCGCGTGATTATTTTGATGATAACATAGATGGTAATTTCAATATTGCGCTCGCAAAACGGCAGCCAGGGTCAGCATTCAAGCCATTTGTGTACGCAACTGCGTTTAAAAATGGATATACACCTGACACTGTCGTCTTTGATGTTGAGACACAGTTTGAAACAGCGTGCACGCCGGAAGGTAAGCCAATTATAGAGACCGAAGATGATAATATATGTTATACGCCTGTAAACTACGATGGTATATACCGCGGTCCTGTCACATTAAGAAATGCTCTGGCACAATCAATCAATGTTCCTGCAATTAAAACATTATATCTTGCTGGTTTACGCGACTCACTTCGCACAGCGGAAGATTTAGGTATAAGTACCCTTACCGACATAAACCGATACGGTTTAACACTCGTTTTGGGTGGCGGAGAAGTAACGCTACTTGATATCACAAGTGCATATGGTGTGTTCGCAAACGATGGCATGCGTAATAATCCTGTTGCCATTCTAAGTGTTGAAAGTATAAATAAAGGTGTGCTTGAATCGTTTTCTCCAAACCCTGAACGAGTGCTTGCGGAGAATGTTGCGCGACAAATTTCAGATATACTATCAGATAATGTAGCGCGTACTCCGGCGTTCGGGTCATTCTCCCCACTTTACTTCCCATCTAGCGATGTAGCGGCTAAAACAGGCACTACAAATGATTACCGTGACGCGTGGACAGTCGGTTACAGCCCAAACATCGCTGTAGGCGCGTGGGCAGGCAACAACGACAACTCATCTATGGAGAAAAAAGTAGCTGGTTTTATTGTTACACCGCTCTGGAATGCGTTTATGAAGGAAGTGCTTGCAAAACAGACTGGTGAATCATTTAAGAAACCTGTGTATGAATATAAAAACGACTCGTCTGTTAAACCTATAATCCGTGGCATATGGCAAGGTGGAGAAACATACACGATTGATGCAATTTCAGGAAAACTTGCTACTGATTACACTCCTGAAGAAACGCGTGTTGAATTAGCAATACAAAACATACATTCAATTCTATATTGGGTAAATAAAAAAAACCCGCTTGGTCCTCCGCTTGAGAGACCGGAAAATGACCCGCAGTTTCTATTGTGGGAAAAACCTGTATTGGAATGGGCTGAATTAAACGGATTCTCAAGCACGACACAAAGATCTGTTCCGGTGGAATATGATTCTGTGCACATGCCGGAAACAATACCTAGAGTTTCTATAGCTTCGCCGGCACATAATGTTGTATATGTTCCAAACCAAAAAATATCAGTATCACTTATACTACAATCAACATACCCAATAAGCCGTATTGATTATTTTGTGAATGGTGAGTTCCTTGGTTCGGCGGGTGTAGTGCCGTTCTCTTTTTCATTTGTTCCGTCTGATATAAAAGCTATCAACGGAACAAACACATTAACTGCTGTTGTTTACGATTCAGTAAAAAATAAAGTTGTAACAAGTGGAATATTCACGGTTGGTCTTTAGCGAATATCATTCAACTTACTCCTTTTTTTATTAAATATATTAACAAGTGCTTCTTTTTTTATAAAAATAATGTTTTTAAGCGCTGGGCTTGTTGTAATGTACGCAGTTGTATTTGAAATCCTTATATTCTTTTTTTCCAAAAGTACGCCGGTCTCTTTTTTAACAGCTGTAATAACATCTTGAATTAGAAAGTCGTCAGATGACTGTAATCCCCTGAATTTTTCAAGGTATTTATTGATATTAAACTCCATATAAAAATGTTACCGATTCATCGGCATAACTAAGTACAAAAAACTTTTGTCTGAAAGTCCGCTTATAACAATCGGCTTATTGGTTCCGTTAAAACGAATGATGACGCTGTCGCTATTAAAAGATTGAAAAGATTCAATAATATATTTGTAATTAAAATTCATTATAATATCTTCGCCGTTTATAGCCGCGGGTAAAAGTGTCGCGGTTTCACCTATGTTTGTGTTTTTTGAGGCGACCTGAAAAGTTTTTTGTGCTATGTCAACAGAAAGTGTTATCTGGTTAAAAGTATCAGCAAAAACAGTTGATGATTTAAGGGCATTTAAAAAATCTTTCTCCAACACAGCAACTTCGGTTGTGTGCTCTTTTGGAACTATCTGCCTGTAATCAGGAAATATTCCTTCTACTAGCCGTGATGTTATATATATACCGGTGCCTGAAAAAGATATTTGATTTTCATTAAAAGTCATCTGGATATCTCCGCTCTGCCCGTCTAGTATACGCATAATATCTGAAATATTTTTTGATGGTATTAGAATTCCATCAAATCTTCCTGGTTTAATATTTAAAATCTTCTTCTCCGCAAGTCGGAATGAATCAGTTGAAACTAGCACAAGATCGTCATTGTCCGGGTATATAAAGACGCTTGCTATCTCTGGTTTTATGTCAGACACAGATGCCGCGTACCATACAGATTTAATGCTGTCAGTAAGTTTATCTGCAGGAATAGTAAGTTTATTCTTGCCTTGTACACGCGGTATGAGTGGAAAATCCTCATAGCTCTCTGTTTTAACTACAACGGAGTTATGTTTTGTTGAAATAAACAGATTATCTTTCACAACTTCAAGTGTAACCACTTCATCGTTATAGAGTGTTGACATAACACTTGAGAAAACAGCGCCTGGAACAGCTGTAACACCCTCACGATGAACACGAGCAGGTATTTCGTATTCAACGCCAACTTCAAGATTTGTTGCCTTTATAACAATGGATTTTTCTTTCGCTATTAGAACAAGTGATTTTAGAGCAGGTAGTGATACATTCTTCCCTGTTACACGATCAGCGAGGACAACGGCATTTTTAAGTTTTTCTTTAACACATTCAATTTTCATAAGTAGAAGTTGTTTGTTATTTAATTAGATTAGATATTTAATTAAATAAAATATGATGATAATAGTTGTGTGGATAGGTGGAAAAATTCATTTTACGGTGTCTAAACATCATATTGTGCGCCACACACATGTGGACTATGTATACACAATGTATGGATGTTTTATGCGCAATAATTATCTGTGAAATATATACACATAATATCCTTATAAACTAAACAAGATATACACCGGTTTATAAACAACATATTCACACGAATACACATACATAAACCTAAAGCATTGTGCGCAACTGCTCTAACTCTTGGACTAACACACTATCTTTCTTTATGTCATTTTTTATTTTTTCACACGCGTGTATAACAGTTGTGTGATCACGCCCGCCAAGTTTTTGACCAATTAATGGAAACGATGTCCCGAAATCCTCTCGCAGAAGGTACATAAGAATTTGTCTCGGTTTTACAATCTCTTTTCTACGCGTCTTTTTATATATTACTCCGTCATCAAGGTGATAAAAATCAGACACTATTTTTGTAACTTCTTTTATGTCGAGTGTTTTTTTAGGTCGCGCGTTACTTCTAACAATTTCTTTTATGTCTGATATTTGAAGCGGTTTTTTATGAAGTTCCGCGTGGCACGATATTGTGTTTAATATGCCCTCAAGTTCACGAATACTCCCTGTTATGTTTGTTGCTATATAATCAAGAATATCATCAGGTACGGCTATACTATAAGCCTTTAGCTTTGTGTTCAATATCATCAGCCTTGATTCATAGTCCGGCTGTGCAATATCAACTGTTATTCCCTGACTAAAGCGAGTTTTTAGCCTATCCTCAACATTTGGTATGTAATTATGGTGCTTGTCTGATGAAAATATTATCTGTTTGTTGTTTTCATATAATTCATTAAACAGATGGAATAATTCTTCTTGAGTTCCCTCTTTTTTTGATAAAAACTGTATATCGTCCATGATAAAAACATCATATTTGCGATATTTTTCTTTAAACGCGTGTCTTTGGTTGTTTAACACCGAACTTGCGTAATCAAGCGAAAATTTTTCAGAAGATGTATAAAAAACCATTGCGCCATTTTTTTTGAGTTGGTTTCCTGTTGACTGTATAAGATGTGTTTTACCTAGACCTGTTTGCCCATATACAACAAACGGGTTATGTGCGACACCCGGTTTGTTGATAACGGCCTGTGATGCGGCGTACGCCAAGTCGTTGAAAGAACCTACAATAAAAGAATCAAATGTATATCTAGGGTTTAAGTTGTCTTCCTTGTTTATATACAGGTCGTGGAGTGGGAACTGTTCGTTTGTCAAAACAGGTTCAATTTTCTGTACATTAGCTTCCCCTGACGGCACATCCTTTGTTATGATATATTCAACATTTCTCACACCCTCAAAAGAGTTTCTGATAGACTTAAGTATTAACTTGTTGTATTTCACCATTAGCCACTCTTTTACGAATGTATTCTGGACACCAAGATAAATAACACCATCCTCTTCCTTTATTATATGAGTTTGTTTGAACCAAGTGCTGAAATTTGCCGGGGAAACATTCATTTCAATTTCGTTCAACGCCTCCTTCCACAATTGTTTTGGTTCTATTGTCTGCATATATACTTTTGATAGTACGCGCATGATATGCATTATAGTATGTTTCAAAAATTGAAAAACTTGTTAAACGTGCGTAGGTATGTTAATACTATGTGTATTAACTGTGTATAGAGTGAAAATCGTATTCCATACAACAGAATGTAATTTGTAGTCAATCATGCGGTTGTTTGTTCCGGCAATTTCCAGGAACGGCGCCGTTAGGACCATATGTCATTCACTTATAAACCAAAAAAAAGAAAGCGGGCTAAAACACACGGTTTTTTAACGCGTTCAAAAACAAAAAATGGTAAAATTGTGTTGGCGCGCCGCAGAAGAAAAGGTCGCGCAAAACTAGCAGTATAGGGTACTCCTTACTAAAGATGTTAAAGAAGAAAAAACGTCTCACAACAAAAGATTTCAATGGTGTTTTTAGAGAAAGCCGTGTTTTGCACTCGAAATATCTTACCCTTCGTTACTCACGAGTAACCGGTACCGCGCCGTTTCTGGGCTCTATTGTTGTTTCAAAGAAGATTGCCAATAGTGCTGTATTACGAAATAAATTTCGCCGTATCGGGTATATTTTTTTTGAAAGGATATCAAATACATTGAAACAAAATACCGCTTGCATTTTTTTCCTCAAAAAAGACGCAATGACGCTTTCTGAAGTTGATTTATCGTCAGAAATGAGGATTCTGTTGGAAAAAGCCGGTCTTGTTGCATAAACAATATATGCGAACAGCTGTTGTTAAATTGATTCTACTATATCAAAAAACAATCTCTCCTGGCCGTGGAATATCCGGTGGGTACAGGCGTGTGTGCGTATTCTATCCATCATGCTCTGAATATACCATCCAAGCTGTCAGAAAATATGGATTATTAAAAGGTATACTTCTATGTGCCAAGAGGATATCCAGATGTCATCCATGGCAGGAAAAACACAATGACCCACTTATGTAGAAAATAGTAAAAACATCAGATGACCGAATTGCTAGTTCTTATAGGAGAAAAAATAATATCGTTGTTTGTTGGCGTAATTATCACAATTGCGGGCGTTTTTAGCATTAATACGGACATGAGTAGTACAAGAATTGTCTATACACCCGATATTTCGCTAAAAGAACAAAAAAGGACCGCTCTTTTTGGTGAGTCATTTACAATGCAAGCGACATCAACAGAACCCAAGAACGGAGTTTTAAAATCAAATACAGATGGTCTTGCGCCAGAAGTGGAGAAAG
Source organism: Candidatus Lloydbacteria bacterium CG22_combo_CG10-13_8_21_14_all_47_15 (assembly GCA_002771515.1). Taxonomy (GTDB): domain Bacteria; phylum Patescibacteriota; class Minisyncoccia; order Phycocordibacterales; family 21-14-all-47-15; genus 21-14-all-47-15. Next base: position 978 of record PCTL01000020.1, on the reverse strand, counting down.
ACGAAAAAGGAAGCATTGGCACTGAAGAAAGTGTCTATGCGGATAGTTTTTCAACCATTATCAAAAAAACACAGGAGTTGGTCGCCGATACATCCCGTACAATGCGCGACATTTCTGCGTACAACGAAGCGCCGCTGATTGACGCAGACAAGCTCAATACACTTATTAGACCAGCTGTGGTGAATTTATATTGCACAGCACGCGCAAATGGTGATATGGAGCCTATTAGCGGTAGTGGCGTGCTTATTGATTCGCGTGGCATCATTCTTACAAATGCACATGTTGCACAATACTTCCTTCTTGATACTGATGGAAATGGTATTGTATCGTGCGTGGTACGGGTAGCCGGAAGCTATTCAAAGGTATACCGAGCACAGCCGTTATATATATCATCAGAATGGATTCGTGAGAATACTGGTGTTATTACAGGACAGAAAGACGGTGGAACAGGAGAAAACGACTACGGATTTCTTATTATCACAGGCCCTGTGTCTGATGCAGAAAGCCGTCCAGATGCTTTTGTTTCTATTTTACCTGAGTTGTCTGAGCACGAGATACAAAAAGATTCATACGCGCTTCTAGCGAGTTATCCTGCTGAACTATTGGGTGGTGTTAGTGTGAACCGCGACCTTTCCCTACTATCAAGTATCGGTGAGATTACAGGATTTCTTACTTTTAACGGCGTCCCATCCGAGAATCTTGACGCGATAGAGGTGTCTGGAAACATTCTTTCACAGCGTGGATCGTCAGGAGGAGCGCTTATCAGCCTACGGACAGGAAAACTTATCGGAATTATCAGCGTGAGCTCAAAAGGCGACACGACGGAGTCGCGTATTCTTCGTGCGATTACTCCGTCTCATATAAATCGCGCGCTAGCTCTTGAAGCAGGCGTTGGCCTCCCATCGGTAATTTCAGGGGACATATTTGAGGCATCCGGTGTTTTTTTGTCTGGCACAGGGAAAGAGCTTCGTGAAATAT
>PCTL01000016.1:28914-30065 GCA_002771515.1 Candidatus Lloydbacteria bacterium CG22_combo_CG10-13_8_21_14_all_47_15 | reverse complement strand
CTCGCCAAATCCGTGACGGTGAAGTAGGATATCGGTATCGGGGATGTGGCGGAATTGGTAGACGCGCTAGCTTCAGGAGCTAGTTCTCGTAAGAGAGTGGGAGTTCGACTCTCCCCATCCCCACCAAGACAAAACTCCTCGACTTTACTTTTTATTTTATTTAGAGTGCGCGAGTATTTTTTCAATTAAGGAATGAAATTTTACTCGCACCGCTTTTGCCTAAATCGTTGACTGCAATGTGCGTCACATATGTCTGCCAAAAAGTGGTAACTTGCCATTTCTTGATTTTTATCATATAATATATAAAGAAGGATAAGTGGTCATCTGGCAGTACATGTTATATCCGTCAGTAATAAAATCGTAATCGTATCTTGACATGAAAAAAGGAGGTGTGGAGTGAATAGCAAGTTGAACAGAAAGGTTGTTTTTGTTGCAAGCGATGTCGCTCCATCGGGTTGCTTCAAGCGTTTGGAGCCAATCCTAAAAGAGCGCGGGCTCGATGCGGTTTTGTTCATTGGCGAAGGGAAGCCTCTTAACAAGAGCCTCGAGGAGGTTGCGCTTGCGGTATCAAACGCGAGCGTGGTAGTTCTCGGGATGTCCTCGTCTTTTGAGCTTGCGCAAGCTGAGATCACGGCAGGCGACGCCGCAAGGAACGCCGGAGTACCTTATGGCTTCTACGGCGATGTTCCGCGATGTTGGGCACGCGCGCGAAAAGGGGCGTGGTTTGAGAATATCGCTACTGACGCGAGTTTTTACTACGGCGTGACACAGGCGGACGCCAATGCGGGGCGCCAGGTTTTTCCGAACGCGCAACTTATCGGCACCGGCAATCCTCTCCGCGAAGATATGGCGTTTCCTAGTTTTACGCGGGAGGAAGTGCGTGCCAAATTAAACATTGTGCCGGAGGAGAAGCTGGTTCTTGCGCCCGGAGGCAATTTTTTTGCGGCTGGGAACATGGCTTCATGGGTAGTTGTGATAGATGCGCTTGCGATTCTCGCGGCCGAAGATTGGCATTTCCAACTTGTCTTGACTGTCCATCCAGGAGACAGAATTCCGTATGCTGTGGATGCAGTCACAAAGAAAGGCATGAGACTCTACGAGGATCTTGTTTCGTTTAGTCCGATTCCGGCCAGAGTCGTGACAAATGATAT
>PCTL01000016.1:28380-28903 GCA_002771515.1 Candidatus Lloydbacteria bacterium CG22_combo_CG10-13_8_21_14_all_47_15 | reverse complement strand
CCGACATGGTTCCGGGATCCGACATCATCGTGGAGTTTGGAAGCTCAATAGGTATCGAAGGCGCGTATCAAGGTGTCCCGATCGTGAGTTTAGGTTTCGAGATTTTGTTTCGTATGCTTGAACGCTCAAGCGGTATAAGGACGCTAGAAGCCGTCGGTTGTGGACTTTCGGAGCTTGTTATTGCCGACGCAAGTAAGCTTGCAGATACCATTCGACGCCTCCTCACGCCCAGCGGTTTTGCTCCGATGCGCGCGCGCCAAAAAGAACTTTGTCCCAAGCCGACAATGCGTGGTGTTGCGCTCAGAAACATTGCAGACGCTATCGCGCGAATCGCATAGAGCGAGTGTTTTAAAGAGGGAGTTTGTGAAAACAGACCCCCTCTTTTCTTTTTAGTTCCGCACTTGTTTTGAGTGAGGACGGCGTGGCATTCTTTCCCTTGAACACCTCTTGTCGCGCTTTTGGCGTGGGCGGAGGCGTTCGTTAGCGTCAGAAAGGCTTGCTAAAATAGGTTCGAGCATGATTG
>PCTL01000016.1:0-28320 GCA_002771515.1 Candidatus Lloydbacteria bacterium CG22_combo_CG10-13_8_21_14_all_47_15 | reverse complement strand
GAGACAACAGTATTTGACTTTTTTCTTGATATCCGATAATATACAGAGTAACCAAAAGCCCCGCGAGGGGTTTTAAAATTGGGCAAATCTAATTCATTATTATGGGACTTGTAGAATATTTAAGGGAAACACGAGGCGAGCTAAAGCATGTGAGCTGGCCTACAAAAAAACAGACGACTGCATTCACGATTTTAGTAATCGTAGTTTCGCTCGTGACCGCGTTATTTTTAGGGCTGTTTGATTTCTTTTTCACAAAAGGGCTTGGGTTGTTTATCTAACATATGGCAAAACAAATAGGACAAGATAGAAATTGGTATGCTATTCACACTTACTCCGGTTATGAGAACGCGGTGGAGCGTAATTTGAAGACGCGTATTGAGTCGCTTGGCATGGAAGACAAGATTTTTAATGTTATTGTGCCGACGGAGAAAAAAATAAAAGTGAAAGGCGGCAAGCGCGTGGAAACGGAAGAAAAAATCTATCCAGGGTATGTGCTTGTTGACATGATTGTAACCGACGATTCATGGTATGTCGTGAGAAACACCCCTCGGGTAACGGGTTTTGTTGGTTCAGGTGTTCACCCTGTGCCGCTTGATAAGCAGGAAGTAGACGAGCTATTTATAAGAATGAAAGGCGATACACACGCGCTTCATAAGATAGACCTGGTGTCAGGAGACCTGGTACAGGTGTCTGACGGACCATTCAAGGATTTGGAGGGGAAAGTTGACGAGGTGGACGAGGCGCGTGGCAAGGTGCGTGTTCTTGTGACCATGTTCGGGCGGTTCACGCCTGTTGAGCTTGATTTCTTGCAAGTTAAGAAGCTCTAGCGCATAATGGCAAAACTATGGCTAAGGTAATCAAAAAATTAAAACTTCAAGTTCCTGCCGGCGCGGCAACACCTGCGCCACCAATCGGTCCGGCACTTGGGCAGGCAGGCATCAATATTGGAGATTTCGTGAAGCGTTTTAACGATGCGACTGCCGATAAACGCGGCGATATCATTCCTGTGGAAATTAGTGTCTATGAAGACCGGAGTTTTGATTTTGTTTTGAAAACTCCGCCCGCCTCACGACTACTTCTGAAGGCGCTCGGCAAAGATAAAGGGTCCGGCAAAAATTTGGTGAGTAAAGCCGGTACGGTTACAAAAGCGCAGGTGCGGCAGATCGCGGAGCAGAAAATGTCCGACTTAAACGCTAATGACGCGGACGCGGCGGAAAAAATTATTGCAGGCACCGCTCGCTCCATGGGCATAGAGGTAAAATAAAAACCGCGCGATAATACCGCGCGGTTTTTATTTTACTGCGGAAGTGTTTAATACGATGGTTCAATTATTGCGTGATAGTATACTATTGTAAAAATTTTGCCGTGGTATACTTATACAAAATGATGACATCGCGTACTATCATATCCCCTTTACTTTTGCTTATCGGCATATTGTGTGCAACGGCTCCAGCGTTTGTCAATGCGCAAATCAATACCAATCTTTTTTCTGGTGCCACTGAAGGTATAGGTACTCATTTTGAAATCACGGACAGTAATTATTTGAACATAACTCTGGATAGCTCAGAACGAGTCTATGTTTCACTGGAATCAGTGCCGGAAACAATTGTAATTGGCGTTATTCCAATTGCCTCTAATTCTGCATCCACCACTATCACCATAAGCGGTCTTCCGCCAAATGCATGGTTATTCAAATACGAAGATAATTATCATAATCTTATCCAATTCAGAACTGACTCAAACGGCGCGTATTCTTTTGCTCAAGACACTACGAGTCCTCACATTATTTTCATTCAACCAAAACAGAGCACAAAGTTCATACGGAATAATGCGATTGGCGGCGATTGCCAATCTATAGGAGTGTGGAATGCTTTGACAAAAACTTGCACGCTTGTGCAGGATGTCGGCGAAACAATCCAAATAGACGATAACGGAATTACATTAGACGGCAACAACCATACCGTATTAGGCGATCAGACCGGTAGCGGAGTATATATATTTCAGGCTCACAACATCACTGTCAAAAATCTTCACATCCGCAATTTTACTTTTGGCGTCCGTAACGAAAATTCGAATAACAACACATTTCAGAATAATACCGTGGAACAAAACATGGGCATCGGTATTTTCAGCTCAAGAATCGGTTTTGACTTCAACCCAACCTCAAATGCAAATAATAATTTCCGTACCAACATCGTTCAAGCAAATTCGAGCGGAATTATTTTAAACAAATCATACAGTGCAAAGCTCAATAACAACGCAGTATCAAACAATACCGAATTTGGTATCACAGTTGGGGAATCAAACATATCTATTCTGACCGATAACATCATGACTGGGAACCGTCACAATTTAAATGTTGGCGGCCAAAGCGATGCGCACCATGACCACACTATAAGCACTACGAACACGGTCAACGGTAAAAAAGTATACTACCTGAAGAATATATCGGGCCAGACCTTTGATGCTACATCTAACCTCGGCACATTTTATTGTATCAATTGCGACGGTATCACTGTAAGGAACTTGAATCTCTCGCACAACGGAGCCGGAGTATATTTATGGGGGACAAATAATGGAATTGTAGAGAACATAACTTCAACTAACAGTCGGAGAGGCATCTATGCCGACGCTGTCGATAGTGTGTTTCAAAACAATATACTAGACGGTAACTTTCACGGTCTCTTTTTGCAGGGAAACCGAAATACAATTCAAAACAATGTTATTTTAGACAGCCCTGCCGGCATCTTCTTGCAGGGCGGAGACGCCAATGTCTTCCGCTCTAATATGATACGGGAAAACAATGGCAGTACATACACAGGTTTCTATTTGAGAAGTGCGTCCAATAGTGAAATATACAACAATAACTTTATAAATAATTTCACCGATGTCATTATCGAAGGCGCATTAGCAAACAATATTTTCAATCGGCCTCTTCCAACAGGAGGCAACTACTGGGACAAGTTTGACGCACCTGCTGAAGGATGTGGCGACACGAATAGGGATACCATTTGCGATACCACGCATTTTTTTACCGGCGGGCAAGACAATTTGCCATGGACAACGCAAGATGGGTGGGCAGAACAGACCGTACAGAAAATCAATGTAGCTGTTATTTTGTCTGAATTTGCAGATGCCCCGCATCTTTCGATGCCGACTACGGAACAGCCTTGCAAGCTTATTCCGCCGAAACTATATCAGCGCGGACATGACGCAGAGTACTATGCCGACCTTGCGTTCTGCGTAGAGGATTATTACGACGAAAATTCTTTCGGCACCGTTGACCTTGATTTTATGATTTTTGACAACGGAGGGAATTGGTTTGATATAGGGGAGAATAAATCAGCATTTAAATTCGGCGACGAGATTGAATTTGTCAAAGAAGCGATTACTAGAGCGACCTCAACAGGTTTTGACCCGGCGCTATTTGACATTATAGCAGTGGCGCATCAAGGCAAATCGTTTCAATTTTCAAAGAACATCAGTAATTTATCATCGCAAACATGGCGTCCCGGTAGTCAGCCGTTTGGACCGTCTTCGTTTAAGTTTCTTATTGCTGAAAATGACCCGATAGGTCCTTGGGCGCATGAAATCGGGCATTTAATTGGCGAACTTGTTATACCTGTGCCAGATAATGTTATACTGCCAGACTTATACAAAATGGGATTAGACGGTGCATTTAACCCACTATTTTCTGAAGCATCAGAAGGTCTATGGAGCTTGATGTCTACGGGATCGTACAATCCTGATAATAAGGGGAATGATCCGTCTTATATCAGCGCATTCTTGAAAGAATTTTTAGGGTTACTTGTTTATGACATTCACCAGCAGTCAGATACTGGCACGCACAGCGTTTCTTCTCTTGATACGGCAAAATTCGGAGATTCGGTTTTCCGGTATAATTTGGAGGATAATATAGAGCCAGACACCGAAATATTCTATATTCTTGATGTCAGAAATAGTACAATTGGAATAAATAAGTGGGATAAATCGCTTCCTTTAGAAAAAGCTCTAATTCTATATAAGATTGATTCTAAAGGATTGCCGAAATTTGGTTACAAAGATGGTGACACAACAAAAAAACCCAATATAGAACGATGGGCCATCAATATACCACATGGTGGCATATTGGTTCCTGGCGGAGAATCATTTCTCGATCTTTCGCGGTTAAATAAGTTTACCGCTTTGTCTGACGCACATGTTGGGGGGAAATATATTATTACAGCACGCATTCAAGATGTATCAGCGAGTCAATTTATCCGTCAATATATAGGGGTTATAATGGATCCTGATGGTAATCTGCGCGCAAAGTCAGAAGACTTTGATGATACTGTGCGTATACTACCTCCGATGCACGGGTTTCCTCTGAGCAATCAAAAACTATTTAATATTGATGAGGATAGTTTTGAAATCAGTTACCATAATAAAAGCTATGATTGTTGTTTATATAAGCTCGGAATAGGAATTTATATACTTCTTGCCGCGGCAATAGTCAGTTTCGGGTTTCGGATTCTATCAAAGACAACGCCTATTAACCTCTCTCTTCCAAGAAAATTATTTTCACTCACAAAGTCAAAAGTTATTTTTTCTTCTTTTCTTCTTGTTGGCGTTCTTGTGCTAGATATTCGCTATCTTTTTGCATGGTTTTTTGAGCCGGATTTGTATTCCATGGGCTACACCATGTCTATGTATGTTACCAATATAGTCGCAGGCTTATTTATTGTTTACATTCTCGTTTCCATCATTTTATTTGTATGGCTGGAAAAAGGAAATAAACAACAGATATTTCAAGTTATAAAAATATTCATAATTATCGCTGTTGCCATTATATTACTCACTGTCCCCATGTGGCGTTATGGCGAAAGGCTTACGCTTACATCTGGTACATGGCGTTATTCAGATATCGCGAAACAGTCGAGTGCGGTACCTACGCGCGCCGAAAGAATTATAAATTCTGCAGTGCCCAGATTGGAGCCTATCGTTTCTCCAGATCTCGATCTTCATGCCATCACATCAGATGGTCGTCATGTCGGTATGAACTATAAGACCGGCGAGTATGAGATTGAGATTTCGGAGACCGAAACTTCCGGTGACATATTAGATGATGAAGAGTGGATATTCCTCCCTGCAGACGAAGAAGCGGTATTTTATGTTTCTTCCCGCGACAATCAAGTGTTCTTGGATACAAATCCTGATATTGCCACACACATCACTGATGCCTCCGACAGCTACAGCGTCTTCGCGCGTTTTATTGATCCGGGAATAGGTATTTTTACTTCTCAAACGATTAAAAATCAGTTAATTGATCCTGGCAAAACCGCGACTAACGCTCTTTTCGGTACATCATCTATTTCTATTGCCAGCGGCACTTTACGTACCATTCCCGCAAAAATAAAAATAACTCCCAAGACATTAAATCTTGGCAACAAAGGCCTCTTTAGCGTCATGATAGAAATTAAGAAAGGTTCTGGAGCATCGGTCATCGATATTGAAACAGCGACCATCAAAATCCAAAACATCACTTCGCACAGAATAATTGTTGCGCAAGATAAATTTGTTATCGCATTATTTAAGACGCAGGAGCTGGAGGATATTGAGATAGGGGAATACACGGCGCTTACGCTCACTGGCCGGCTCAACGACGGCACTCCATTTGAAGGAACGGATACGGTAAGGATTATCGGTAAGGGCGCAGTTTCAAGAGTATCTCTTATGCTCGCCAATCTCTACACGGCGTTGGTGAATGTATTGGAGGCGCTGCTGTATTGATACTGCCGTTAACTAATTTTTACCGTCACCGCAGTTTATTGGATTGGCCGGCTGTAGTTTTTCTGCACCATATGCTATAACTCGCTGTAGCTTTTGTACTACGCCACAATTCAAAAAAGGAGATAATATATGAAGCGGCATGGCGCATTGCCAGACTCGCTCATCGGCCAGATGATTGCTTGCGGGGCGATATCAGGCGCGTCGCGTATGGCTATAAACCCTGCTTCACTGGACCTGTCGGCATCAACAGAATGTTACCGATTGACGCATGGTTTTCTTCCGCTCCCCGGCGAATCTGTTGATTCTGTCCTGGGGTTTGCAGGGGCGATGACGCACTCGCTTGGAGAGCCACTCGAGGTTGATATTCCGTATCTGATTAAATTAAGAGAGCGTCTTTCGCTCGCGGAGTATCAAAATGTGTATGCGTATTGTAATCCGAAGTCGTCAATTGGGAGGATAGATGTACACGCTCGTTTGGTGGTAGACGGTGAAGCCGGTTATGACACGGTACCGGCCGGATATACGGGCCCGCTTTGGGCGGTTGTGATTCCGCGCTCATTTCCCGTACGATGTTCCGAGGGCGTGTCGCTTATCCAGATGCGTTTTTTTGACATAGACACGCGTCTTGGAAAAACGGAGATGGATCTCGTGATGAGCTCTGACGGTGTTCTCTATGATGCATTCGGCACAAAGCTTGTGTCGGAAGATTTGCGTATTAGTGATAACGATGGGTCAATTATTCTGACAGCCGACACGGTGCCGTTGCCCCAGGGAAACGAATGCGCAGGAATTGTAGGGTATGAATGTCGCGGTACGCGGGAGGTGCTCAACTTAAACACCTCGGAGCATGTTTCTTCCAGTGTATTTTTTGAACCTATATTCGGGCGCTCCGACAAAAGTATAAAATTGCGCCGCGGCTCATTCTATATTTTATCCACGAAAGAGCGCGTTCGCGTTCCGCCGTGGTTTGCGTGCGAGATGTTTCCGATGGTTGCTCGAAGCGGGGAGTTCCGCGCTCACTATGCAGGATTCATTGACCCGGGGTGGGGGTATGGTGCGGCAGGTGAAAATGCCGGACGCCAGCTGACGCTTGAAGTAAGACCATTTGAAGATATCGTGGTTCGTGACAGTCAACCGATTGCAAGTATTCGCTTTGAACGAATGATACGCGAACCGGACCTGCATTACGACGAGATTTCAGACTCTCACTATAAAACACAGAAAGGTCCCGCGCTTTCCAAATATTTTTCAATTTGATAAACACCCCGCTACGGATATGTAGCGGGGTGTTCTTCCATCATTACGGAATGCCGCAATGAGGATTCTTGTTTATTTTCGTGCGAGTTTGGCGAGCTTGCTCTGGGTTACCATCTCGCTTGCTTTTCTGGTGAGTTCAGGGTCATCATCTTTATTGACGAACCGCATCGCTTCACCAATGAGTGGGTGCACTTTAGAAAGTTTTTCATGCATTTCATTGACGATTGCGCGATATCCCTGGTGTCCTGCAGGTCCTGTGCGAAGCTCGTGGATATGGAATGCCGCGCGCGCGTTTTCGGTGAAGCGGTAGCGCATTCGGTGTCCTAGAAGTGTCGCGTACTGTGATTCTTCTTCAAGTCCTGCGTCAAGAAGCATATAAAAGAGTATTTCAGACTGGTCAAAACAGGACGCAAAGATTTTTTCCATACCTGCTTCGGAAACGATGTGTGGGGTTGAGTAGCCGTAGTATGGCGTGAGCCGCTGCCACTCCATTTGGTCCACCATACGGTGCCGTTGTAGGTCTCGGAAAGTGCCGTAGTCACCGGTGATTTGCCACTCATAGTGTGCTTTTTCAAGAGCGCGTCCGGGTTTGTGCCGTCTGTTCAAGCGTTCGCCAATGTAGTATCTGAATATGGATTCTTTTTCCGCGGTACTCCATCCGCTGACTTTCTCTTGAATGATGTCAATCGGCAGGTCGGATTCCGCAAAAAGCATTTCCGGTACGAGCGTTAATTCGTCTATCGGCCAGTAATCAACGAGTACGACGCGTTCTATTTTTGTATCCAGATGTCGTGGTAGGCACCAATCCGCCGTTTTCCGCATAAGCGCCCGCGTATTTTTAATGTAATTTGAAACTGTGAGCCCGCGCTCCGGCATATCGGTTCGTTCAAAGAATGCAGGAACGATTTTCTTTACTTCCGCGAGGATGTTTTGCCCAGTGGCTACGCATTCGTGAAGATGCTCTGAATGAAGCCGCATGATGAGATTGTCAAATCCTTGCGTTGAACCGACGATGCCGACCGTAGAAGTTGTGGACGCCGGTAGGACTGGACGGATAGCGTCGCATGCCTGCGCGCGGGTTGCGGCAAGCCACGCGGCTTTTCCCATATTTTTTTCCAGATGCGCGCTTTTTTTTCTGATATATTCCGTCAGACCGCGGACCATTTCTGAGTACGAGTCAAAGATTTTGTCCATATACATCACATACACTGAACGGAGCGTATCCGGCAGATTGTCCGGAATGTAGTAGCGGTATCTGCCGTCTCTTTTCTTGTCAAAGAAAATGTAACGGGTAGATTGCTCCAGATATGAAAGTAGCCGCCCCCACTCCAGTTTTTTCGTGAGTAGGTTTGAGGCATTCTCCACGACGACGGATATGCTGACAAGTTGTTGTACGGAATCATCGCCGAATGCGGTAACGACTCGCCTGATGAGATTGTCCGCCTCCGATTCATCAACCGCGAATTCATTCAGGTAGGTTTTCCTCAAGTCGTGCTGGTTGCGCGAGAGTCGTGCCATTGCCGCGCCTATCATTTTCGGCGGCGCTTTTGCCGTAAACGCGTATACATCGCTTTTTGTATCGGTGACTAGCTCTTTGAGCAGTTCATATCCTGCATCGGTAATGCAAAGCTCGCCTCTGTCTTTGGTAATGTATGGGTTTATTTCGTGCTCGGGCGTGTCCATTGACGCTCCTTCTTTGAAGGTTTTTAATGTACGGAAACTGAATCGTTTTGTATCACATGTTGCAACTCTTGTGAAGTAATCGCTGTATGATATAAGGAAGTAGGTTTGTTTGCGGAAGAATCTTTTTTGACATAAAAGAGGAGGGGTTATGTCTAATAGCATATACCGTATCGGATTGTTTATTGTTCTGTATGGAACGAATGGTGTTGGGAAGACGACACAGGCGAAACTATTGGCGGACTGGCTGTCCGAGCTTCGCTATGAGGTTCAGCAGATAAAATTTCCTTTGTATGGATTGCCGCCAACAGGACCACGCATTGACCGTTATATACATGGCGATGGAAATGGCGGAACGGTTAACCCTGAAAATATCAGTGTAAAAGAATTTCAGGAGCTCTGCGCGGAAAATCGCCGTGACGGTGCCGGACTCATTGAAGACTGGCTTGCTGACGGGTGTATCGTAATTGCCGAAGATTGGACATACGGTGGTATCGTATGGGGTATGGCGACCGGTGTGCCGAAAAAAGCAGCATACGCGATGAACACAGATTTTATACGGGAAGATGCAAAAATTTTAATTGATGCATTGCCGTTTACAAAAGAAGAAAGGCATATCCATGAAGAAGATAGTGCACTTGTTGCGCGCGTTCGGAATCTCTATATTGATATTGCGCGAGCGGAAGGATGGCCAATCGTGAATGGAAATCAGGATAGGATTATCGTGCATAGCCAGATTACCGATATCGTACGCCCGTTTTTCAAGTGATAAAGCGCCCCCGTTGGGGCGCTTTTTTCTACCTGCTTCCGGCGTGAGAGTGTGGTATAGTAGCCGCATAAGTATGGAATATGCGCATCAAAAAGTGAGAGACGCCGTGCGCCGCGCGCTTGAAGATGAGGGTATGCGCGCGGACATTTCTCCCACCATTGAACATTCGCCCGCGTATCAGACAGGCGACTTTGCCACAAACGCATCGCTTATATTCGCGAAGGAAGTCGGCATAAGACCCGATGCGCTTGCGGAGAAGATCGCGGCGCGTATAAGTAAAGATAAAAAACTTTTTTCCGATGTGTCGGTTGCGGGACGCGGATTTATCAATATGAAGTTATCAGATGAAGCCGTAGGCACATTTCTTCGGCAGACGGCGCGTACTCTTGGCAAAGGTTTCTCAATGCGTCATGGAAATATAAACCTTGAATTTATATCCGCGAATCCAACGGGTAATCTACACTTGGGCCATGGCCGCGGCGCTTTCTATGGCGATGCGCTTGCTCGCGTACTCTCGTATGCCGGTATGCGTGTGGCGCGTGAATACTACATTAACGATTCGCGCGAGAGCAAACAGATTGTTGAACTGGGAAAAACTGCGCTTGGCAAAGGAGAACAATACATGACTCCCGAATTGAAAGAAAAAATCGACGCTATTGATTTTTTCGGGAAAAGCGAATCTGAAGCCGGTTTTCTCCTCGCGTCAGACATTCAAAAATATAATCAACAATTTATTGAAGCAGAGCTCGGTATTCCGTTTGATATCTGGTACTCGGAAGATATAAACTTACGCGGTTCGGGCGTTGTACGGACGCTTTTTGATGTGTTCCAAGAAAAGGGATTTGTATATGAAAAAGATGGCGCGTGGTGGATGAAGACAAGTGAATATGGCGACGATGAAGACCGCGTGGTGAAGCGCTCGGATGGAACCTGGAGTTACTTTATGGCAGATATTGCTTATCATGCCGATAAAATCGGCCGTGGCTACGACGCGCTTCTTGATATTTGGGGCGCTGATCATCATGGGCATGTGAAGCGGATGCTGGCGGTGAAAGATATGCTTTCTTGGGATATTGAATTTCGGATTTTTATTACCCAGCTTGTTACGCTCAAAGAAGGAGGGGAGACGAAAAAAATGTCAAAACGCGCCGGTACAGCGGTGCTTCTTGAAGATATGGTGCGAGAAGTCGGCGTAGACGCGCTTCGTTGGTTTTACCTTGAGAAATCTCTTTCCACACATATGGAGTTTGATGTGGCGCTTGCAAAGAAACAGTCGGCTGAGAATCCTGTGTACTATGTACAGTACGCGCATGCGCGCGCGGCAGGCATCTCTGAAAATATAGGCGCGCTTCCGCACGACAATACGACGATAGAAGATATCATTAAAGTGCCTGCCGGCCGTGCGCTTGCCATGAAAGTGCTTGAATTTCCAGAAGTAGTGGAATCTATTTCCGGAAATTATTTCGTGCACCAGCTTACTACTTACGCGTACGAGCTTGCTGCCGAATTTAACCAATTTTATCGTGATGTGCGCGTGATAGACGAAGCGGAATATCGTGCCGGTGCTGCAGAGCTCGTGCGCACGACAAAGAATACTCTCGCGCAAACCCTCGCGCTAATGGGTATTTCCGCACCGGAGAAAATGTAATTTTTTTCACGACAAGACAAAACCCTCTTCGTCTGAAGAGGGTTTCAAAAAATAGGCAAGCGGGTTAATTTGCAGATAGCGAGCGTTAGAAGCGTTATTTTATTTTTTCGTGTTGCGTACCATTCGCCAGGTACAATATCCGTATTCCAGAGATAGAAGCCGTAGGGATACTCAAGAACGATGACGGTGCTCTGGTAGCCGTTTACACTATGCCGGATTTCATATAGCCAGATATTGGCAGCTATATGCTGCAGGAAAAACATATCTATAGATTTGAGAGCATGTGTCGGACAGCCCACTTCTTCGCTTTCTGCGAAAGGCTCCTCAAATGGCATTTCTAGCGCGTCGGCTGGCATAGGCGCGAATCGGGCTTTTGTCGTTACGCAACCGCTGATAAAAAGGAGCAGGAATACTGTCGCAGAAAGTATTTTTTTCACGAGTAACCTATTAAGCGGTAGAGAACTCTCGTTTCAGTATAAGATTGTGGCAGTTTTTCGCAACTCTAAAAAATGCTAGAGTAAAAGAACTTTATGGATGATACACAGAAAAAAAAGGATATTGCCATGCGGGAAGAGGCGACGCTTGATTATTGGCGCGAAAACGGAATTTTTGAGAAATCACTTGCCAAAAATAAGGGCAAGGAGAATTTTGTTTTCTACGATGGCCCGCCTTTTGCAACCGGACTTCCGCATTACGGCCATGTTCTTCCCGGTACGATAAAAGATGTCATTCCACGATACCAGAGTATGCGCGGAAAATTTGTGCGCCGAAAGTGGGGCTGGGATTGCCACGGGCTTCCGATTGAAAATCTGGTTGAAGAGGAACTCGGGCTTTTGGAGAAAAAAGATATTGAAGCTTTTGGTGTTGGGAAGTTTAACGAAGCGGCAAGAAAGTCGGTGCTTCGTTACGACACTGAATGGAAAGAAATCGTGCCACGCATGGGGCGCTGGGTGGATATGGAAGATGCGTACCGTACCATGGACTGGCAGTATACCGAATCAATATGGTGGGCGTTCCGCGAACTTTTTCAAAAAGGGCTCATCTACGAAGGGTACAAGTCAATGCACATTTGCCCGCGATGTGAGACGACGCTCGCTATTTCCGAGGTGACGCAAGGATACAAAGACATCACGGATATTTCCATTACGGTGAAGTTCCCGCTTGAAGATGAGCCAGGCACATCTTTTCTAGCATGGACGACGACGCCATGGACGCTCCCAGGGAATGTTGCGCTCGCGGTGAATCCGGATGTTCCCTATGTAAGGGTAAAAGTAGGAGATGAACAGTATATTCTTGCAAAAAGCCGGCTCGTGGACGCGGTGCAAGGTGAATACGAAATTGTTGAAGAAATGAAAGGGCAAGACCTTGTCGGCAAAAAATACAAACCGGTTTTTGATTATTACGCAAAAAACGGGGGTTTGGAAAACCGTGGAAACGGCTGGAAAGTGTACGCCGCGGATTTTGTTGATACGGAGAGCGGAACCGGTATTGTGCATATTGCGCCGGCGTTTGGAGAAGATGATATGGCACTTGGGCAAGCGTATAATCTTCCCTTTGTTCAGCATGTTGGCATGAATGGCCGTTTCAAAGATGAGGTTGCCGATTTTGCCGGCCGATTTGTGAAACCGAAAGAGAATCCGGAGGAAGCCGATGTCGCAATCATCAAAAATCTCGCGCATCGCGGGCTTCTTTTCGCGAAAGAAAAAATTTCCCATTCGTACCCGCATTGCTGGCGATGTGATACGCCACTTTTAAATTACGCCGCAAGCTCGTGGTTTGTGAAAGTCACAGCGCTGAAAGACCGGCTCTCCGCGCTGAACGCACATATCCGCTGGGTGCCAGAGCATGTTGGTACGGCGCGTTTCGGTAACTGGCTTGCCGAGGCGCGTGACTGGGCGATTTCACGCTCGCGTTTCTGGGGTGCGCCGATTCCTGTGTGGAAGTGCGCCGAGTGTGACAAACTTTCGGTTATTGGCTCGGTTGAAGACATTCGGGAACGCGCGGATTCAAAAAACGAATACTATGTACTGCGTCATGGCGAGGCGGAATCCAACGCGCGAAATATCGTCAGCGCGCGGGCAGACGCGCCACATCACTTGACGGAGAAGGGAAAAGAAGAAGCGCGACAGGCGGCGACGGAACTCGCGGGTGGAAACATTGACTTTATTTTCGTTTCGCCTTTTGTGCGTACTACAGAGACGGCCGATATCGTGGCGGAGACACTTGGCATAACCGGCGCTAGGATCATTTCAGACGAACGCCTGCGGGAAATTGACACCGGCGATTTTGACGGCAGGCCTATAGCGGAGTACCGGCATTATTTTTCGTCACAGGAAGAGAAATTTACAAAGCCGGCACCGAATGGCGAGACGCTTACCGATATGAAAAACCGGCTCGGCGACTTTTTGTATGATATTGACGCACGGTACGAAGGCAAAAAGATTTTGATTGTTACGCATGAGTATGGCGTTTGGCTTCTGTCGGCGGCCGCGCTGGGTGCGGGTGTCACAGAAGCTGTCCGAATGAAAGATGAGCGCGGTGCAGATTTTGTAAAAACAGGAGAGCTATTGGAAATTGATTTTACGCCGTTGCCGCATAATGGAAATTATGAGCTTGACCTTCATCGTCCATACATTGATGATGTCGTACTCTCATGTGAATGCGGTGGGCACGCGCACCGTGTGCCGGAAGTGTTTGACTGCTGGTTTGAATCCGGCTCAATGCCATATGCGCAATTCCATTACCCGTTTGAAAATGAAGTGCTTTTCAGGAAAAGTTTTCCAGCGGACTTTATCGCTGAGGGGCTTGATCAGACGCGCGGCTGGTTTTACACGATGCTTGTGCTCGCCGCCGGGCTATTTGATGAGACAGCGTATCGGAATGTAGTCGTGAACGGGCTCGTGCTTGCCGAAGACGGGCAGAAAATGTCCAAACGCCTTAAAAATTATCCGGACCCACTCTACATCGTGAATACCTATGGTGCCGACGCGCTTCGGTATTATCTGATGTCGTCGCCGGCCGTGCGCGCAGAACCGCTATACTTCTCTGAAAAAGGCGTAGATGAAGTATACAAGAAAGTGCTCGGGCGACTTTTCAATGTTCTTTCGTTTTATGAATTGTACGCGGAAGATAAAAAAGACATACAAGAAGTTGAAAGCGAGCATGTTCTTGACCGATGGATTCTCGCACGACTTTCATTTCTAGGAAATACGATGGCTGTCGCGCTTGATGTGTACATGATAGACAAAGCGACGCGCGAAATTGGTCTTTTTGTTGACGACCTATCTACATGGTATATCCGCCGCTCACGCGAGCGGTTCAAAGCGGATAGCGGCGGCGCGGCGGCGCGCTCCGTGACACGATATGTCTTACAGGAATTTTCAAAGCTTATCGCGCCCGTAATGCCGTTTGCCGCCGAGGATATATATCAGCGGGTATGCCACGCGAAAGAAAGCGTGCATCTGGAAGATTGGCCGACATATGATGCGCCGAACACGGTATGCCTTGAGACAATGAATAAGGCGAGAGAGGTTGTTTCTTTCGCGCTTTTGGAGCGGGCAAACGCCGGTATCAAGGCGCGCCAGCCGCTTCAGAAACTTACGGTTACTATGCAGGAGGCGCTGCAACCCGAATATGCCGAGATTATTCGCGATGAAGTGAATGTAAAAGATGTCATTTTTGAGAAAGGGCAGGCACTATCCGTAAAGCTTGATACTGTGATAACCCCGGAGCTCAAACGCGAGGGGCAGGCGCGCGAGCTCATCCGCCGCATCCAGGAGTTCCGCAAAAAGAAAGGGATGTTGCCTGCGGACACTATCTCCGTTTTGTTTGAAAGCAACGAAGCGGGTCGCGGCGTGATTGAAGAGTTTGATGCGGATATCAGGCGCATTTCAAATGCGAAGACAGTGTCTTTCGGTGCTGTTCCGGATGGCGAGGATATTTCTTTTGATGAGCTTTTACTTAAGGTTCGGTTTGAATAATCGCGCGCTTCAGTTATTGTGAGTTATCATATCTACACGACGGACGCAATAGTGCTTGAGGCGTATCCACGCGGTGAGGCCGGCCTATATTTTTTGCTTTTTACTAGAGAGCTCGGTGTTATCGGCGCGTCAGCGGAAGGTATTCGGCTTATGAAATCAAAATTGCGATACGCGCTTCAGGCGTACTCGCGCGCCGGACTTGGTGTGGTGCGCGGTAAAGAAGCGTGGCGTATTGTCAGCGCGATGCCGCGCGCCGCGCTCTCGCCGGAGACGCGTCGCCATACCGTACGGCTTCTATCGCTTATAGCTCGGCTCTCGCCCGGGGAGCGGAGTGACCGTGACTTGTATGATTTTCTCGCGGATGCGTTGAAGCGCATGCCTTTGGTTTCGCCGGAGCACCGTTTCGTTTTGGAAATATTGAGTGGCTTAAATATCTGTTCCGCTTTTGGTTATGGGCCTTCTGATGAGGCACTCGCGCGGTTTTCCGGATTTCCAGTTATAACTCATGAAACACTCAAATTATTTTCGCCGTTTGTGCGCTTGAGCGAGGCGCACATCAAGTACGCAATCACGGCGAGTCATTTGTAAATTGTCGGCCGGCGCTATTTCGCTATGTGATTACAATAACGGCATCGCTTTAAAATTTTTACAGGGAATTTGTAACGGGGTATACTGGACAATATGGAACATGCATCTTCCGACAATGATGGGAAAAGCGGCTCGCCTGATGGTGGGCTTGATAGGCTTCGGAAAAAACTCTATCGTAATGAAGCTCCACCACTTCTTGCCAAACATAGACTCCATGAGAAAGCATATAATCTTCCGCCGGAATGGGAGCTTAATCGCGAGTCGGACGAACTATCTTCCGATAAACTTATGTCAAAACCGCGCTTGACCACTTATATATTGGTCTCCTCAATTATTTTTTTCTTTATAGCGCTCGGCGTTGCGGCCTATGTGCTTCTTGGCGGTGGCAACACAGTTTCTTCAAAGAATATAGGAATTGAGATAGCCGGACCTGTGTCTGTTGCCGGCGGTGAGGAACTCTCTTTTCAGATTTCCGTCAAAAACGACAACGCGCTCCCGATTGAATTTGCAGATCTTTTGATTGAGTACCCTCCGGGTACGCGCAGAGCCGATAATGTAACAGAGCCGTTACTCCGCGTCAGGAAATCTCTTGGCACTATCGGCGCGGGGGAGCTTGTAAATGAAGTTGTACGCTCTGTGCTTTTTGGCGAAGAACAGAGCTTGCGGCCTATTGCCATTACGCTTGAGTATCGGGTGGAAGGGTCAAATGCTATTTTTGTGAAAGAGACATCGTATGATGTTACTATCAGCTCGTCCCCGCTACGAGTTACTGTTGACGCGGTAGACGAGGTGAGTGTTAATCAGGAAATAACGCTCACTGTTACTATTGAGTCTGCGTCGGAGAATATTGTAGGGGATGTTGCGGTGAAGGTGGAGTATCCGTTCGGGTTTGAGTTTAAGGAAGCAAACCTTACACCCGTGTTCTCGGAAAACACATGGGTGCTTGGCGACATGCCAAAAGGCGGGAAGAAGACTATTCGCATTACCGGTGTGATGCGTGGACAGAATGAGGAAACAAAAGTATTTCGTATTGTCACCGGCACCTTAAGCGATACAGACGAAACAAAAATCGGCGTGGCATACAGCACTCTCTTTGAAGAAGTGTCGTTGCGACAGCCATTTCTCGGCGCGTCGCTCACTATTAACGGAAAAGATGCCGCTTTGTATGTTGCATCACCGAGTCAACGGATAGACGCGATGATTGAATGGAAAAATACGCTGCCGGTCAGGGTTACGGACGCCGTCATAGAAGTGTCGCTTGTCGGCAACGCGTTTAATCCGCAAACAGTCAGCGTTTCAAAAGGAATCTACGATTCATCGGCAAATGTTATTCGCTGGGATCAGCGGAGTATGCCTGAGCTCGGGAGCGTTGAATCAGGGGAGAGCGGTAGCTTGCAGTTTGCTTTTCTTCCGCGCTCGTTTGTTGCTGACACTATCGTGAACCCATATGTTGAACTCGCGCTCTCTGTTCGTGGGAAACGGGTTTCCGAGACAGCCGTTCCGGAAGAAGTACGAACATTCGTGCGCCGCGTTATAAGGTTTGTTTCCGATGTTCAATTGTCTGCGCGATCGACATATTTTGCCGGCCCGTTTGCAAATCGTGGACCGTTGCCGCCGAAAGTTGAGACGGAAACAACATATACTGTTATCTGGACAATTGTGAATTCGTCAAATGATATTTCCGGCGCGAACATCTCGGCTATTTTGCCAGGATATGTACATTGGCTCGGGGTTGTTACGCCACAGAATGAGCGCGTTACCTATGACCCCGATACCGGCATAGTACGATGGGATGCCGGTGACATTCCGCTTGGCACAGGATTTTCCGTACCGGCGCGCGAGGTAGCGTTTCAAGTCGCGCTTTTTCCGAGCGCGAATCATGTCGGCAAAGCATTGACAATTCTTCTTGGTTCTACGCTTGTCGGGCGTGATCAGTTTGCGGATACTGACATTGAAGTGCCCGGCCGCGCCCTTACAACATCGCTTACCACAGATCCGAGTTTTAGGCGGGATTATGACAAGGTTGTAGAGTAGGGCCTGGTACGGTAGCATACGGCTATTACAGAAGGTTATTTTCTATGGCAAACGAACAACTCATGGGGAAAATTGTCTCACTTGCAAAGCGACGCGGTTTTGTGTACCAGGGTTCAGAAATCTATGGTGGTCTTGCCGGCACATGGGATTACGGGCCGTTCGGTCATGAACTCCGGTCAAACATTGAGCGCTTGTGGTGGAAGCGGTTTGTATCCGACCGTGACGATATGTATGGTATTTCCTCAAGTATTATTATGCCGGAGCCGGTATGGCAGGCGAGTGGCCACTTGCAAGGATTTACCGACCCGATGACAGAGTGCGAAAAATGCAAGCGTCGTTTTCGCGTTGACTTGTTAGAAGATCGCGTAACATGTCCGGAATGTGGCGGAAAACTCGGCACGGAAAAAACATTTAACCTTCTTTTTCCGATTGAGATGGGGAGTGCGGTTGGTGGTACTGTCACGGCGTATCTCCGCGGAGAAGTTGCGCAGGGAATGTTTGTAAATTTCAAGAACATTATTGATTCGTTCCATCCAAAGCTTCCGTTTGGTATCGCGCAGATTGGAAAAGCATTTCGAAATGAAATCAACCCGCGCGATTTTTTGTTTCGCGTGAGGGAGTTTGACTTAATGGAGTTTGAATATTTTATTCGGGAAAATGAATGGGAAACACAATTTGAGTACTGGCGCGGAGAAATGTGGAAATGGATTGATGAAATCGGGCTTTCCCGCGACCATGTGCACGAGCTTGAAGTGTCGGCGGAAGATCGTGCTCATTACTCAAAACGGACTATTGATTTTGAATACGACTTTCCTTTCGGTAGAAAGGAGCTTTATGGTCTTGCATACCGTACAGATTATGATTTGAAGAAGCATACGGAAGCAAGTGGTGTCGATTTAACCTATCGCGACGAATCCACTGGAGAGACTTTTATTCCGCATGTGATTGAGCCGACATTCGGCGCCGGGAGAACGGTGTTTGCGGTATTGTACGAGCATTATCGTGAAGACGAACTCGGTGGTGAGAAGCGCGCGTATCTTGCGTTGCCACCCGTGCTTGCACCAGTCAAGGTGGCCGTCTTTCCTCTTCTTAAGAATAAGCCGGAACTCGTGAAAAAAGCGCGGGAAGTATATCAGGCGGTACGGAAAGAAATTCCGCAAACGGCGTGGGATGATAACGGTAACATAGGAAAGCGTTATCGTCGGCAAGATGAAATTGGCACGCCAGCATGTGTGACCATTGATTTTGATACGCTTGAAGACGACGCCGTCACAGTGCGCGATCGTGATACCGGCGCGCAGGAACGGATATCTATTGGTGAGTTGACGGCGTATCTCAAACGCACTATTGTGAATGAGGCATTGTTGTAAGATGCCGGTTATAGAAACCGAAAGGAGGTTCGTATGTGTTCTCGCGGTGGTAAGCCTGGTGGTAAGCCGTACCGCCCGTTATTTAAGATTAAAAAAGGCGGGTTGAATCCGAAGGGAAAGAAACCATATGAAGACTGGGAAGGAGATAATAATGATGTTCCGATGGAGTATCTATATTCGGAGCTGAAAAAAGAAGTGAGTACCGTTTTGTGTCCGTATTGCACGAGTCATGAAGTATCGGAGATGCCCGATACATTTGCCCAATTTTGTGCCGGTAAGAAAAAATGCATGACATGTGGCAGAATGTTTTAGAGGACAACGGTTTGCCGCCCACATGAGGTTACTCCTGTGGGCGGTCTTTTCTTTTTTTGAGGAATGTGTTAGAGTGGCGCATATTATGGCAACTATAGCACTTGGCGGCCATGCAATGCCGGTTTCGCCGGTCATGCTGGATAAACGAAAAAACCTTGATTTCAGAGCGGGCGACACCGTACGCGTTTTTATTAAGATAGAGGAAAAAGGCAAAACTCGACTTCAATTATTTGAAGGGCTTGTGTTGACGCGGAAGCATGGTGCCGAGCCGGGGGCAACATTTACAGTTCGGCGTGTTACAGGCGGTATCGGCGTGGAAAAAATATTTCCACTCTATTCGCCGATAATTGACAAAATTGAGGTAACGAAGCGTGCGAAAGCCCGTCGTGCGAAACTCTACTATATTCGCGAAAAAGCAGCCAAGGCAATCAGAAAGAAACTCCGTAGCACCGCGGTTACCGCTACAATGTTTGACGAATCAGAGAAAGAAGAAATAATTGAGCAAGCGGAAGTGGAGAAATCGGAAGTGGAGAAACCGGAAGAACAAGAGGCAAAAGAAGAAGAGACGCCGCATACGGCTTCTAACTAAAGAGATTACAACAGAAGAATAAGCAGAGATGTCAAAACATTCCGCTTTAGGCGGAATGTTTTGACGAAGACAGACAGTATGCCATATACTGAATAGCGTCCGCGCGGGTGGCGAAACAGTAGACGCGCTAGCTTGAGGGGCTAGTGTCCATTACGGACGTGGAGGTGCGAATCCTCTCCCGCGCACCAGAATAGAACTCAAAACCTTTTAGTTCTAACTTGGTGCAATAGAGATACAAATAAAGATACCAATGATTCTTTTTTTAAAGAATAATATGTTGCCGATATCCGTATTTGTTACGGGTGCGTGCGTTTTGATTATTGAGATTGCCGCGTTGCGCGTACTCTCACCATATTACGGCAATACTATTTTTACCGCTTCAAGCGTTATAAGTATAATTCTTGCAGCACTTAGCGTCGGCTACTACGCTGGCGGCGTGCTTGCAGACCGGCATCCGCGTTTGGAATGGTTTTTCGGTATTATTCTCGCAAGCAGCGTGACGCTTCTGGCGCTTCACTTGTTCGGCACATTCACACTCCCGTCTATTGGGTATACGCTTTCTCTTACCAGCGGACCGTTTGTATTTTCAATACTTCTCTTTTTTATACCAGCGTTTCTACTCGGCATGCTTTCTCCGTATGCAATCAAGCTTCAGAATATGCTTTCTTCCGAAACGGGGGTTGGCACAGTGGCAGGAAAAATTTTTTTCTGGTCAACTGTTGGAAGTATTTTAGGGAGCCTTATGACCGGCTTTTTCCTTATTCCACATTTCGGCGTCCATCGCATCATAGTCGGCACAGGGGTTACCCTTTTTCTTCTCGGATTTTTACCGCTTGTAGTGTTGCGCGTGAACAGGCAACTGGCAACGGCGGTTGCCGCAGTGTTTTTGGCGGTGCTTGGTGTGTTTGTATTCTCGGATGCGCGTGTGGAAGATTCCGTTATCTTAAATAAAGACGGCGTATATGGAAGGATATTTATTTATGACAGTATATCCGACGGCAGACCAGCGCGTTTTCTTCGGCAAGGACGGAGCTTTTCGGCGGCGATGTTTCTTGATTCAGATGACCCGCGTGACCTCGCGTTTGATTACACTAAATACTACTCCCTCTACAAAATCTTTACGCCAGATGTGGCACACGCGCTTGTTATTGGCGGCGGCGCGTATTCTATACCCAAAGCACTCTTTGTCGCGGAGCCGTATGCCAGCGTAGATGTCGTTGAAGTTGAGCCGGTTCTTTTTGATATGGCGCAAACATATTTTGGCGCACCCGATGACCCACGGCTTCGGAACTATGTAGAAGATGGCCGCCGTTTCCTCTACGATGCTGACACGCGCTACGATGTTATATTTTCCGATGTGTACCACTCTCTGTATTCCGTGCCGAACCATTTCACTACGCGCGAATTTTTTGAATTGGCAAAAGAAAAACTCGCGGATGACGGTGTTTTTATTGCAAATATCATCGGGGACTTATCGGCAGAAGCTCCATCGCTTGTACTGTCTGAAATGAGGACATTTTTGTCTGTGTTTCCGAACAGCCATTTCTTCGCGGTGGGTTCTCCAGAGCAGGTAAGTGCGCAGAATATTATATTTGTGGGACATAATAGCGGCACAAAAATTGATATCACGGGGGTCGCGCTGGAAATGTATGATGAGCCAGTGTTTCGTAATCTTGCTTTGCACGAAATTGATATCAGCCGATTTGACTTGTCGGCGCACCAATTGCTTACCGACGATTTTTCGCCGTCAGAATATCTGGCGGCACAGGTATTAAAGCGGGAATTTGCCGGCATTACAAAATAATCCACAGTATGCTATACACCGGAAAAGGGGACAATGGAACAACAAAACTCTTCGGTTGCGATCAACAGTTTTCAAAGAGCGCGCATGTAGTGGAGGCGCTCGGCACACTGGACGAACTGAACTCGTTTTTGGGAATCTGTAAAACAAACATCGGAATTGGCTCTGACACGGCGGCGCGGATTCAAGAGATTCAGCATACGCTTTTTTCCGTGCAGGCGGAGGTGGCCGGAAGCAGTAAGGCGATTGATGATGAGCGTGTGTCAGAAATGGAGCAGGTAATCAATAATATAGAAAAAACATTACCGCCTATCACATCATTTTTTCTCTCCGGCGGTACCGAGCTCGCTGCGCATTTTGATTTTGCCAGAACGCTTGCGCGCCGCGCTGAACGGCGCGTGGTTGCCGCGCGGGAAGCGGGAGAAATAAGTGTAACGGATGTGACGCTCGCGTATCTAAATCGCCTCTCAAGTTTTCTATACGCGCTCGCTCGACAGGAGAACAAAAATCGTGGTATGGTTGAGATGCCGCCGCACTACTAGCGGCGGTCTCACAATTTATGGTGCCCGTGGTGTAACGGTTAGCACGGAAGCTTGTGGAGCTTCTAGTCAGGGTTCAAATCCCTGCGGGCACCCTCGGAACGAAGCGGAGGGAACTATATATGCTCGAACTCTTCAAAGAGAAATATACTCCGTATAAACGCCATCTATCAACTGCCGCTTTTGCGGCGGGTTTCTTATGGGATAGCATAACATTGACTCGGATTGACCTGTGGATTGATAATCTGATTCTTTTTTCGTATCTAGTTATCGCCGGCGCCGGTATCTTTGTGTTAAACATCGGCGAAACCGGGCGGTCCGAAAACAGATTTCTACCATGGCTTGCCTCGTGGGCACCTGTTATCATCCAGTTCGCGTTTGGCGGGCTCTTCAGTGGTTACATGATTTTTTATACGCGGAGCGCGTCGCTTGTCTCAAGTTGGCCGTTTCTGCTGATACTTTTCTGGCTTCTTGTCGGGAATGAATTTTTTGAGGAACGATATCGCCGACTTCAGTTTCAGACAGGTATCTTTTTTGTCACCATCTTCTCTTTTTTCATTTTTTATATCCCCGTTATTCTTGGCAGTTACGGCGTTGGCATTTTTCTGTTGAGCGGCATCGTGAGCCTGTTTGCAATAAGACTGTTTGTCTTTGCCCTCTCAAAAAAAATTCCTGAACGAGTTGCATTGCACAAAAGAAGTATTGTCGGGTGTATCGGTGGAATATACCTTGCAATAAACGCGCTATATTTTACAAATATTATTCCGCCGATTCCGCTTGCGCTCAAAGATATCGGTATATACCATTTTGCGGAGCGTATGTCCGGCGAAAACTACGCCGTGCTGGGCGAAGAAAAAACATGGGGGGATGCCTTTAGGGCGACGAAGGAGTTCCATTACCGTGCCGGAGAGCCGGCGTATGTATACAGCGCTGTGTTTGCACCGACAAAATTAAACACGACGATTTTCCACCGTTGGGAATATTTTGACGCACTTAGGGACGAATGGATTGAAACAGACCGTGTGAGTTTTTCAATCGCCGGCGGGCGGGATGGTGGTTACCGCGGCTACTCTGTGAAAGAAAATATTTTTCCGAGTCTGTGGCGAGTGGATGTAATAAATACAAGAGGACAGCTTTTGGGACGGGTGAAGTTTGACGCTACAGAAGTATTGGCGCCGCCCGCGCTTGAAGCAGCGGTATTGTAGGTGTACCTTAGCGTATTCCCAGAGGAGTTTGCTGATGGTTACTCAAATAGTTACTCAAAAAATACCAGAAGTGCCATCAGGGCGATGCCGATAACGACGGCGAAAAATTGCGCGAAAGACAGCGCTACTTTTTTTGTCTTGTGTAGCTCTGGAATCAGGTCGGCTGCGGCGATATATATGAAGCCACCGGCCGTGAGTGGTGTTATGATTCCGATGAACGATTCAGAAGCACCGCCGACAAATAGCGCAAGACCCACGCCGATGACTGCAAGAAGTGCGGAGAGGAAATTTAGAAAAAGCGCTTTGACGCGCGAGAAGCCGGCGTGCACCAGGATACCGAAGTCGCCGATTTCCTGCGGAATTTCGTGGAGGAGGACAGCCATTGTGGTGGCAAACCCCACTTCAATGCTTACCATGAAGCTTCCGCCGATTATGATGCCGTCTAAGAGGTTGTGTACGCCGTCTGATATGAGTACGAGCTTGCCGAGCGGATGCGCGCGCCTGTGTGGCTCGCAATTTTCTTTTTCATAGTAGTGTGCAATTTCTTCGTTGGCGTGGGAGTGGTGCCAGTGCAGGAATTTTTCAAGTGTAAAAAACACCAGCATGCCGCCGATAATATAGAGCGCCGTCGCTGTTTCGTTTACGCTCGTTTTAAACGCTTCCGGAATCAGGTGTATAAACGCATCCCCCAAAAGTCCGCCGACAGCGAGCGCGACCAATATAGGGACAAGTGCGGCGAAAAAACGCGTCCGCGAAGAGAGCGCGAAAAGACCGATGAGCGACACAAGACTCACCGCGAACACGCTCCCAAACGCATATAGGTACGCAGTCATACAATATGTATATCATATATGTCAAGAAAACACAGTATCAGTATGCGCTTCCAGACGGTGCCGTATGTGCAAATCCTTGACAAATATTGAATTTTTGTATACTATAAACAAACAAAGAATATGTGTTCTTTGACATTATTATGTTCGTACCGAAAAAGGAGATTACATGCGTTTTAGTAATGCAATGGCAGGTGTAGCAGGTGTGTTGGTAAGTGTTGCAGTGTGGTTCTTTAGTGTTTCTTCCGTATATGCGCTCGGCAGTGAGCTCGCGCTCATCCATATGCCGGGAGTCAAGATTTTTGACAACATGGGAGGCAATGTGGTCGTGCGCGACGACTGGAAAGCATATCGGAATAGCACCTGGAAGCTGGTGCTTGTTATACCGAACGATGAAAAAGAAGCGTGTTGTTTCCTTGTTGAAGGAATAGGCAGGCAGCTTATCAAAGTCACGCGGCGAAATATAACAAGCTATGATAACTGGGTTGTTGTCGCTCTTGATGCGCCGTCAATATCTATCGGAGGAGTACCATTTTTCAGTAATGAGTTGGCAGTTGGGACTATCCCAAGTGGAAAAGACCGGCCTGTACGGATTATTAACATTCAAATAAAGTAGTATACAAAAGGCCCGCACCTCGTGCGGGCCTTTACTATTGGCTATAGATATTCAAGCAGGCGATCGTAGTTTATAAAATTAAACAATTTGTATCCATATTGGATTGTAAGTCCGAAATTGTCGGTCAGGAGGAGGAAACCCAAGATAATCAGGAAAATTCCGCCAACTATGGATATCCACTTTAGATATTTCTGAAACTTTTCTATATATCTTGTTGCATGGGAAAACCCTAGTGCTATAAGCAGAAACGGCACCGCAAGACCGGCTGAAAATACGGCAAGCAAAATTGTACCTTGCAGTACGCTCGTCTGGGTTGACGCAAGCAGGAGAATTGAGCCCAAAATCGGTCCAACGCACGGCGTCCAGCCGAACGCGAATGTTCCGCCTATTGCAAATGAGCTTCCCGGCCGTCCGAGCGCGAGCCATTTCGGAACTTTTATACGGTGCTCACCGGCGAGTGCCGGCAGTTTAAATACACCGAGCATAA
Organism: Candidatus Lloydbacteria bacterium CG22_combo_CG10-13_8_21_14_all_47_15; assembly: GCA_002771515.1. GTDB lineage: Bacteria > Patescibacteriota > Minisyncoccia > Phycocordibacterales > 21-14-all-47-15 > 21-14-all-47-15. Next base: position 2,846 of record PCTL01000016.1, on the reverse strand, counting down.
ATAATCCGAAAAATATCACGAGGAGCCCACCGATTCTCCCAAGCCAGAGTCGTGCTGGCACGAGTGCTTGTCCGAGAAATCCAGCGAGGGCGCCGAAGAAAATGAATACGAATGTGAATCCTAGAATAAACGCGATGCCGTTTTTAAGTATTTTTCTCCGCGCTAACGCGGCAATTGCCGGATCTTTCAGGTCGTCTTGATTCACACCGCTGATAAACCCCAGATATGCCGGTACGAGCGGCAGTGTGCAGGGCGCGAGGAAGGTGAGGAGTCCGGCGAAAAATGCGGAGAATATGAATCCAATGCCTATTTCCATACAGTTGTTATTGTAAATTGATAATAGAGAGGACTTTCTCACGCATTTCGGGTATGCGCATCGGTCCCCGTTTGTGAATGCGTATTTCGCCGTTCGCGTCTGCAAAAATGGTTTCCGGCATTGAGAAACCGCCGATTGAGCGGTAGAAACTGTCTGTCGGGTCAATTAAGAAAGTCATCGTGTCGGTGATGCCGATAGCGTCGGTAAATCCTTTTACAGTGGCGAGCGGCTCCTGCCTGTCAATCGCGATAACGGCAATCCGTTCGCCGAATTCTTCCTGAAGCGCCGCAAAATCGGCAAGTTCGTCTTTGCAGAATGGGCACCATACCGCCCATGAGTTTATTACGAACACTTCCGCTTTGTCGAAATCGGAGAGCGATACTGTGCGCCCGTTGTAATCAGCGAGCGCGAATGACGGCACGGTGCCCAATGAATTTAGCGTGTCGCTTTTCGTCGGCTTATCAGAGATCGATGTTGGAACGGGCTCGCGCGATGAATTAACAGAGAAAATAACCGCGATGATTGCAAATATTGCAACGCCAATCCAGAGAGCGTATGAAGTATGTCGTGGTTCTTTCATAGGGAATGATTATAGGCGGTTGTGCTGGATTCCGCGGAGATTTTCGGGGCCTCGGTTGTCGTATCGCCGGATAAAGTCTTCAATGCGTTTTTGATATGTTTCGTGCAATTCGTTTTCCTCAAGATTGAATGTGTCAACGCGTGTCCACGACACGAGCGCGATATCTGCATCATTTGACTCGCGCGGAGCGACGACGACATATGTGTCGGCAAAATCACGAAGCGTGTCTTTTGCGGTATCTGAAATGCGCGGGTGGTAGGCGATCCAGATTTCGCCGTGTTCAAGATTATGAACAAGCATTTCATCCGGGATCGGCGTGTCGTAGAAGCCGGTGCGTGCAGGAGACGGGTAGTGCCATCCGGACGACGGCGGGTTTGAGCTGTATTCCGGGTGGTGTTCGCCTACATCAATGTGCGTACGCCCCTGGCTTTCATAAAATTGCGAATAATCGTCGCCGAGCGGCTCGCGGGTATTCTCTACCACCCAGATGCCGCCTCCAAAGATAATCAGAACGAGCGCTATCCAGCCGACCGTTTTTCCACCGCGCGCGCCGGTGGCTTTTATTTCCGCGCGCTTAGCATTTTGCCTCATATCTGCTTTCTCCGCTTCACGCGAAGCTTTCCTCGCTTCATACGCGTTTTTATTTGATGATTCGTCTTGCATATGTAATTAACCTATTACAAGCAATTACTGTTCGTGCTTTGCTACCGGGAGTTTTTGCCAGTTGTCTGGCGCACAAACACTTTTTGCTTTTTTCTTACTATTAGATTAGATGCTTAGTAATTCCTTCAGCTTAGACTCGTTGAAGCCGACGATCATTTCATCGCCGACAAAAATGACCGGCGTTCCCATCTGTCCGCTTTTCTCAATCATTTCTTGGCGCTTCGCAGGGTCTAGAACTACATTAAAGTCGGTGTATGCTATATTGTGCTCTTTAAAAAATGCTTTTGCCTGGTTGCAGAAATGGCAAGTTGGCGATGAATAAATTATCACTTGTTTTTCCATATTTTTTTTGAACTACATAGCGTCCTACGTAGGACGCTACGTAGTTCATATTACTAATAATTATTTGAATAATTCCGTATCCGGATGCATCGCAAGCCAAGAGAACCAGAATCCGCCGACATACGGAAGCGGGTTGCCGTTTACGGTCATGGTTATTTCGCCGGTTGCGTTTTTCTCAATTCGGATTATTTGTTCCGCGAAAATATCTTCTATTTTCCCTTCCGGAAGCGCGTCTTTGTGGTATGCCTTGTATTTGCCACCCATTTCAACTCCAAGCACAAATGCTTTCGGATGCAAGCGGGTGTCTGTGAATGTAGCGCCGAACGAGACCGAGCGGTCGCTGTAATAATCTCCGTACGGGTCAATGCCGTATGTTCGTATAGCACCCGTTTTCCGCGATAGAACTTTAGTGTCGGGGTATTTCTCTTTCCACTTTCCGTAAAGGACGGTATCGGAAGGTACGACAGCAAGTCGCGCGCCTGTTTTCGGGCCTAGTACCGCCTCGCCCAGCACCTGCGACCAGAGAGATTCCGTATCCGAGTTTCCGGTACGGTCGTACATTAGGAGGTTTGATTTCCAGAGTTTGCCTGATACGCCGAATTCGCGCGTTTCGTCACCGACTCGCCTGTCAAACGCTATGCCTGTCGCGCACAGCGGGCAGTAGGTGACAAGTATTGGATTTCCGGCGATGGAATCGTTCACAATTTCATGCCAGACAAGGATCTGGTACGGGTAGAACCGTGCTTCGTCTTCGTGTACGATACCCAAACCTGCCGAATCACTGTTTAAGAAGTTGTCTGCTTCACTCGTGGTGATGAATTGCGGGTTGTCAATGGAAGGAATGCCGTCTTTAGGCGGTCCGCCGGAAAGGATTTCATCAAGCGGAATGGAATGTTTGACACTGTTTGTTTCAAAAATTTCTCTTGTTGAGTTTTGCATAGGCAG
>PCTL01000022.1 GCA_002771515.1 Candidatus Lloydbacteria bacterium CG22_combo_CG10-13_8_21_14_all_47_15 | reverse complement strand
CACAAAATGTGTTAGGTACTCCCGTTTTCCATACTTTTATGCGGCGGACATAATTATCGTATGCCCAGAAATTTCCGGCCGTACCGGAATCTACATCGTTCTCAACTGCCTGACGCACATTCACGATAGGAGTGCCGATACCACCGCAAAGTTCCGAATTTAATTCGCTTTTCCAGGGAAGCTTCGGAGGCGGACCAAAAACTCCGCCTGCCATAGCCGCCGATGTTACAACTGTAACGATGCCAATAAATATTCTACTAAACATAATAAATATTGATTCATCTACATCTAATAGGGTATTCGACCTTCTTCTTTCATTATACGCCCATACAGACCGCAGACCACTCAAAACGGGTATAAGTATCGTATAGGAAAATCGCACCGGTGGTCGGTGCGATATTTATATACATACTCTGTGTATTTTGTGATAGTGTAACCTTTTGTGATTAGAGGTACATACTATTATCAAGTGGCCACAGAATAACAATGAATGACCAAGTATTACCGATACTGATAAAGCGCTCGCGGGAGGGAGATACCGATGCGTTCCGATGCATTTTTGAGCGTTTAAACGACCGCCTTTTTCAATACGCCCGTGCGCACACCGTCGCACGAGACGATGCGCTTGATATCGTGCAGGATACTTTCATAGATATCTGGAAATCCCTCAATGGGTTCGCGTACCGCTCCGATGAAGCATTTTATGGATTCGTCTTTGTGATTCTAAAGCGGAAAATCGCGCGGTATCGGAGAATAAACGCTATTCGCGCGTCACTGCCATTTAATGAAAAGATTGCAAATGAGGCGAGCTATGAAATTGAGCGGGAAGATTATCGTTTCGTGATGAAAGCCTTGGAGCGGCTCGCTACTGATTATCAAGAACTCCTGAAGCTTAGATATTGGAGTGATATGAGTTTTGCCGAAATAGCCCTTGTGATGAACATTACTGAAGGGACGGCAAAAGTGCGGCATCATCGCGCGCTTCAAAAATTAAAAGATTATACGGCTAATGTATATGAACAATAATATTGACGAACAATTGAAAAAAATGAAGCGAAATCCCCTCTCACAGAAAGAAAAAGAAATGCTCTGGTCGCGCATCCAAACGCGCATTGAAAAAAAGAGCATCTTCAATTGGCTTACTAGCGGACTTCCGATATCGTTTTCTCATAACAGCCGTTTTATGCTGGCACTCGCGTTGGCGCTCATTCTTGCGAGCTCGGGAGCCGGTACGGTACTCGCGGCCAATAATGCCAAGCCCGGCGACATACTCTTCCCTATTGATATAGCGGCAGAAAAGATCCGGCTCGTCATTTCCACAAAAGACAAGCAGGATATGCTTCGGGTGCAATTTGCGGAAGAACGGCTCCATGAAGTGCGGATACTCATTGCGTTTGAGAATAGCCCTGGCGACAATACCGCCGGCAATAAACAGACCGCCTCCTCCACTGCGGCTTCAGCCACTTCCACGGATACCATTGCTTCAAGTACACCGTCGCGACACTCAAAAAAAACCGAAAAGGCGCTGGCGCAAGCAATAGCGCACCTTGAGAAGGCGCAAAACATACTTGAGGAACATGGAAACAGCGAAGCGCTTGCGTCTCTTGAAACGGTGATAGCTGATTTTTCTGCCCAATACCAATACACAGGAAACCAAAACGGAAACATAGAAAAAATTAAAGAAATTAAAGTCAAAGTCAAAGAGAAAAAGGAGAGGATTGAAATTGTAATTCAAACAAAAAAAGATAATGAACGAAAGAAATTTGAATTGGAAGATGATGACGGCGATAGCGATAAGGACGAGGAAGATAATGAAAGTGACGACGACGAAGACGGAGACAGCGGTCAGAGTAACAGTAATGATGAAAAGGGGGGTAGCGAGCACGGCAATAAAGTGATTGTTTGCCACAAAGATACTCATACGATCCGCATTTCTGAAAACGCGCTTCCGACGCACCTCGCCCATGGCGATGAAGAAGGCCGGTGCGACACTGATGCGAGCGGTAATGATGAAGAATATGATGCCGATGATGACGAAGAAGAAGGAGATGCGGACGATGATGATAACGAGGATGATAACGAGGATGACAACACCGCGACATCAACTCCCGACACTACGGCGCCAGTACTATCAAATATTTTTTCCGCTCCCGCTACATCAACCAACGCCACCACGACTGCGGAAATCAGCTGGCACACCGATGAATCGGCAACATCTAAAGTATCTTATAGCGTCACTACCGGGTTCTTCTCAAGCTCTACCGCTATAAAAAGTTCAATATTCGAAACCACCCTAGTCCTCACGCATATACTCAAGCTTTCAGACCTGAACGCAAGCACGACATACTACTTTATAGTTGAATCGTCAGATGTCGCCGGCAATACAGCCACCTCTTCTGAACATTCATTTACGACGAGCTAGCCGATCTGCTATGTCTAAGCCGCCACGCCTATAATGGCGCGGCGGCTTTATTTGACAATAGTAAAATAAGATGCTACCCTACTATCAGGTAATATCTTGTCTCCACAAACTAAAACATTTTGACGTGAAAGGAGGTAGGGTCCGTGAAAAAATTTTTCAAATTGTTCTTTGTATTTTCCTGCATCAGTATTTCTGTAATTACTGCCGCGCCAAAAATGGCAATCGGAGGACCACAGAGCGACACCGAAAAGTGGTATATGCCGAAACCATACTTCGGCCAACATATTACAAAAAAAGAGCATGCTACTCGCTTAAGCATCTATGAAATTCTGCCGGAGTATGTGTATCTTGAGCCGTATTCCGCAGGTTTCTTCGATAAAATTGGTGGTCTGGATGTAAGCACGGGGCTCGCCCACGGTGAGTTTTTGCAGTTGTATGCCGGTGTGTCAAAGACCTTTGACATAACTAGGTCAGAATATATACGCTGGAATGCCACTATGCAGACGCCGTTCCCATCCTTATTGCCATTCCCGCGCAACGAAGCACTACCGGAATTTGGCACTCTAGATGTTGATTGGAGTATGACACACAAATGGCAACTCTCACCGCGATTTTCATTTAATCAATACATACATCTCCGATACAATTCGGACACATGGGAGCGGGACAAAATGTCCAGCACCTACACCGCCCGCGTGGAATACGAAAAGGACTTGTGGAATATCGGCGTTGATTTCTCGGCAAGACAGCAAATTCCTGAACCAAACTACGAAGCGCAAGCCGATTACACGGCTAATATATCTTTCTTGTGGCGGTTTTGCGGTCTTTTTGAGAAATGCAGAAAGTGAGGGGCCCTTTTCATTAATGAAATGGGCCCCTTTTTTATGCATCTTTATACACACGCCAACGCGCCTAATGCATTGACAAATAAAAGGAATGGTGCTACGCTTGACCTTGTCAAATCGTATTGGAGCAGAACTGGGTCGGGTTTCAGGTCTTCAGTATTGAATTTGAATTTTTACTCGATTTAGTTCTCAAAACAATGCAAGAAGGAACAATCGCGAAGATTATGGATAAAGGCTACGGCTTTATCAGTCGCGAAGGTGAAAGCAAGGATTTGTTTTTTCACTCAAACGAACTTCAGAATGTTTCATTTGACGACCTCCGTGAGGGCGACAAAGTATCATTTGAAGTAAACCAAGGCATGAAGGGGCCGCAAGCAGTTACTGTAAGCCGCGTCTAAATCATGTGCGAAAAACGCCTCGGCATTTGCCGAGGCGTTTTTCTATTAAGAAAAAGGCGCGCTGATAATCAGCGCGCCTTTTATTAAATTTTCTCTCAAGCAATCTGTTGCTGCCTTTCAAGCCGCTCTAACCGTATCTTTTCAGTAATCTCTGCAAAATGCAGGCCGTATATCGCAAGCTCCACAACGGTCGGAAACGCACGAATGTGAGTAAAAAATGTCTTCAGAAGAAGTTTCCAGTAGAGCATCCGCTGTTTTGAGCGAATACCGATTCTAAAGATACTCTTAAAAAGAGCAAGAACATTTTTGAACGAATATCGGCTTCTAACGGTCGGACGATAGTATGCGAGGAATTGCTCAATGCGCAGATAATAATTCTTCGGCGAATAGATGCTATCAAGAATCTGTTGGTAGCCGGTAAGCAGTTTTTCACGATCCATGCGCGGCATAAAATTGAGCGTTCCGTCTGTATTCTCTCCGCTTGAAACATGCAGAAGTCGATTCTCCGCTTCCAACCTGTGCCAGAGCTGTGTACCGGGCAGAGCCGTTAAAAGCCCGACCATCGCCGTGACAATGCCCGTCTCCTGAATAAAGCGAGTCTGCATCTCAAAAATATCTTCAGGGTCGTTGTCAAAACCAACAATGAAGCCTCCCATTACCTGCATCCCATGCTCCTGTATCGTCCGTACCGATTCAACAAGATTATCTTTAGTATTTTGCACCTTCTGACACTCTTCAAGACTTGTCATATTAGGTGTCTCAATACCTATAAAAACCTTGTAGAAATTTGCGAGACGCATCAGGTCCATAAGTTCCTTATCTCTGGCAAGGTCAATACTTGCTTCAGTAAAGAGCTTGAATGGATACTTCATTTTTTTCTGCCACGCTATGACAGCGACAAGCATATTCTTCACCTCGCGCTTATTGCCGATAAAATTATCGTCAACAATAAATATAGAGTCACGCCAACCAATCTTGTAGAGAGCATCGAGCTCGGCAACAATCTGCGCAGACAGCTTCATCCGCGGTCGGCGCCCATTCATGATGATGATATCGCAAAATTCACAATTGAATGGACAGCCACGCGAATATTGAATTGATAGCGCGCCGTACTTTTTCGGCTCGGCCAAAAGCGACCAGAGCGGGACTGGCACATGTGTTACATCCGGTTTCTCATCAGATGTATACACTCTACGCAGAGTTCCTTTCTGGACATCTTCCAGAAAAAGCGGGAGAGTTACTTCCGCTTCATCAAGCACAAAATGGTCCACGCCCGAAAATGCATCTTTTTGTGTAGTGAACGCAGGACCGCCTGCAACAATTTTTTTTCCAAACGCTCTGCTCCGATCAATCACATCCTGCGCACTGATTCTTTGCGCGAGCATCGCGCTGATAAATACCATATCTGCCCAAAGAATATCCTTGTCGGTTAGCGTGGCAACATTCATATCAACCAATTTTTTCTCCCATTCATATGGGAGCATTGCCGCGACAGTTAGAAGCCCAAGTGGCGGTTGAAGCGCTTTTTTGGAAAGAAATTTGAGCGGTGTTTTGAAACCCCAGTAGGTCAGTGGAGGAAAAAGCGGGTATACAAAAAGTACTTTCAAGATCGTCTCCTTTTCAAAAAATTAAAAAGAACAAATGGTGTTGCTATTCTTGATAATAGAATAATTTCTAATATCCGTCAACGGCATGTTTGACCACACTTGACAAATATAGTCAACTATGCTATGATAAATCTACCGAGAAAATCGCGCCGAAAGGCGCTTTTTTAAACCCGGAATACCTTTATGGAAAGCATACTATCGCTTATATTACTTGGAAAAATACTTTTACCAACAATATCTAATGACATATCAACGCCCTTTTTCCCTACTACAGACATTACGGCTACAGACGATTCAGCAAACACAGAAAATGAAATCCTATGGCTTGCAAGGATTATGTATTCGGAAACAAAAGTGTCATACGAAATGCGACTTATAGGATGGGTGGTAAGAAACCGCGTAGAGACCGGATTCCGCGGAGACACCTACCGTGATGTCGCACAAAGTCCGGGACAATTTTCTGGCCTGAATCCGCACGATATAGAGTATAAAAACAATATCTCGCTCGGATATGGCGACACAAAAAACCTAGCATGGAGACAGGCGCTTGTAATTGCAGAAGAGGTATATTATGCGCCTGCAAAAGCGCGACCATTACCACTTGCCGTCCGGCACTTCTATTCGCCGAAGGCGGTCTTCCGAGCCCCTTCATGGGCGGACAATAAAATGCCGTACCATACAATCCAAAGTTCTCCCGGGCTTCCAGCGCGATTTGCATTCTATTCAGATATTCAATAAAAAAAACCGCCCCGATTTATCGGGGCGGTTTTAAATATACGATACAAAGCAATTAAGACATTTAGAATAGCCGCTTCGGGCGCTCATCATCAAGAGAGAGAGCTCCGTTGCACGGAAAATTGAAGCGGACCGTCATTCTAATCAACGGTTCAAGACCGTTGTGCTGTTTTGAAAACTTACCAAGGATTGTAAAGTGCGTCCGAACTGCCAGCTTGTGCTCTAAGGTCATATAAAGTTTAAGCGCCAACGGGTTACGGGCAGAAATATGCAGAAGTGATGGATTCTCCATATCCTGTTTTACCTGAAGCCACTCTCCTGATGTCTCAATGGCAAACGATTCTTCTTCAGTATCAAAAGTAAAATCCTCGTTTGCGCACATTTCCAATATGTATTGCGATTTACTGCCGAAACTTCTGGTGTAAAGCGCGAGTACATTAATTTTCTCATCCGAAAGCGTATCCCATCCAAACTTGTTCATATCTTCGGGTTTTGTAAAACCGGGCATTG
>PCTL01000019.1 GCA_002771515.1 Candidatus Lloydbacteria bacterium CG22_combo_CG10-13_8_21_14_all_47_15 | reverse complement strand
GTATGACTGGATACGAGAAGGGAACGCTTTTTTAATTGGCGCAAAAAAAGGAAATATGTTTGTTGGTTTTTCTTATTTTTTCTTGTACAAAAACAACGCATATTATGGTTCCGCGTGTAATGACCCGAACTCTGCCGGAATTCCGGTCGCGCATTTTATACAGTGGGAAGGCATAAAATGGATGCATGAGCATGCAATTAAATTTTATGAGATCGGATGGCAATATTACGCACAAACGCTTGAGCATTTCCCCACCGAAAAGGAAAAGAGCATCTCAAAATTCAAACGGGGGTTTGGAGGTTTTACCGCACTGCTCCCGATGGGGGAAAAATACTATGATAAAGAATACTTTGCCGATGTATATCACTCAAGAATAAAGAAATATGCCGATTCGTTAACGCCATATCATGGATAAAAAATGCAACATAATTATTATCGGTTTTGGTTCAATCGGTAAACGGCATTATCAGAATCTGCGTACGCTTGGATATCATAATGTGTCTGTGTACGATATTGATACGAAAACAGTCGGCGCAGGTATTCGGGCTCTTACGAGTATCGGCGGTAACGCGCTCAAACAATTTGACATTGCTTTTGTCTGTAACCCGAGCAACCTTCATGTGAGGACAGCGCTTCGGTGCGCAAAAGCCGGTTGCCATCTGTTTATTGAAAAACCTCTTTCCGACACAGTGGCCGGAATTGCAGAGCTTGAAACAGTATGCAGAGACAAAAAACTAGTTCGTATGGTGGCGTGCAATTATCTTTTTCATAAGGGTTTAGCTGTAATGCGTCGCGCGCTGGAAAGCGGGCGGTATGGCAAGCCGGTGCTTTCGCGAGTGATTGCCGGATACTCCATACCGGTGCACCGTCCGTATATCTACGAAACATTAAAAGAAACCGGTGGCGCGGAGCGTCTGATTATGGACTCAGGGTCTCACTTGGTAAATTATTTGGAATTTTTGTTAGGACATATCAAGAAATACAGCGTATGCACCGGTGATGTTTCAATGCTTGGCATTCGCGGTGAAGAAGCGGCCGCGCTTGTGTTTGTGCATGAGAATGGCGTGTTGAGTACCGCAGTCATAGACTATGTGAGCCGGAAGCGCGCGCATTTTATTGATATCGTGACAGATAAGGGAACGCTCACGATTGATTTTATGGATGATTCAGTCGTTTTTGCAGACGAACGAAGAATAAAAGTTTTGTATCATGGAGAGAAAAATACAAATCAGATGTTTATTGATGAATTGAAACATTTTTTACAATGCGTGGCACACGGAAAGAAACCATTGCAGGATATCGTAGGTGGTAAGGCGGTTGTCAAACTTCTGTCAACAGCTAGAGGTAAAATATGACAATATGAAAACAAAAACATTATGCATCATTCAGGCGCGGACCGGATCAACAAGGTTTCCGCGCAAGGTGTTGAAGAAGGTCGCAGGAAAAACATTGCTTGAGCACTGTATTTCCAGAGTAACGCAGGTGGCATCTATTGATAAAATAGTTGTCGCGACAACCACGCATAAACGAGATGATGTACTCGCGCTGTTGTGCAAGAGAATTAAAATTTCCTGTGTCCGCGGTTCAGAGACAGATCTCTTGGACCGCTACTACAGGTGTTCGCTCGCGTATCCGGAGTATAATACGATTGTGCGTATTACGAGTGACTGCCCTATTGTTGATCCGAAAGTGGCTGAAAGCGTCATTGCTATTTTCTACGAAAAAAAACTTGATTATGCCTGCAATATTGACCCGGAGACTTTCCCCGATGGTATGGATGTGGAAGTGTTTACAAAAAAGGCACTTATAGAGGCGGCTCAAAAAGCGACGCTTCCGTCTGAACGGGAGCATATGACTCAGTACATACGGAAACAGAAAAAATTTAAAAAGGGAAATGTATCCGCGTCGCACAATTGGGCGCATTTCCGAATGACCGTAGATGAACCGGAGGATTTTGATGTTATTAAATTTCTACTGACGCATACTACGCATGACGCGTCTTATATGGATTATATTGTATTGTTGAGTAAGAATCCGGATATAATGCTTAAAAATATGTATATAACTCGGAATAGCGGATTATTAAAATCTCTTCAAGAAGATGAAAAACAAAAATCTAAAAGCAAAAGTCAAAAAAAGTAACGCGTTGTTCGCGAAAGTAAGTAAAGTTATTCCGCTTGCGTCGCAAACATTCTCAAAAAGCCATTTACAATGGGCGCAGGGCGTTGCGCCGCTTTTTATAACGCATGGAAAGGGGAGCCGTGTCTGGGATGTTGACGGCAATGAATATATAGATTTTATAAACGGACTTTTGCCGGTTATTTTAGGCTATCAATATAAAGCGGTTGATGATGCGATTAAGCATCAGCTCAAGAAAGGCATCATATTTTCGCTTCCATCTCCGCTTGAATATGAACTGGCGGAGCTTCTCATCAAACATATACCATGCGCCGAGATGGTGCGTTTCGGAAAAAACGGGTCTGATGTGACGACAGGCGCTGTACGGCTTGCTCGCGCGATAACAGGTCGTGACCATATTGCCGCGTGCGGATATCATGGCTGGCACGATTGGTACATCGGCTCAACCGCGCGGCACCTCGGAGTGCCGAAAAGTACTCGTGCAATGACCCACTCGTTTGTCTATAACGATATATCATCGCTTGAAAGAATTTTTAAAAAACACAAAAATAAAGTTGCCGCCGTAATCATGGAGCCAATGAATTATAGTGAGCCCCAAAATAATTTTCTGCAAAAAGTAAAGACACTCGCACGCAAACATGGCGCACTGCTTATTTTTGACGAGATTATTACAGGATTTAGGTTTGATATTGGCGGCGCGCAAAAATATTTTGGAATTACGCCGGATCTTGCGACATTTGGAAAATCAATGGCAAACGGCATGCCGATTGCCGCATTGGTGGGACAGAAAAAATATATGCGGGCGGTTGATGATATTTTTTATTCTTTTACCTTTGGCGGGGAATGCCTGTCTTTGGCGGCTGCTGTGGCGACTATACGGGAAATGGAGAAGAAAAAAGTCATTCCGTATCTGTGGCATCTTGGACAAATATTAAAAGATAGGACAAATATGCTTGTCGCACATTATAAACTTGGGGATATCATAAGTGTAGTCGGTAAACCTCCGTGGCAAATATTTCTGATTTCTTCTACAGATTCTGTGTCCGACTTGGAAATAAAAAGTTATATACAACAAGAACTCTTGAAAAAGGGATTTTTGTGGTTCGGCCAGCATAATATAAGCTTTACGCATACAAAAAAAGATGTTAATAATCTCCTAGACGCGTACGATAAGATATTTGGTCGTATGAAAGTGTTGCTTGAAAATAACAGCTTAAAAAGTTCTCTGGAGGGAAAGCCAATTACGAATATATTTAAAGTGAGGTAGAGATGAACGCACATATTATTGCAATTTTTGCAGGCGGTCTTGTGAAAGATACGGGCGGTTGGCGTACCACATGGCTTGATGAGGGAGATGATTTCGGCGTACTGGGAGACAGATTCCGTGTATTAGCAGGGGTATATACATATAAGCAATTCCGGAAAGAGAATCGGCCCGCGGCGCTTCTTGTAATAGGAGGACGAGGACATATGCGGGCAACACCGGATATGCCGGCGATATCGCAGGTCATGGCGGGTGAGCTTGAAACGCTTGGTATAGCCGCTCCGGACATTACAATTGAAAGCAACTCCGGAACTACATTTGAGGGTCTCCTTGTATTACAAAAGTTTCTTGAGGCAGGACAGGAGTCCGTGACCCTGATTTCAAATGAATATCATCTGCCGCGTATTCAGGCGATGATTGAATGTTTAGACGCATTAAGCGCGCTGAACAATGTTTTGTCTGCCGGAATATTGTCGCTTTGTTCTGCTGAACAAATTTGTATTGCAAACGACAGTGAGCAATGGGAAACCATGATTGCCGATGCGTATCAAAGTACCGAATTAAAAAAGAGAGTATCGCTTGAGCAACAAGGGGTACGCGATATCCTGAAAGGGGGATATGTACTATGACTGCAATGATCGTCATTAGGAAAGCAAGTGAAGAAGACAGGGAATTCGTGTTCAATTTACGGAATGAGACAGCGGTACGGGAAGCGTCTTTTGACAATGTTTTTATTGATTGGGATACCCACTGCCTGTGGTATAAGGAAAAGATGTCTTCTGGGTGCACCGTTTTCTATATCGCGGAAATTGATTTTCTTCCAGCAGGTCAAGTGCGGTTTGATATATCCGGTGCGCAGAATGCAGAAGTGCATATCGCACTGTCGTCACATTTTCGCGGAATGGGATATGGGGCAAAGGTATTGCGGGAAACATCATCACAATTCTTTGATGCGCATCCGCAGATTCAATGTATCTGTGCATTTGTAAAAAAAAATAATACGGCTTCCGTTAAAACATTTGAAAAAGCAGGATACGGCCGATTCACAGAAATTAACAGAATGGGCGAACTCTGTATGCATATGATTTTGTATCGCGATATGTGCACGGATTGAAAGGAGATATGAAATGCAACACATGTATATCGGAAAGAGGGTGGTTGGTATAGGTTGCCAAACATTGATTGTCGCGGAATTGTCCGCAAATCATCTGCAATCATATGCCAATGCGCGTAATATCATAGATGCGGTGCGCAAAGCAGGCGCGCACGCGATAAAACTTCAAACATATACAGCGGATACGATTACAATTGATTCTGACAAAGAATATTTTCAGGTGAAGAGCAATGACGCGTGGAAATGGCGGACTCTCTATCAATTGTATAACGAGGCATATACGCCGTGGGAATGGCAGCCGCACTTGAAGAAGTACGCAGAGTCAAAGGGGCTCATTTGTTTTTCTTCGCCGTTTGATATCACCGCAGTTGATTTTTTGGAAGAGCTTGATATGCCGGCGTACAAAGTCTCGTCTTTTGAAGTTACTGACATACCTTTGTTAGAGAGGATTGGGCGTACGCGGAAACCGGTTATTATGTCATGCGGCATGGCTTCAGTTAGCGAAATCAATCTGGCGCTCGCAACATTGAAAGGAGGCGGTTGCCCGTCAATCGCATTGCTCCACTGTGTGAGCGCGTATCCTGCCACACCTGCGGAAATGAATCTCGCTACTATACCGGATATGAGAGAGCGGTTTGGCGGAATCGTTGGTTTATCTGATCATACGCTTGGGACTGAAGTGCCAGTTCTGGCGGTTGCGTTCGGTGCGGCTATTATTGAGAAGCATGTTACACTTTCACGCAAAGATGGCGGGCCAGACGCGTCATTTTCTTTGGAGCCAGATGAATTGCGGCATATGGTTGACGCGATTCGGCAGACAGAAAAAATCATCGGTACCCCGTGTTACGGGGCTTCGGGAGGGTCGGCAGAGAATGTAATTTTCAGAAAGTCCCTATTTGCGGTTTCTGATATTCGGAAAGGAGAAAGTTTTACCGAGAAAAATGTGCGGTCTATCCGTCCAGGCAACGGACTTGCTCCAAAATATTGCCGTTCAGTCTGGGGCCGTAGAGCGGCTCAAGATATTGAACGCGGAACTCCGATGCAGTGGGCTTTTATCGCGGAATAAGTAATAGCATAGAATTATGTATCAAAAATCCAGCGTCATGAGACGCTGGATTTTTTACCGTTTTACGGTAGAATGCTTGGATTATAAAATGAAATCGGCGCGCCACAAATATCTTGTCTTTATCGTGATATCGGTTGTATCGGCTACTTTGCTTTGGTGGCTTAATTCATTGCCTTTGACCATTAAATCAAAAGTAACGGATAGTGAATTTGGCAGACAATTACTCCCGCTCTACCGTTCGCTCAGAAAGTTGCCGGACATCGTATTTTTCCCGTATTTGTTTATTCAAACCGACCTCCCGGAGCTTTCTTTGGACATTGAATCAAAAGATATTCTCTATTTGAACGATAACCTACCGAAGTCTTCTCCGTTTACGAGCATCAGCCTTGATGAAAACCGTGTGTTTGTGAAAGGTATGTTCCAGAGCGACGGCTTTATTTCTGAAGCAGATGTGCGATACAAGGGCTTGAATTCAAATCATTGGAATAGTTTTAAAAAATCCTATCGCGTAAAGTTTTCGGAGGGGCATCTTTTTGAAGGCGCATCCGCGCTTAATTTGGTACTTCCGTCTGACAAATTATATTATGCTCCTTTTCTCAATATGTATCGTGCGGAGAAATTCGGTTTGTTAACGCCCGATATGCGCTTTATGAATGTCATCTTGAATGGCGAGAATCATGGCGTGTATATTGTATCCGACCATTGGTCGCGGGA
Source organism: Candidatus Lloydbacteria bacterium CG22_combo_CG10-13_8_21_14_all_47_15 (assembly GCA_002771515.1). GTDB lineage: Bacteria > Patescibacteriota > Minisyncoccia > Phycocordibacterales > 21-14-all-47-15 > 21-14-all-47-15. The sequence continues at coordinate 26,260 of PCTL01000019.1, read as the reverse complement.
GCTTTTAGACAAAAAGGGCGTACCTGCCGGATCAAATATATTTGGCGTTGACGACGGTTCCATGGCGCTTTTTGGCGGAGATAATGAAGTAGAATATGAATCTGTACTGTCGCTGTACGACATTGAGTTTATCGGCGGTTGGAAAAGCTACATAGAAGAAAAAGAACGATACAAAAATCTTGAAGCGCTGATTTCCATTGTTGATACCGCCACAGATGAGGTGTTTGAAAGAGAGATACCAAAACTCTTGGATATGGAGAAGTTTTACCGGTGGGATATCCTGACCATTCTTGCAGGTAATCCACAGTATGATTTTGAGAATGTGATGCTTCTTCGTAATGCGGAAACTGGAAAATTTGAAATGGTGCCGATTGATATCGTTATCAATCCGGCGCGTGAGCATTATACTGAGAACTCAACTTTGTCACAGCGAATATTGTCAGTAGACGCGTTTCGGGAACGGCGGAATGAGCTTTTGGCCGAGTATATAGATAACCCCGACAATTTGAGGGATGACCTTAAGTTTTACGACAATTTATACGAGAGTACGAAAGGTGCGTTTTTCAAAGATACCGCAAAAAAAGACAACAACTTTGTGTTTATGAACACAGTGGCGGAGACCCGTTGGCATTTTATTAATAATTTTCACAACGCGCGCAATGTGCTGGAGAACGAGTACGCACGCTAGATGATATCAGATATGAACATACGGCATTTTTTCAGACAAAAAAAAGTACGGTATCCGCTCCTCGTCGCGTGCGTCTTTTTTGCGGTGATTTTTTCTCTTGTGATATTTCAAAATCCGCTTGAGCAAAGAAGCGCCTCTTTTAACGCTTTTAGAACAAGCATTCTAGGGAATCCCATTGCCCGGCATTTTTTGCACGCGTATCATTCCTTGCGGAAACTTCCGGATATTTTTTTCGCGCCGTACTATTTGGTACATTCCCTGGCGCCGTCTCACTTGCCTGTATATGACATGTTTATCACTACGCAAAATATGGTCTTTCTGAATGCGAATTTACCGGCTGACCCCGTGGGTGGATATTTGGAAAGCGATAACAGAGTATGGGCTACCGGCGGGTTCGCCTTCGGAGGATATCAGGATGAAGTAAAAGTAAAATATCGAGGTACCAACGCAAACCACTGGAATAGTTTTCAAAAATCAATACGGGTCAAATTTCCGTCAAAAAATCTGTTTCAAGGTATGAAGAGTTTGGATTTTATTATTCCATATGACCGAAAATATTTTGCTGAACCGCTCAATTTGTATCGCGCGCAGAAATTAGGGTTGACGACGCTTGATATGTCGTTTGCGCGGCTTCGGATAAACGGAGTTGATATGGGAGTTTATCTGACCGTAGAACGCTTCACTGATGAATGGCTGAACAAGCGTCCTGTATCAGATGCACTGTCGGTGTTTAATCTTGACGATAGTATTCTTGTCGGAGAGAGTGCCGATGCTAATGATTCTTCCGTGTTTTCTGTGGTACGGAAAGATGGGACATACTACTTTACCAGACATACAGGCCAAGCGACGGCAGACACTGCCGTACGGACTTTTTATGAACTTCTGGATGGTGCGGATGATGGAACATTCAAACGCCTGATACCCAACATACTTGATATGGATAAATTTTACGCGTTCAATGTGGTGAGCATTCTTGCCGGTAGCAGTCATTTTAACGAAACCTTTGGAAATGTGTTTTTAATATTTAATCCAGATACCGGAAAATTTGAATTCAGTCCGTGGGATTTGGAGATGACGGCGATTGATACGATGCGCGGGGACCATATCACAGATATCTCAAGCCGTATTCTCGGTATTCCGGAATTCCGCGAAGCACGGAATAAACTTCTTGGAGCATACATATCGGATGACTCAAACTTAATGGACGATTTGTCTTTTTATGACGACTGGTACGACAAGACAAAGGCGGATTTCTTTACGGACGGGGCAAAGCTTTACAATAATTTCCAGTTTATTCGGCAGGTTGGGGTATTTAGGGATATTGCGGTTGATAATTTCCATAGCGCGAAAGCCGTGCTTGAGTACGGGGATAGCTATTATACTGCCGACAAGGGCGATGATCCTGATAAAAACCGATTTTTTCCGGAAGGTGAGTTTAAGCGTTTCTCTGAATCCGGCTCCTCTATTGATGAATTTATCCGCGTCAATCCATCGTTCGTCAAACGGGACGCGTTAACTGTAGCGCTCTTGCCCGGCTCGTACTATTTTGGGAGTGATATTATTGTTCCACGCGGGGTTCGGGTACAGATTGACGCTGGGGCGACTCTATATATGGGAGAAGGCGTCTCCGTGATTTCGTATAGTCCTATCGTTGCGCGCGGGCGCAGTTTTGCGCCTATCCGTGTGATGCGCGCGAATACCGGTAGGGAATGGGGAACATTTGCCGTGGTCAATACGGAAGAAAAGAGTATTGTAGAGAATGTTTTCTTTGATGGCGGTTCGGGTGAGAGTATAAACGGTATTACATTTACCGGAATGGTGGCATTTCACAACGCATCGGTTGAAATTTCAGACACAACATTCAGCAATTCAGGCGACGATGACGCGTTGAATATAAAATACGGAGAAGCGAGCATTAGAGATTCTAGGTTTGAGCACACATTTTCTGACGCCATAGATGTTGATTTTGTTTCAAGAGATACGAAGATTGTCGGTAATGTGTTTTCTGACATCGGCTTTGACGGAGGCGGTGACGCTATTGATTTGAGTTGGAGTGATATTCTTGCGGAAAACAATCAGGTATATGGCTGTTCCGACAAGGGAATAAGTGTAGGAGAAGGGGCTCGGCCGATTATTCGGGAAAATACTATTACCGGATGTGAAATTGGCATTGCTGTGAAAGATAACGCCGTTGCCGATATTTCAGGTAATAGAATTTTAGATACGAAGATTGGTATTGTCGCATACCGCAAGAAAGCGGAATTTGCCAATGGCGGAGCCGCTGTTCTTTCGGAAAATATATTTGAAAATGTTACTATCCCGCTTGCGGCAGATGCATTATCTTTGTTTGAAGGGGCAGAGTTTCCGGTCCAAGAGTACCGATATATCAAATAAGCATATGACAAAAAACAGCAGGCACGAGTTTAAATATATTATTGACGCGCATATGATGCCGATTTTTGAAGAGTATCTGCAAAAAATCGGACTTGATAAAGACACCGCGCAAGACGGATCGTACATCGTCACGAGCTTGTATTTTGATACGCCTCTTTTAGATGATTATCATGATAAGTTAAGCGGCGTGAAATTTCGCAGAAAAATGCGAGCGAGGATTTATGAAAATTCGTTTTCCTACGGCGGGGATGTGTGGCTTGAAATAAAAGAAAAACACAATATGAATATACGAAAGATAAGAAGCGTCGTGGATGGTGATGGATTTGCATCTCTTCTTCACAATACTGATGTAGCCGCGTTAAAATCGCGCAATGGGAACGACGCGCAGTTACGGAAATTTCTGCACTATTTCCAGATGAAAAATTATCATCCAAATATCGTGGTACGGTATAAGCGCAGCGCGTATGTGAGCTATTTTTTGTCGGAGATACGGTTGACCATTGACTACGATATTGAAACTTGCGCGTGGAGTGATTTTGTGGATAATGGTGGAATGTTTTCCGTCGCGCCGGGGCGGGCGGTGATGGAAGTAAAATTTTTTGGAGCGATGCCGTGGTGGTTCGGCGATATGGTTCGCAGGTTCCACTTGTCGCGCGAGCCGTTTTCAAAGTATACGAATGCCATTGACGCGCTGACCGCGGCTTATCCTATAGGAAGATAACATTTATTTTATGAACAATTTTTATAATTTGACACAAACAGAATTAAGTTCTGCCATTGTAGTCTTTAACCTGCTATTTGCGTTTGCGCTTCTCTTGGTGATTGTCTTTGTATATAAGCGGACGCATCAAGGGCTATCATATTCGCCATCATTTATCTTTACATTGATTATTGTCGGTATCCTCGGCTCGGTTGTGATGATGGTGGTGCAGAATAATCTTGTTGGCGCTTTCGCGCTTCTTGGCGCCTTTTCTCTTATTCGGTTCCGCACGATTTTGAAGGAAACGCGCGACATTGCTTTCGTATTCTTCGCGCTCGTAATCGGCGTTGCGGTCGGTACGAGCCACTATTCAATAGCGCTCATATCAACTGTAATTATCTCGCTGATTATCCTCGGTCTCTATCGGTACCATATCGGAAGTATGACCAGTAATGTCGGGTTTATTTTGACCTTCAACGCAAAGAAAAATATTAATATGGACGAAGTACGGAAAGTTATTTCCGGTTTCGCCGAATCCTTTGAATTTCTACAGGCAAAGACCTACGGAGTAGACACAAATACATATATATTTTCTATTAAATTGAAAGATACTTTTGATTCCGCGAAACTTATAAATGAATTACACGACAAAGATTTGATTTCAAGTGTAAATATCATTAGCGGAGAGAAGAGTGTTGAATATTAACCGTACAAGTTGCGTCGGAACACATAAAAAATACGCCAGTGAGCGTATTTTTTTTTGCAATCAAATCGTATTGAAACATCGTTGCTCGGTCTGTTGTAATGTTATCCACATACATTGTTTTGCAACACCCCCCCCCCGCACGCTATGATATATGTATCACTGTGAAAACTCAGTGTGCTCTGGTTTGGTTATAAATAAACCTATGCTTGGCGTCGAAATCCAAAAAACATAGGCGAGAAAAACTTTATTTATTTTTATTAGTAATTTTATATTATAACGCAATCTTTATCTTTTGCGTTACATGCGTATGAAAAAGTTATTTAAGAAACGCGACATGTTTTCTGTGGCATTTTCCGTCGTTCTTTCGTTTGTTTTTGTTGCTATTGCGGCATCCGCGGCGACAACGATTAGCACGAATATTACTACAGGAGGGTCGCTTACTGTAAGTGGCGCAACAACCCTCAATGACGCAGTCACTTTAGGCGATGCGGCGGCAGATGCAATTATTATTACCGGCAATGCGTCTACAACCAATGGACTGACTGTTGGAGGTAATTTGTGGGTAAACGGTTTCGCGACTACAACTTCCACCAACGGAAACTTCGCGACTGCAGGAACTCTGACGGCAAACGGCAATGTTACCTTGGGAGATGCCGTGGCGGATTCAGTTACAATCAACGGCAGTGCTTCAACTACAGGCGCGCTGACTGTAGGTACAAATCTTGATGTTACGACCACAGCAAGCACGACTAATTTAATTGTTGGAGGTAATAGCACGGCTGGAACAATCAGCGGAATGATATTCGGCACATGCAGTCTTGCGAATACAACGGTTACCGCGTCATCTACAGCGGTTGCAAGTTGCACAGGCGCGACCGGTGTAACCACTGGATTTAAGATATTTGTTCAGGCACCGACACTCCATTCAAACTTTATTATTCAGGCGGCATCCTCAACGGCGGCGAGCACAATCGGATTATCTATCGCGAATGTCGGTGATTTGGCAACCACAACGACAAGTATTGAAAGCGCAAATACCACCATTAACTTTATTGGCATCAAGTAATTGATCAATTAACTCTTATTATTATGGCAAACAAATGGTTACTCGTTGCCACGCTGATTCTCTTTCCGATGGCTTCGTTTGCTGCAAATACCGATGCTGTTCTTACAGGTTCTACGATAAGCGTTGGCGGCGATAGTTTTACCGTTTCGCAAGGTAGTATCGACTCCGTTACTGTGAGTGCTACTAAGTTTACAGCTGATCTCTCGCGCGATGCTAAAATGACAATTACCTCAAGCGATAAGCGTAACTTTACGGTTGACCCTGTTGATTATAGGAAAAGTTTTGTATGCGGAAGCAGTAATTCTACGCTTACAATTGAAAATGACCTATGGGACACAACTGTAACCGTAACAGTTACTCCTACTTCAGGGAGTACTTGTAGCGGAGGCGGTGGCGGAGGCGCTGCGTCAAGTGGCGGCGGTTCTACTGGTGGTGGAGGAGGCGGAGGAGGAGGTATCCCTGCGTCACAGCCGATTGTGGTTCCGGGTGTGCCGATAGCAGGCGCGCTAACGACACCGGCTTCTACGGTAGCACAGCCCTCTCCTGTCGCGCTCGCCGTTTCCCCGGTATTTGCGGGAACACTCACGCGTGGAATATCAAGCGATGAGGTCAAACGGCTCCAACAGCTCTTAAACTCCGACACGGACACGATTATTTCTTCATCAGGCGTCGGCTCGCCAGGCAACGAAACCGACTACTTCGGTTCTCTGACCGAAAAAGCGGTGCAGAAATTCCAGGCGAAGTACGGGGTGGTCTCAAGTGGCTCTCCTGACACAACAGGTTACGGTCTTGTGGGTCCCGCTACACGGGCAAAACTCGCGGAAGTATTCAGTAATGCAGAACCGCAAGCTCCCGAAGTGGCAGAGCCGTCACCTGTCGCAACAGCAGTTTCTCCTGTCTTTACAGCGGCGTTGGGGCTTGGACAAGCAGGTACGGATGTCAAACGGCTCCAACAGCTCTTAAACTCCGACACGGACACGATTATTTCTTCATCAGGCGTCGGCTCGCCAGGTAACGAAACCGACTACTTCGGTTCTCTGACCGAAAAAGCAGTGCAGAAATTTCAAGTAAAATATGGTGTGGCTGGCACCGGAGATCCGGGATACGGTTTTGTAGGTCCGAAAACGCGCGCGAAGTTTGGAGAAATCTTTAGCGGAGGTATGCCTGCAATCCCTGCCGTACCGACTGAAGTGCCTGCCGTTCCTGCGGCTCCGGCACAAGGAAACCAGGCGGATGTAGATGCTCTGGAGGTACAGATTCAGGCAATGCTTAGTCAGCTTGAAACTCTTCAGGCGGAACTTCAAACACAGATTGCACAGTAAAGGAATATTACAGGATAAAAATTCTCCGGCGGTACGCTACCGGAGAATTTTTATTTACTGTGCGCCATAATAGCAGTTTGCTATTGACTTTTTGATGCTCTGGCGGTATATAGTATATACAAGCCGTAGACAGCAGGCGGTATACCATAAGCCCTGCCGAGGTCGAAGTACGCGCGGCTTTTGGCCGTTTATTTTTTTATTAGCGACACATGGCGAACGAAAGATGAATATAATTTATCTTTCCAAGCCGAGAAGATAACCAAAGTTTGATACTTTTATTATGGCTGTATCAAAAGACAAAAAGAAGGAAATATATTCTGAAGTAGCCGATGCTGTAAAGGCATCGCCGTCAGTTGCGTTTGTAAATTTTCATGGACTGCCGGTTGCAGAGACGACCGCTATGCGGAAAGCGCTTCACAAGAAAGGTATTTCCTACAAAGTTGCAAAAAAGACGATTGTGAAGCGTGTGCTTGCCGATAGCGGTGTGTCGGGCGTAGAGCCGGCGTTTGAAGGTGAATTGGCGTTGGTATACGGTGATGACTTGATTGCACCGGCACGGGAAGTATACGCATTCCAGAAAACATACAAGGACGCAATTAGGATTATCGGCGGCATTTTTGAAGGCAGGTATATGGACCAAGCGGCTATGACAGATATTGCCGAGATACCGTCACAGAATGTTCTGTATGGTCAGTTTGTGAATCTTATTAACTCGCCAATTCAGCAGTTTGTCGTGGCGCTTGGTCAGATTGCGAAGAAACGAGAAGTATAAAATTATTAACATAAATTATTAATCATTATGACAGACGAAGAAAAAAAGGCAGCACAAACAGAGGAAACTGCCGCTCCGGAGAAACCTGTGGAAGATACAAAAGTGGAAGCCGCGCTACCTGTGACTGAGCCGGACAGTGAAGAAGTAGAGGTTCCTCAGAAATTTAAAGACCTGGTCTCAAAAATTGAGGACATGAGCGTGCTTGAGCTTCATGAACTTGTGAAAGTGCTTGAAAAGAAATTTGGTGTGTCGGCGGCTGCAATGGCTATGTCCGCATCGGGTGCGGGCACAGGTGAGGCCGCGGAAGAGAAATCATCCTTTGATGTTGAGCTCGCGGATGCCGGAGCTCAGAAAATTCAAGTCATTAAGGCGCTTAAAGAAGCGTTAGGTCTCGGCTTGAAAGAAGCGAAAGATTTGGTAGATGCCGCGCCGGCAATGCTTAAGCAAGGTATGAAGAAAGAGGAAGCGGAAGAGTTGAAGAAAAAAGTTGAAGCAGCTGGTGGAAAAATAGAATTGAAATAAGAAAAAATCGCGCTACGGCGCGATTTTTTGTTGCAGTCCACGAACATTTTAGCGGCAATGTCTTCATTTTGCACTAATAAAGATGCTACCTATTTCAGTATTGTAACATCACATGAAAAATGCGTAGTCAATATCCCCACAAGTTCATGAAGTGTTAGAGTATCCACAATGGATATTCTCGGAAAACTCTTTGGCGGGACGGCTCGAATCAAGATTATGAGGCTGTTTCTTCTTAATCCGGAGCTTGCATTCTTAAACAGGGATATTGCATATCGGAGCAAAGTGAGTGGTTCAACCGTTCGCCGTGAGACCGGCATGCTTTATTCCGTTGGGTTTATCCGGTACAAGCGTTTCTTTAAAGAGAGAAAACCGCGGATAAATTCAAAAGGAAAACCGGGAAAGAAAGCGGTTATTGGATGGCAACTTGATCCTGCATTTCCCCTCCTTAACCAGTTTTACAATCTATTATCAAGCTCGGGACCGATAAAAACAGAAGATATCGTGACGCGATGCCGCCGAGGTGGGAAGGTAAAGCTGATTATTATATCCGGTATTTTTATACACGATCCAGACAGCCGCGTGGACCTTCTAATTGTTGGTGATCGTCTAAAACGCGGGATGCTTGAACAATCCATACGATTGATTGAGGCCGAAGTCGGGCGCGAACTTCATTATGCGGTTTTTGATACAAAGGATTTTTTGTATCGTCATGGTATGTACGATAAATTTATTCGCGATATTCTTGACTATCCGCATGAAAAAATATTTGACAAAATTGGGATTGATTAGCGGTGAGTCAGAAATCTGACAATAAAAGAATAAATCACGCCTTCAGTTCGGCACGCGTGGTTATCCACAGGAGCGGTAACAACGCACTATTAAAATGGTATAATTTAAAATGATTATTAGTTAGTGGTCGAGTATTTTGTCGTTTTTCCGTGGAATATTTTTGCGGTACGGCGATATTACTATAATCATAAATCAAGCTTGATATGGTATTACAAACGTGGAGCGATGTCTTGACACAGTCATTCCAGAATTTATGGATTGGTGTGCTTGGATTTGTACCGAATCTGGTAGTTGCGCTGATTATCTTCATCATCGGATGGGTGATTGCGGCAGTGCTTGGGCGAGTTGTGGCACAGATCATCAAGGCGTTGCGAGTAGATAGTGCGCTGGCGAGTGCGGGGTTTGAGGATGTCATAAACCGAACAGGCTTTAATTTGAATTCCGGCCTGTTTATCGGCGACTTGGTAAAATGGTTCATCATCATCGTCTTTCTTGTTGCGGCGTTTGATGTTCTCGGGCTTGCACAAGTAACCATCTTTCTAAAAGATGTGGTGTTGCTCTATTTGCCGAATGTGTTTGTGGCGGCGCTTATTTTGCTGTCAGCCGCTCTGATTGCGCAGTTTATTCAGCGGGTAGTGACCGGCTCAGCAAAAGCGGCAGGTATTCCGTCTGCGCATTTTTTGGGCGGTGTAGCACGGTGGGCAATCTGGATTTTTGCGCTTCTCGCGGCAGTTAGTCAGCTTGGCATTGCCGGCGTTTTTGCGCAGACACTCTTTACGGGTGTTATCGTGGCGCTTTCGCTCGGTATTGGTCTTGCGTTCGGTCTTGGCGGGAAGGATGCTGCAGCAAAATATATTGAACGGTTGCGAGGCGAGATTTCTGGAAAATAAGCGAGGCTTTTTAATCTCAAATTCTGTTTTCAAAAAAACACCACCGCACAGTGGTGTTTTTTTGCCAGAAACGCAAGAAACCTATAAACGGTTTAGATATGGCGGATATATACGAATATATATTAGAGACCTATGTTCAGTTACTATTTGTCGTTCCAATCCGGCTTGAAAGCGTCATCCCATAAGGTTAACTGTATAGGGACTTGACGGCGCTTGCGCGCTGCGTATAATGAAATGTACGGTATGAATACGGTTAAAAACAAAATCCCATTGCGGAAAGGATAAGTAGAAATCCCTAGTGATTATCTGTTGTCCGAACCGCCATTAAGCGGTTTTGTTTTTGAGATACGACTGGCGTGAATGCAATTTGAAAACTAAATAGAATACTGCACTACCAAGAAGGTGCAGTATTGGGTAACCGAAAAATAATATATGTATTCCATATTTCCGTAACGGGAAATAGGAAATTAAGGGCGTATGGTGGATGCCTTGACTCCAAATGGCGATGAAGGACGCGGCATGGCGGCGATATGCTTCGGGGAGGTGCCAAGCAACCTTTGATCCGAAGATTTCCGAATGGGGAAACCCCTTTGAGCAATCCTCAAAGACCGCGCATTGCGCGGAGCTCACCCAGGGAAGTGAAACATCTCAGTACCTGGAGGAATAGAAAGCAAATCGCTTTGCTTTTTATCCGGTTCGCTAAAGGCGAAATTGTCTGTTGATCGCAAGTGAGATAGGCAATAGGGAAGTAGCGTTATGTTATTTCCTGCCCGATAAAAAGCAAAGTTGTGATTCCCCGAGTAGCGGCGAGCGAAACGGGAAGAGCCCAAACCTCGTATTTTTAAAATGCGGGGGGTTGTAAGACAGAAGCGTCGGATAACCGGAGAGAGTTACAAAATGTCGTTATAGTGGAACACGCTGGAAAGCGCGGCCATAGACGGTGATAGCCCCGTACGCGAAATGGCGACATCTCTCTTGCTTCTGATCTTGAGTACTTCGGGACATGAATAGCCCGGGGGAAGCAGGCAGAACTAACTGCCAAGGCTAAATACATTTGGAGATCGATAGTGAACGAGTACCGTGAGGGAAAGGTGAAAAGAACCCCGGAGAGGGGAGTGAAATAGACCTGAAACCATATGCCTACAAGGAATCGGAGCCCTGGCCTTGCGCCGGGGTGACGGTGTTCCTATTGAAGAATGAGCCAACGAGTTTATGCATGTCGCAGGCTAAGCCGAGACCGGTGGAGCCGTAGGGAAACCGAGTGTGAATAGCGCGCCTATTGTGATATGCATAAGACCCGAAGCCGAGTGAGCTTACCATGAGCAGGGTGAACCCCGACGAAAGTCGGGGGAAGGCCCGAACCGGTTGGCTGTGCAACACCATCGGATGACTTGTGGTAAGGAGTGAAAAGCTAATCGAACTCGGTAATAGCTGGTTCTCTCCGAAATCGCTTTTGGGCGAGCGTCGTGTGTTCCTGCCGGGGGTAGAGCACTGGCAGGGTTGAACAGGGAGCAATCTCGTCAACCCTCTCAAACTCCGAATACCGGTAGTTATAGCACGGCAGTTAGACTGTGGGCGCGAAGGTCCATCGGTCAAAAGGGAAAGAGCCCAGACCTCAATCTAAGGTCCCTAAATTGGCACTCAGTGCACGTAAGGATGTGGAATTTCTCCGACAATCAGGAGGTTGGCTTAGAAGCAGCCATCCTTTAAAGAAAGCGTAACAGCTCACTGATCAAGAGATTCCGCGCCGCAGATGATCGGGGCTTAAGTGTCGTACCGAAGATGAGGATTCGTCGTCTTTTCGAAGACGGCGAGTGGTAGGAGAGTATTCGTGTCTGCACTGAAGGCAAAGGGTAACCTTTGCTGGAGCGGCACGAAGTAAGAATGTTGGCACGAGTAACCGCAATCCCGGTGAAATACCGGGACGCCGAAAGATCAAGGTTTCCTTCGCAATGGTAATCAGCGAAGGGTTAGTCGGTCCTAAGCCGATGGCGAAAGCTGAAGGCGATGGACACACGGTTAATATTCCGTGACTTCTCTATAGTGCGAAGGGAGGACGGAGTCTAGTATGCCTAGCGCATTATTGGATTTGTGTTTGTACTCTTAGAAGGGCTTCTAGGAAAATCCGGAAGCACGCCTTCGGGCATCCTTTAAGGAGAGCAAAAACTCTTTGGTACGCCGAAGAGGATTAGGCAAAGCAGGCTTCCGAGAAAAGTCTCTAAGCATAACTATAGGGGATCCGTACCGCAAACCGACACAGGTGATCAGGTCGAGAAGACCAAGGCGAACGGGTGAGTGTCCCCCAAGGAACTCGGCAAAAAAGTGGCCGTAACTTCGGGATAAGGCCTTCCCACACTTCACGGTGTGGGACGCAGCGAAAGTTTTCCTGGCGACTGTTTATCAAAAACACAGCTCCCTGCGAACTCGCAAGAGGATGTATAGGGGGTGACGCCTGACCAATGCCAGAAGGTCAAATATCGGCTGTACTCTTTGTCTTTGACGAGGAGTGCCGACTGATATAAGCCCTGGTGAATGTCGGCCGTAACTATAACGGTCCTAAGGTAGCGTAATTCCTTGTCGGGTAAGTTCCGACGTGCACGAATGGCGTAACGACTGGGAAACTGTCTCGGGGGAGAGCCCGGTGAAAATGCAATACCGGTGAAGACGCCGGTTACCCGCAGCAGGACAGAAAGACCCCGGAAGCTTTACTGCAGCTTGATATTGGTTGTGTTTTCTCACTGCGTAGCATAGGTGGGAGGCTTTGAAGCATCGATTTTGGTTGATGTGGAGCCGTCAGTGAAATACCACTCTGTGTGGAGGCACATTCTAACCCGGCGGGCAAAACCCGTTGGAGACAGTATTTGGCAGGTAGTTTGAGTGGGGCGCTCTCCTCCTAAAAAGTAACGGAGGAGTCTATTAAGGTCGGCTAGGCGCGAATGGAAACCGTGCCGATAGTGTAATGGCAGAAGCCGGCTTAACTGTGAGGGGTACATCCCAAACAGGCGCGAAAGCGGAGCATAGTGAACCGATGGTCCGTGTTAGAGACGGCCAGAGATTAACGGATAAAAGCTACTCCGGGGATAACAGGCTGGTACCGCCCAAGAGTTCATATCGACGGCGGTGTTCGGCACCTCGATGTCGGCTCACCTTATCCTGGGGCTGAAGAAGGTCCCAAGGGTTTGGCTGTTCGCCAATTAAAAAGGTACGCGAGCTGGGTTCAAACCGTCGTGAGACAGGTTGGTTCTCTATCCGCTGCGGGCGTTGATTCTTGAGAGGAGTCATTCCTAGTACGAGAGGACCGGAATGAACTGACCTCTGGTCTGGGAGCTGTCGCGCCAGCGGCACCGCTCCGTAGCTATGTCGGGAATGGATAACCGCTGAAAGCATCTAAGCGGGAAGCCAACCTCAAGATTAGGAATCGTTAAGACCCGTGAGAGACGATCACGTTGATAGGCACTAGGTGGAAGCGCAGTAATGCGTTGAGCCGAGGTGTACTAATTCGTCGATCCTGTTTCCCGCTATGGGGATGTGGAATTGTTGTTTTTCGGTTATTGTCTTGTATTGTGCGTGATACATTTGTCCTTGTCCGCTGTTTTTTATAATAAATGGAGAGTCGTAGCTTAAGGAGGAAAGCGTTCCGCCACAAGCGGAAAGGTTGGGGGGTGCAATGCCCCCCGACTCTACCAAAGGATAAAGAGCGTGGAGAGCTCGAGTATTTTGTGCCGGTGCTTTGGCGATTGGGATACACCCGTTCTCATTCCGAACACGGAAGTTAAGCTAATCAGCGCCGATGGTAGTCCGACAGGGCAAGAGTAGGTCGGCGCCGGCACAAAGGACTTGAGCAGATGCTCGTACAGAGCAGATATATACTAAAAAACACCGGCTTTTTATTATCGGTGTTTTTTGGTAGTATAGGTTCATATATGGCTACTTGGGCGACACAACGACAATTGCGTATTTTTGGAGGTCTCTTTGGTGTGGTAATGTTAGCGGTTGGTGCTTTTCTTTTTTCAGTATTATATAACGCGCCTTCATGCGTGGATGGCAAACTGAATCAAAAGGAAGACGGGATTGATTGCGGCGGTCCGTGTACTACCGCATGCCCTGCAAACATCTCACCACTTTTTACATTGTGGAGCAGGGTGATTCCTGCCGGCGAAGGTGCGCATGACGCACTTGCTTTTTTGGAGAATCCAAATGCCGGAGCAGGCATTACTCGCATCTCATATCTTTTTAAATTGTTTGATGCCGAGAATCTTTTGGTGGCGCGTGGCGCTGGCGCGACATTTGTGAATCCAAATGAACGATTCTATGTCTATGAAGGAAATATTCGGACGGGGAATCGTGTGCCAACTCGCGCATTCCTTGAGTTTGAACCGGACCCGGAATGGCAAAGAGAAACTGCTTCGCTTCTTCCGATTGTTGTTCGCGAAACTCTGTTTGAAGAAACAGAAACTGGCAGCCAGCTTAAAGCTGTTTTATCCAATGTGTCTTTTGAAGAGCTTAGGGGAGTAACGGTTACCGCCGTGCTTTTTGATGACGATGAGAATGTGTTCGCGGCAAGCGAAACTAGGATTGATGTTTTTCCAGCTGAAAAGACCGAAACAATCTTTTTCACTTGGCGCAGAAAATTTGATGAATTTCCGGCTCGGGTAGATGTCCTCCCCCGCCGCAACATATTTGTCGCACAATAATACAATGGCAATGATTACGCGCGCTTATGCACGCGCCGGAATAAGGCGCGTTTTGTTTAAAGTTGATTGGCCCCTCTTTATTGCAGCTTTTTTTCTTGTTGTATTCGGTCTCATAACCATGAATTCGTTTGTTGAGCCGAATGAGTTTTTCAACCGGCAGATTATCTGGACGGCAATCGGAATTGGCGTGTTTTTCACCTTAAGTCTTTTTGATTTTAGGATTTTACGGCGTACAGAAGTAGTATCATCGCTTTTTTTCATAGGAATACTCTTACTCATCTTGCTTTTACTTATCGGTGATACGGTTAATGGTACGCGAAGTTGGTTCACGATTGGCCCTGTGTCGTTTCAGCCGTCTGACATGATGAAGCTTATTTTAATAATTGTCCTTGCAAAATATTTTTCCAGACGCCATATTGAGATTTCGCACTTCCGTCATATTTTTATTTCCGGTATCTATGCCGCCATTCCATTTTTTTTAATCGCATTCCAGCCGGATTTCGGTTCAGCGCTCATCATTGCTTCTATTTGGTTTGGCATGATTATAGTATCGGGGGTGTCAAAAAAGCATCTTCTAATTGTGATTCTTTTTGCGACGGTGCTTTTTTCCGGATTATGGCAATTCGGGTTTGAACCATATCAGAAAGTTAGAATTCTCTCATTTATGCATCCGCTTGCGGATGTGCAGGGTGCCGGATATCACGCGCGCCAATCTATGATTGCCGTCGGGTCCGGCGAGATATTTGGCAAGGGAATTGGCTACGGTACGCAATCTCGGCTGAAATTCTTGCCCGAATATCAGACCGATTTCATTTTTGCGGCATTTGCCGAGGAGTGGGGATTTGTCGGAGCAATCATTCTATTTATGCTTTACGGTATTCTAATTTGGCGGATTCTGGCTATAGCGCTTGTAGGGTCAACAAATTTTGAAATGCTTTTTGCGGTTGGGCTCGTGATTTTCTTTATGAGCCATATCATACTCCATATAGGCATCAATGTCGGGCTTTTTCCAGTGACTGGTACGACAGTTCCGTTTTTGAGCTATGGCGGTTCGCACATCATTACTGAATTTGCCGGACTTGGAATCCTTATGGGTATGTCCCGTTATGCGCGCCCGGTGCGTCGGAGCGCGATTGAACATGAAATGATTGGTATTTAAACACTCGGCTATAATTGTGGCAGAGTGTTTAGATGTCTTGTTGTGGTATATTGTAGCGGTTGCAATATACCATTATTTTTTATGTTGAAATAATGGCAAAAATAATAAAGCCGGCTCATGAATGAGCCGGCTTGCGAAGTATAATATTCAATTCCCCAGTTTTTTTCGATATTTTACTGTCTCCACCGCCACGGCAGGTTTTGACTCAAAGATTGTTAGTAGCATAATCCAGACGCATGCGACAATCCATCCTACGAAAATAACTATTGAACCGAACAATACTATCAATGTTTCCATATTTAATCTCCTCTTTTAATTGTTCTTACAGATACTATTACCATACTGTTAAATAACAATTTTTTATATTATACCGATAAACCACTTATTTGTAAAGTTTTTTGATATCGTGAAGCATTTTTTCTATCGTCCAGAACTTGACGATTTTTTTACGCAATTTATCAGCCATTTTTTTAGCTGATTGTTTATCAAGTATCATACGAGTTAGGGCGTCGCTTATCGCGGCAGTATTTTGTGGTGGTACGAGGAGGCCGGATACATTATGCTCAATAATATCAGGAATGCCGCCGATATCGGATGCTACTACGATTGCTGTTTCCGCGAGCCCCGCCTCAAGGAGTGCATACGGCAAGCCTTCTTTGAGCGAAGTGAGGGTGAAGATATCAAATGCCTTAAGGAGGGTGGCAGCATCCTCCCTGTGTCCCACGAGGAAAACAGTATCATCAAGTTTTTTTATCCGTATTTCTTTTTCAAGTGCGCTTTGGTCTTCCCCCGCGCCTATGATAATGAAGCGGAATGGTTCCGCCACCTTCTTTTTGAGTATTACTATTGCAGACAACGCATAGTCTAAGCCTTTATTTTTTGTGAGTTCTGAAATAGTGCCGACCCATATATCATCGGCAAATGCCGCTTTGCGCGCGCCCAAGAGAGCGATGCGTGCTTGTGCGCGCGACAAAAATGCAATGTCTCTGATGCCATTCGGGATGTATGCAATTTTTTCTTCTGATATAAATGGCATCTTTTTAGCCTGAGCCGTATCGTGTTTCGTTATGGTGATGATACGATGGCATAAGAGCGCGGTTAGGAGAGAAAGAGTCCATATAATGCAGCGTGAAAGAGGCGTTCGCCACGGTTCATTGAATGACCAGCCGTGTGCCGTGAAAATAATATTTGGTACGCCGGCAATGCGTGCCGCGAGTGCTCCAAGACCGCCGATTTTTGAACTGTGTAAATGTACTATGTCAGGACGCTCTTTTTTGAAGAGTTTCAAGAGATGGAAAAAGACCGTGATGTCTGTGGAGATATTTATATCGCGCGCTAGAAAAGGTAGATAGTTAGCACGGACTTTTTTTTCGCGGAGTTTTGTCAAGAGCCAGCTTGCATGTCCTGCATGCTGGCCGTCTCCGCCGGCATAGATCGACACATCAAAGATTTCCTTTGGCAGGTTGGTTGCTAGGTCGTACACATGCCGCTGAGCGCCGCCTTGGTTTGATTTTGTGATTAAGTATAGGATTTTTTTTCTCCCACGCATTGACAATATTATATATTATATTGTATAATTGTGCAAATTATCTATTGTATTGAAGCCAGTAAGAGTGATTGTTATTTGTTATGTCATTAAATGACATATACGATTACTTATAGATTATTAGTCGCATGACCGCGTATAGGTAGATTTTACTACAGTTTTTGATATAGTGTAGGTGCAAAATGATGACATTTCAAAATAAATGGGAATCAATAATGCTTTTTGTTGGTGATATTGTGCTTTTGTACACGGCACTTTTTGTTACTCTAGTGCTCCGCTATTTTGAGTTGCCAGACTATGCAACTGTAGCGATGCACTCTCTTCCGTTTTCAATTCTTTTTGCGGTGTGGGCGCTCGCGTTTTTTATTGCCGGATTGTACGACAAGCATACTCTGCTTCTACGTAAACGGCTCCCCTCTCTTGTGTTGAAGACGCAAGGGTGGAACAGCGTGCTCGCAGTACTCTTTTTCTATTTTATTCCGATTTTTAAAATTGCGCCGAAGACCAATCTATTTATCTACCTCGGCGTTTCTTTCGTTTTTATTCTGGGCTGGCGATTGTCAATTATTGCACTTGGCGGTGGAAGTAGAAAAGAGAAGGCGGTCATTATCGGCACAGGTCATGAATTGCGCGAACTGGAAGAAGAAATTAATAAAAATCCACGGTATCATATGCACTTTGTGCGCTCTATTGATATAGAGAAAGTAGACGAGACTGCGTTCAAAGACGAGATTATCAATACCGTATATGCAGAAGGGATTACAACTATCGTCATTGATCTGCAAAATGATAAAGTTGCTCCGCTCGTGCCGCATCTTTACAATCTAATTTTCTCAAAGGTGCAGTTTATTGATAAGTATAAGATTTATGAAGAAGTGTTTGACCGCGAACCACTATCTCTTTTGGGAGATAGCTGGTTTCTGGAGAACATTTCATCGGCGCCGCACCTTATGTACGATACATTCAAGCGTACGATGGACATCATCATTTCATTTTTAGCGGGCGTTGTGTCGCTTGTGTGTTATCCTTTTATTTTTCTCGCTATTAAACTTGATGATGGCGGCGATATATTTACTTATCAGAATCGCGTTGGGCAGGATAAGAAAATAATTCGATTGATGAAGTTTCGAACGATGACGGCTAACGATCAGGGAGAATGGAGCAGGGGTTTGGAAAATGTCGTTACGCAGGTTGGAAGGTTTTTACGCAGGACTCGTATTGATGAACTGCCCCAGCTCTGGAATGTATTAAAAGGAGATATTTCGCTTATCGGTCCGCGGCCGGAATTTCCTGAGCCGGCGATGGCATACGCGGAACAGATTCCGTACTATAATGTTCGATACCTTATCAAGCCGGGGCTTTCAGGATGGGCGCAGATTTACCATAAAGAAGCGCCGCACCACGATATAGATGTGGCACAGACGAGTACAAAACTTTCATATGATCTATATTACATCAAGAATCGTTCAGTATGGCTTGATATCAAAATAGCGCTTAAGACTATAAAAACACTTTTATCGCGGAGCGGGGCATAACTATCTCGCAGATTTTACTAAAAACAGTCATACCAGCAGGTTTTGAACGCGTTTATACATGCTGGTAATAGTTTGCAGCTAGTATGCCGTATAATATTGTCGAGTTGAAAAAAAGAATCAGAATATAATGAAAGATAAAGATGTCGCACAATATATAAAAGAGGAGCGAGCCCGTCAGAGACGGGCGTGTAATTTGATTGCATCAGAAAATTATGTTTCCGCAGATGTGCTCTCGGCGCTTGGTTCTGTATTTGTGAATAAATATGCCGAGGGCTACCCTGCCGCGCGCTACTATGGTGGCAACGAAGTGGCTGATAAGATAGAGCTTCTTGCCGAAGAACGCGCGTTGGCATTATTCACGCTGTCTCCAAAAAAATGGAGTGTGAATGTACAACCGCTTTCAGGTTCGCCTGCAAATCTCGCCGTATATTTAGCTCTGGTACCGAAAGGTGGAAAAATCATGGGAATGGAACTTGCCAGTGGCGGCCATCTCACGCATGGTCAGCGTGTTTCCGTGACAGGCATTATTTGGAGGCAAATCCCCTATGGAGTTGATAAAAAAACCGAATGGCTTAATTATGATGCGCTTGAACAGCTGGCAAAAAAAGAAAGTCCGGATATCATCGTTGCCGGCTTCACTGCTTATCCTAGAAAAATAAATTTTAAAAAATTTAGAAAAATTGCAGATGCGTGTGGCGCGTACTTATTGGTAGATATGTCGCATATTGCGGGGCTTGTCGCAGGTGGCGTGCATCCGTCACCATTTCCATACGCTGATATTGTTACGACGACCACACATAAAACGCTTCGCGGTCCGCGTGCGGCACTTATTTTTTCAAAAAAAGATTCGCGGAATCTGCCGGCAAAAATAAACAAAGCCGTTTTCCCAGGGCTTCAGGGAGGACCGCATATGAATCAGATAGCGTCTGTTGCAGTGGCGCTTAATGAGGCGGCTCAACCGCCGTTCAAGGCGTATGTGAGACAGGTAATAAAAAATGCGCGTATTCTAGCGCAAGAATTACAAAAAAACGGTTTTAGAATTATATCTGGCGGGACCGATACCCATCTTTTGTTAGTTGATGTATGGCGCGGCGGGAGCGGAATTGGTGGCAAAGAAGCAAGCGAGCGGCTTGAAACAGCTGGGATAATTGTGAACAAAAATACGATTCCGTTTGACACGCGCCCGCCGAAAGACCCTTCAGGTATCCGGCTAGGTACTGCGGCAGAAACTACCTGCGGCAAAAAAGAAAAGGATTTTAAGCAGATTGCCGCGCGTATTGCACGGATTCTCAAAAGATAAAAGATAAACTCTCCATACAGCCGGTTCTCTCTAGTGCTTTTATTGTACCAAGTTCGCACCAGAGTAGAACTTAACGGTTTTTCAGAGACCGATTCAGAGACCGAATTGTGGGCGGGAGAGGACTTGAACCTCCACGGATTGCTCCACGTGGTCCTAAGCCACGCGCGTATACCATTTCGCCACCCGCCCTCTATTCTATACATATCTTCACACATATTGATTTTGTTCTGGATTCAAATCGGTATGTATAATAGGTGTGTGTGATTCGTATATTCCGTATCCGCCCACTAGGAATCGAACCTAGAACCTTCTGGTTAAGAGCCAGCTGCTCTACCAATTGAGCTATGGGCGGAATATACTGGCATAGTATACCATATTTTTACAATTTCCAAGATAAAAAGGCCCAAACAATGGGCCTTTTTAAATTTATACAGCAGGGGATACAAAAATAAAGTCACACTGGCTTGTCGTGGAGAATCGAGCATCCGCCTGATTTGACCTACCGCAAATTGGGCACATTTCAAGCTCCGGTATCGGGCATCTTGTATACGATTCTTCTTTTTCTCTTGTGGGGCAAAAACAAAATGATTTGCCGGATTTTTGCGCTTTTTCCTCTAAAATTTTCTTTTTGATTGCAAGTTCAGCCGCTGTTTTTTTGAATTCTCTGTATGACTTTTCTTCAGCCATCTCCACCTCCATGGTTTGGCATGTTGATAAAAGAACAAATAAAAATATGTAAACCCCATCATATATCACCGCGGAGCATGCTGTCAATTTTTCACCATTCCGTGGTTTGATTCCACACGCAGGCAAAGCAGTTTGTTTGCTCTGCCACTTTTCACTTTATTTAAATGGGGCAGGTGGGAATCGAACCCACATCCCTTTCGGGACACGATTTTAAGTCGTGCGCGTATACCTGGTTCCGCCACTGCCCCGCTTTGTTTTTCTTGCACAGAGCAGGTTGCCTGCTCCTTGTATCTTGAGGTCCAGGTGGGAATCGCTCACGAATAATTTTCCTGACGGAAAATTTTCGCGAGCCCGCCTCGCAGTGCTCGCCTTCCGCCGAAGGCGGAAACTCGCACATTGCTCCGGCTTTCGATTCCCCACGCAAAGCAAGCAGTTGCTTTGCTCCCGTACCCTTGAGGTCCAGGGGGGAATCGAACCCCCGTATAAGGGTTTTGCAGACCCTTGCCTTACCACTTGGCTACTGGACCATGTATTAATTTTTATCCTCCCGCAATAATTCGTCAATCCGCCTGCGGTGTTGTTCGCCCTGGTCAATCTCAATTTCAATTCTCGGTAGTCGCCGCAGGTCAGTGTTTTGCCGTATATATTCTCTTAAGTCACTTCGTTTTCTTTTTGCAAATGAGAGCGCTTCATGTTCCGCTTGTTCCGGCAGGACCGAAATAAAGACGGTCGCGCGGGCAAAATCTTTCGCGATCGTTACACCGGTTACGGTGATGAGTGAATGCGTACCGGCTATGTCGCTGAAGAACGCAGCGGCTAGCCGGTTCAAGAGTTCTTTAACTTGCTCCTGTCTTTTGCTCATTGATTACCGCACCGTTAATGTAAACGCCGCTATTGTATCACCCTCCGCAATTTCAGTTTTTGATTCCACCATCACACCGAATTCCATATCCTTGCTCACATCATCCGCATGTGCTTTCTGTTGCTGGAGCTCGCGGATTTTTCCACGGCCGATTTCATACTCGCGGCGGATGATTTGCACATTGTCACCGTCGTGAATCACACCTTCTTTTACACGGCCACCAAGAACCTGTTTATTCTTCGTTTGGCTGAAGACCCTGATTATTTTTGCAGTACCTGTCGTTTCCTCTATTTCCACTTTCGGCTTCAGTCTTTCCGCGGTTTCAATAAGCCAGATGCCGATGTCGTAAATTACAGAAAATGTTTTCACGGGGACTTCAGCACGGTCCGCTATTTGTGTTGCGCGCCGGTCAATGCCGACATTGAATCCGACAACGAGCGCATTATTTAGCTTGCCATCTTTTGTGGTACCGTGCGCTGTCTTGATATCGTTTTCAGAAATATCGCCCACACCTTCTTTAATAATGTTCCACGACACATCCGGCACAGAAATTTTTGCGATTTCTTTTTTAATAGCGGCAATCCCGCCGGCTGCATCTGTTTTTATAACGAGTGGAATAGAAGTTGCCGCGTGCGCGTCTCCAAATATTTGTTTGTTAGTGTTGTCCAGTTCTGATTCTGTCGCCTTTTTCTCCGCATCTTTTTTTGAGTTGAATGTCGTGAATGTGCTTCCTGTGGGTGGCAGAGAATTCCAGCCGATAATCTGAACAGGCGATGACACCGTGGCCGTATCTATCGGTTTACCCAAGAAATTTTCCATAATCCGTACCGGCGAGAACGCACCGTTTGCAGCGACAAACTGACCTTTCTTAAGCGTGCCATTTTTGATGATGAGAGTTGCAGCTACGCCTCTCTTCGCGTCCACATTTGATTCCAATATGATACCGGAAGCCGGAAGCGCTTTGTTTCCGGTCAATTCTTCAAGGTCTGCGACGAGAAGTATAGTATCCAGAAGGTTGTCCACTCCCTCGCCTGTCTTTGCAGAAATTGCCGCAAAAGGAATGTCGCCGCCGTACCCTTCCACAAAAACATCATTTTCCGCCAAGCTCTGTTTTGTGTGCTCAACATTCGCCCCAGCTTTGTCTATTTTGTTGATGGCGACGACAAAAGGGACTTTTACAGTACGGATTGCGGTGAGCGCTTCAAGTGTTTGCGCCTTCACGCCGTCTTCGGCGGATACAACTAAAATAGCGATATCCGCACAACAAACGCCACATTCGCGCATGGAGGAAAAGGCCTCGTGTCCGGGGGTGTCCAAGAAGGTAATCGCACGACCAGCGTGCTCTGCTTCGTATGCCGAGATACGCTGTGTGATGCCACCCGCTTCTTTTTCTACCACATTTGTCTTTCTGATATAGTCCAAGAGTGTTGACTTGCCATGGTCAATATGGCCCATTACCACGACAACGGGCGGGCGGAGAACCGTATTACCAGTATTTCCTTGTTCTGTCGGTTTTTCCATGTATAAGTTTTTATTTTACAATATTTTTATTGTTTTTGCAAAAACGAAACACTGGTGGTACCGTATAAAAGAAATGATTTTTAAACGACAAAAGCGAATATATTTGGACTACGCCGCTGGCACGCCTTTGGATAGGCGCGTGTTTTCTGTAATGCAACCGTATTTTTCTACGACACAGGGGAATCCAAGCGCGATATACAAGGAAGGAGTGGAAGCAAAAAAGGCAGTAGAAGTTGCCCGCTCGGAAATCGCGCGGATGCTTGGTGCGCATTCCGATGAAATCATATTTACCGGAAGCGGTACGGAGGCGAATAATCTCGCAGTGTTCGGTATCGCACGCGCGGCACGCGCTGACGGCGTAGAAAAGCCGCATTTCATTACGAGTGCGATTGAACATCCTTCGGTTTTAAACGCGTGCCGCGCGCTTGAAAAAGCGGGTGAAATAGAGGTAACTTTTCTTCAGGTGGATCAAGGCGGTATGGTACAGCTTTCCGAGCTTAAACAAGCGCTTCGGCCGGAAACTGTGTTCGTATCGGTTATGTATGCGAATAACGAAATAGGGACGATACAGCCGGTTAAAGAAATCGCAGCGATTATCCGCCGGCATCGCAAGAATGCCAAGACAGAAAATTCAAAATTCCAGGTTTTGTTCCACATAGACGCATGTCAGGCGATGAACTATCTGGATGTTGGTCCGGCTCGGTTTGGCGCTGATCTACTCACTTTTAATGCCTCAAAGATATACGGACCGAAAGGCATCGGTGTTTTGTATAAGAGACGCGATGTAGGACTGGTCCCGCTTATATATGGTGGCGAGCAAGAGCACGGTCTCCGAAGCGGCACGGAGAATATAGCGGCGATTGTCGGCATAGCGAAGGCGCTTAATATCGCACGCGCGCATAGAGAAAAAGAATCGATGCGCCAAACGAAACTTCGCGATTATTTTCTGGGGCGCGTTAAAGAAAAATTTCCGGAAACTATTATTAATGGTTCAATGGACGCTAGGTTGCCGAATAATGTGAATGTCTCGTTTCCGGATATTGAAAGCCAGCTTATGATAATAGAGCTTGACGCGAAAGGTATCGCCGCGTCCGCAAAAAGCGCGTGTGCTTCGGATGAGGAAGATGCGTCGTATGTAGTCGCCGCGCTCGGCGGCGAAAAATGGCGCTCGGAAAATTCCGTACGATTTAGTTTGGGAAGGTACACGACGAAAAAAGATATTGACGCGACGGTTGAAGCCCTCTTAGAAATTGCTCAAAAATATAGTAAACTATAATTCTTGTGGTATCTCTTAATATTTTAAAAACAGAATGGGACCTTTCACCGCTTGCGGCGGGGGATGCTGATTCAGCATTTGAGCAGAAGCGTGTTGAGATTCAAGCCGCAAATGAAGCGTTTGTGAAAAAGTGGCGCGGGCGCGATGACTATGTGAATGACCCTAAAGTATTGAAAGAAGCGCTTGACGAGTACGAAGCGCTTTTTTCGCGGTACGGCATGTGTGGCGATGAAGGTTACTATTTTCATCTCCGTGGCGCGCAAGATGAAGATAATCCTTCACTTAAGGCGCGCGAACAGCATATACACGATTTTTCGGTGAAGCTCGCAAACGACATACAATTTTTTGAATTGCGGATTGCAAAGATTCCAGAGGCGGAGCAGTCGCGTTTTCTTGCCGCGCCGGAATTATCAGCATACCGTTATTATCTGGAGCGGTTATTTAAAACAGCGAAGTATAATCTATCTGAACCGGAAGAAGCGATACTTAATCTGGTGGGGAAACCTGCTGTCGGTAACTGGGTTGATATGGTATCGCGGTTTCTAAATCGCGAAGAGCGCGAAACACGCACTGAAGACGGGACCCGCGCGAAGAAAAATTTTAATGAGCTTTTATCGCTCCTTTCCAGTCGTGACAAATCGGTGCGTGATGAGGCGGCGGAGCATGTGCGCACGATTCTTGGAACGCATGTTGATGTTGCTGAGGCGGAGATAAATTCCATGCTTGAGTTCAAGCGCGCTATCGGTGAGCGGCGCGGTTACTGCCGGCCGGATGAGGCGCGGCATGTAAGTGACGATATTGATACGGAAGCTGTAGACGCGCTCATACGGACAGTATCGGATAATTTTGACACCGCAAAGCGATATTACGCCCTCAAAGCAAAGCTTTTAGGTGTGCCGCGTCTTGCCTATCACGAACGGAATGTTCCGTATGGCAGCGTAAACAAGAAATATTCGTATTTTGACGCAGCGCATCTTGTTCACAAAGTATTTGAACATCTTGACCGGTCTTTTGCGGATATTTTCAGACGGTTTGTAGAGAGCGGACAGGTTGATGTCTATCCGAGAAAAGGAAAGAGTGGCGGTGCGTTCTGCGCGCATGAACTATTGACGCAGCCGACTTACATTTTAATGAATTATACTGATGAGTTAAACGATGTATTGACGCTTGCCCATGAATCCGGACACGGTATTAATAATGAATTAATTCGTGAGAAACAGAACGCGCTTTCCTTTGATACGCCGCTTGCAACAGCGGAAGTGGCAAGCACTTTTATGGAAGATTTCGTGTTAGAGCATCTAATGGAAGATGCTTCTGATGAGCTGAAACTTTCTCTTATGATGATGAAATTAAATGATGACATATCAACGATTTATCGTCAGTCGGCGCTTTACCGTTTTGAACAGGAAATACACGCAGAGTATCGTGAAAAAGGATACCTTTCAAAAGATGATATTGGCGCGATGTTTCGGAAGCATATGGAAGCATACATGGGCGAAGCTGTGGCGCAATCACCAGGGTCTGAGCATTGGTGGGTGCATTGGTCGCATATCCGCGCTCCGTTTTATGTATATTCGTATGCGAGCGGTCTTCTAATATCAAAAGCGATGCAGGCACGCGTGCGGGAGGACCCGGCGTTTATTGCACAGGTCAAACAGTTTCTTTCGGCAGGGCTTTCTGATTCGCCGAGAAATATTTTTGCGAACATGGGTATTGATATCAGCGACCCATCGTTTTGGGATAGCGGTTTGCAGGAAGTCAAAGCATTACTTGCTAGTACCGAACTGCTTGCCGTCAAACTCGGTAAGCTATAAACTTTGCTGTAATTTTG
>PCTL01000013.1:8076-9262 GCA_002771515.1 Candidatus Lloydbacteria bacterium CG22_combo_CG10-13_8_21_14_all_47_15 | reverse complement strand
GTGGTGGAACGGTTGATACGCTCGCAGTGACAGCGTCCACTACATTCAACGGTGTTGAGTATCTGTTTCCATCAGCTGATGGTACGGCAAATCAGGTGCTCTCAACGAACGGCGCCGGCGGTCTATCGTGGACGACTGTGAGCGGTGGCTCCGGTTCAGGCGTGCCGGATTGGCAGAAAGAGACGAACTTTAACACACTGACGCTCACGCCGACCACGACTATTCCTATTTGGCTCAAAGATGCCATCTATGCGTCATCAACACTTATTGTGCAGGGTGATACAACGCTTGCGAATGTGACGGCGGCAAACGCGACAACAACAAACGCCACGACCACTCATATTGCGATTACCGGCACGGCACAGCTCGGCACTGTGACAAGCGGAACATGGCAAGGTACGGTGATAGACGAAGCGTATGGCGGTTTGGGTGGAAACTTCGGCGATCTTTCCGGCGTTCTCTATATGCTGACTGGCTCTACCACAGCATCTACCACGCTCACTTCCTTTGTCGGTGGCACCGGATTTTCTTCATATTCAACAGGAGACCTCTTATACGGAAATAGCGCGGGTGTTTTGACTAAACTTACAGCCGGTACGGATGGGAAAGTTTTGAAACTCGCGGGAGGCGTGCCCACTTGGGACACTGATAACACCGGTAGCGGCGGCTCCGGTTTCTGGGCGACAACAACGAATGATCAGATTGTATATCCTACCGATACGAACGATATTGTCGTTATTGGTGGAAACGCGACGACAACTATTGACTCAATAAAGCTTCAGGTTATCGGCGGCGCGTTCTTTGACCGTTCCACAACAACCGCCGCGACGACAACCGCGCTCTCCGTCTCTGGTACGATTGATACTCCGCTCACTCAAAACTCTATCTTCTTTGCTGGCGCCGGCGGACTTCTGTCCGAAGACAATTCCGCATTTTCATACAATGCAACGGGGAACAGACTGACGGTCACATACGCGTCATCAACCGCGCTCACTGTATCGGGCACGGCAAGCACCTCTAACCTCATTGCCTCCAACAATTTCACATTCAAAACAGTTACAGGCTTTTTGAAAGCAACCGCAGGCGCGGTCGCAACATCGCTAATTGACCTTACGGCAGACATCACGGGCACGCTCGGCGTATCAAACGGCGGCACTGGCTGGGGAAACATCCAATCAAACACACT
>PCTL01000013.1:7839-8057 GCA_002771515.1 Candidatus Lloydbacteria bacterium CG22_combo_CG10-13_8_21_14_all_47_15 | reverse complement strand
TTTCACTTGTGTCCGGCACGCCGTCATGGACCGCGACTACAACATTCTCATCCGGACTCACATATTCAAATGGAAATGTCACGGCGGACTTGGGTACATCTGTTACGCTTACATCGGAAGTGGATGGAGTGCTCCCAATCGCAAATGGCGGGACAAATGCTTCTTCATTCACGACATCCGGCAACGCCGTATACTACAACGGCACATCGCTTCTGACC
>PCTL01000013.1:0-7760 GCA_002771515.1 Candidatus Lloydbacteria bacterium CG22_combo_CG10-13_8_21_14_all_47_15 | reverse complement strand
CGCTCATTTTGGCAGGCGGATCCATCATCGATACCTCCGGCGCTATTTCGTTTGGTAACGAAAACCTGACCACAACAGGCACGCTTTCTTCCGGTAATACCACTGTGACAGGCACACTCTCCGCGTCGTCGCTGTCCGCTTTCTCCGGCGGGGCATCAACAACGCTTGCTTCGGTGACCGGCACGCTATATGTGGGAGGTACTGCGACGACAACGATTACGGGCGATACATCCACCTCAACATTTAAAGGAGGCATAGCGACGAATGGCACTATAGATGTGCAGAGTACCACGGCGACCTCAACATTCGGAAACGGCATAGAGATAGCAAATGGCGGTATCAGATTGCGCTCTGATATTTGCGCCGGTCTCGGCAATGGCGGCGCGCTCGTAACAGACGCGAACGGCTTTATAGTTTGTGAGGCAGACGATGGCGGTAGCAGTGTGTTCTCATGGACGCCCGACACCACATACGGTGAAAACGCAAACTCTACGACAACGCCGATCTGGCTCAAAGATACGCTCTACGCTTCTTCCACATCGTTCTTTACAGGCCTTGCGTCTTTTACAAATGCTACGGCAACTCAAGTGACAGTGTCCGGCCAAGCATATTTCAATTCGTCAACAACTTTCAACGGCGTGGAATATCTCTTCCCATCGTCGGATGGCTCTGCAAACCAAATACTCTCAACGAACGGCGCCGGCGGTCTATCGTGGACGACTTCAAGCGGCGGCGCGTTCTCGTGGACACCGACGACGACATATGGGGAAAATACAAACGCGACATCCACGCCAATCTTTTTTCGAAATTCAATTTACGCGTCATCTACGCGCATAGCGTTTGACACCACATCAATAATTTTTGCATCATCATCCGCCTCCACCCTCACAGTGTCATATGCAAGTGCCGCGACATCAACAATACCGAACGCGAAAAATTACGCGTGGACGATTGCGACTTCAACGACAGGACTTCCGTTTTTCTCCATAAATACGAATGGCGGTATAGCCACCACGACTATCCGCGGCGGACTTGTGATAGACGGTGGCAGATTCACACACGATTACGGCGCAGGTGTGACCTCCATTGAAAACCTTGAACTCGGGCCTATCAGCTTTGATACGGATGCAGGAGCGGTATCGTGGGTGAACTTGCCGTTTTCCTCCACGACGCCTGCCGGTACAGCAGAAAGTTTTACCGCGCAGATAAATGATACCTCAATTTTGACCATATACGCGCAGACAGATGGTTCTACGGCCGCGCCGAAAAATGTTCGCGTTGTCATCGGCACTTCCACTGACGCCATACTCGGTTCGTCCAATATTCCGTACGGTTCGCTTATTATCGCAGACGGAGCGCTCTGTGTTGATGATGGAAGTGGCGCGAACTGCGACGATGCAGCTATTTCACGCGGTGAGATAGCTGCTGAAACAACCACAATACAAAATATAGACCTTGCGGAAAATTATCCGACAAAAGACGCGTCTCTTGAAGCCGGCGACATAGTGATGTTTGACACAGACAATGAGGTGTTCGTGAAAAAATTTGATATTGCTTCAACATCGGAAATTTCCAGATTGGAATTTCTTGGTGTCATTTCCACCGCTCCAGGTGTATTGCTCGGCGGTTTCGGGGATAAGATATTCACGAATGAAATCAAAGTGCCGGTGACGCTTTCAGGGCGGGTGCCGGTGAAAGTGAACCTTGAGGGCGGGGATATTGCCGTGGGTGATAGAATTACCTATTCGTCCGTTGCTGGTGTGGGGACGAAGGCGACAACGAGCGCTATCACAATCGGTATCGCGCTTGAATCCTTCACTGCTTCTTCCACAAAGGATACCGTTATTGCGTTCATAGACAGCGATTACACGCTTGCTCGTAGCGAATTCTTTATTGGCAGCAACGGTAACATCGGCATTGGCACGACAACGCCTGGCTACAAGCTTCATGTGGCCGGGGATATTGCCGCAAACTCGTTTATAAATGTCTCAACAAAAGACGCAAAAACAGACATCGCCTATCTCACAGGTGCTGACACCGACGCGATACTTGAAAAGATAAAGCGGACGAATATAGCAACTTATATTTATACAGGCGAGGCGGTATCGGGTACCGATGAGCGCGGATCAATCACAGATGGCAAGCGTCTTGGTTTGATAGCCGAAGAGGCGCCGCACGAGGTCCTCTCTGTAGACGGCAAAGGCGTTGATATCTATAAATTAACGACATTTATATTCGCGGGCATCCAAGCGCAGGAGAAACTGATAGAGGATATACAGATTAAGATTTCTGATATTGAATCGGCACTTGCGATGACGGGGAGTTCTACGCCGGACACGGCAGGAGAAGCTCTCTATACAGGCGATGGTTTTATGGACACAATATTTGCCTTCGTGTTAGACAAGCTTCGTGCGTTTGGCATCAGAATAGAGACAAATATCATAAGAGTCGCGAACTTCGTGACGGATACAATAACGACGAAAGACCTAGTTACCGATGGAATTGAAGTCGGTTCTCCTGAAAATCGTTCCGGCGTAACTCTCTACGATATGGAAGACGGCACGCCATACTGCCTCCAGATTGCGGGCGGTGCCATCTCAAGCACGCAAGGTGTATGTGGAGAAGTCGGCGGTACGGACGGTGGCGGTATGGTTGATGACACGGCGCTTTCCACCGGAGGCGGCGACATTACTGCGGATAACGAGCCGCCGACGCTTGCGCTTGTGGGCAATAATCCGGCGCGCGTGCCGCTCGGCGCTTCCTATTCCGATATGGGAGTCACTGTTACCGACAATGTGGATGAAAATCTCGGATACAAGATATATCTTGATGGCTCGCTTGTTACTTTTGTGAGCCTTGATACTGCTACGACGACAACTTATGAAATCATCTATACGGCATCGGACAATGCTGGCAACACTGCGACAAGTACGCGCACCGTGATTATAGAGGCGCCGGAGCCGGCTTTTGTTGAAGTGCCCGTGGATAACGGAAACGCAAGCACAACACCTGACAACACGGCATCCGGCATAGCCACGACGACGGAAAGCACTGTAACCGAATAACTATGTATCGTTCCACCAAAATCTTAAAAATCTGCATACTCGCGGTGCTTATTATGACGCTTGGCTACGGAGCTTATCAAGCATTTGGAGGTACGCTTATCAACAAAGTGTTGGACAGGGGAAATGCCGACTTTGAAACCGGCTTGGTAGCCCACTGGACTTTTGACGGGAAGGATATGAAAGACAATGTCGCCGACAGGAGTGGCAACGGAAATCATGGCAAGCTCATCTTAGGTGTATCAGGCAACACCGCCACGACAACCGCTTTAGGCAAGATAGGGCAGGCGCTTGAGTTTGACGGTACGGATGATTATGTGGATGGCGGAGATTTGGGTACCGGCATTAAAACAGCCGCCTTTTGGGTGAAACCCGACTCCGCTTCAGAAAAAATCATTGACCTAAACTCCGCAAGTTCCGGCGATTGGTTTAACAGTAATTACACATACTGCCAGCAGATAACCATTAACAGTTCGCAAGTTGCGACGACCACGACCAATGGATTTGTTGTGGTCGCGAGCACCACGCAGGCAACGCTTGCGGCGACATCGTCTGCCGGGAGAATCCAGAAATTGGATTCAAATAATAATCTGCCGCTTGATATTATTTTTACATCAGGGACGGATTGTAATTCTGACGGTGGAGCCTTGCTTGATTTTCACCATGAGAAATATTCATCAACCACCGGCGAGTTGGTATCTTGGATAGAGGTTACAGATATATCATCAACCACCGATAAATATTTTCTTATGTATTACGGCAATTCAGTCGCGACAGACCAGTCCAATGAAGCTGGCACTTATAATTCCCTTTATTCAGGCGTGTGGCATCTGGCGGAAGACCCGTCTATTACAACAGACGGGTCGTGCGGCGGCGGCACGGCAGAGGTGTGCGACGCGACTTCGGCAAGCAATGACGGCGATTCAAACGGCGCGATGACATCCTCCGACAAGGTCGCGGGGCGGATTGGAGGGGCTATAGACTTTGACGGGGCCAATGACTTCATAGAAGTTGCGAACAATTATTCACTGGCGACTCCAATGATGTCTGCTTGGTTTAAATCCAATGAGCCGTCAGGAGAAGATGCACGACCTCTATCAAAGTTCGCCAGTATAACGGATGGTTGGAGCGCTTATTTGGAGACTCCTGCAGGTGTATTGACGCAATATATCTATAATGACATTGATGATGCGGGTGTGTATCTATACCCGACGACTATCTCACAAGGAGCGGGGCAATGGTACCATGTGTCGCTAGGGATTGATGCTAATTTGAAAAACCTGCTGTATATTGACGGCGTACTTGTTGGCAATACGGATTCATCAACCGGAAGTTGGGATAGCTTTATAGGAAACTTTTTTATGGGTCAGAGAGGTGACGCAACATCCTTTTTTCAAGGAGTCTTGGACGAGGTTCGTATCTACAATACAACGCTTCATGCAATGGATATCTTGACGAACTATAACAATGAGAAAAACGCAGGCGCCTTTCTTACTTTTGGCTCGGAAGAAACAGAAACGCCTTCAGGAGGAGTACCGATTCATATTAAAACGATAAACAACTATATTTCAGCGAATGGCTTTGCAAGCCCGACTATTTATGTGGATGGCAGTGCTTCCTCAACTATCAACGCGGGTTGGCATCATGTTGTGGTAACGACAGATACCGGCATTAACGCTTCCTCTACTAAAATAGGACTTATAAGCTCGTCTTATTTTAATGGCAGTATAGACGACATCCGTGTTTACAACCGCGCGCTGTCTCTGGAAGATGCAAACCGTCTCTACCACTTGGGCGCGACAACAAAAATTAACAAAACACTTGACCGCTCAAATACAGGTTTAGAAGACGGACTTGTCGGTCACTGGACTTTTGACGGGAAAGACCTAATCAATAATGCTGTAGATTCAAGTGGAAGTGGGAACACCGGTTATTTAAAGGGTTTTACTTCCACTACTACTGCTTCCGGTAAGATAGGGCAGGCGCTTGAGTTTGACGGTACGGATGATTATGTGGACATACCCAATATTGCTATTCCGCAGAATTTCACAGTCACCGCTTGGGTGAATTCGTCAATGAGTGCCAATGACGATATTATCATTGGTTCCGGAGCAACAGCCGCAGGAAATACGGAAGCCCATTTTGGATACAATAATGGAAATGAGATAAGATATTTTGATGTTGATTTAGTCCCTGATACTGCGTCTGTGTCCATTTCCACGGCTGAATATAAAAATACATGGAAGTACATAACTTTGACAAAAGAAGGTAATACAACAAAAATATATTCAGATGGTTATTTATTAAACACAACTTCGCAAACTGGCACTTCTCTAAAAAGTTTTACATATCTTGGTGTCACTACTAACAATCCCAGTGGCGCCACCCAAAGAATGCACGGCAAAATGGATGACATCCGCGTCTACAACCGCGCGCTGTCTGTTGAGGAAATTAATCGTCTATACCACTTGGGGGCTACCACCAAAATAGCTACAACAATAAAATCTTCCGCCTCAAGCCTTGAAACTGGTCTCGTCGGCCACTGGACTCTTGATGGAAAAAATCTGATCAATAATGTCACAGACTCAAGCGGACAGGGGAATAATGGGCATTTGGACATTAATACAGCTACGACAACCAAAGCCGGTAAGATTGGGCAGGCACTCTTACTTGACGGAAATGCTGTAGTCAAGATTGGAGACCCCGCGGATGGCAGTTTGGATTTTGGCACGAATTCTTTTTCTTATGGTTTGTGGGTGTATGCAACATCAAGTAAAGGAGGTTTTGATATGCCGATGGGTAAAGGCGGGTCATCAGCCGGCGTAAATGGATATGATATGGAGCTTGGGTCTGGTGCGTGGGTAGTGTCGCTTGCCGACGATACTCAGACCAAGAGTGGCCAATTGAGTGCTCAGCCCATATTAAATAAATGGACACACCTTTTTGCTGTTGTGGATAGGAATACTAATATTTTTCGTATTTATGTAGATGGCACGCCAGTGAGCGCGGGTTCTGATATTTCAACTTTTGGCGATGTCTCTAGTACAAGATCATTTTATTTGGGCGCAAACGGTGTTGGCGGTAATCTATTTTTGGGTTTAATAGACGACATTCGCGTCTACAACCGCGCGCTGTCTGCCGAGGAAGTTGCGAGATTGTATAAAATGGCACGATAACTTAGTGGTTGAGCCACTAAGTGGTATACTTGGGGGATTGTATACTAACTAACACGGTATGAGAAAGACTTCTTTTGCGAATGGTGAATTTTATCATCTATATAATAGAGGTGTAGATAAACGAGCTATATTTTCCGATAGACATGTCTTGGAAAGATTTTTCCAAAGCATGAAGGAATTTAATGTTGACGAACCTATAGGAAGTATATACGCGAATACATTCCACAAAAACAAACTTAGTGGCTCAACCACTAAGTCGAAGCGTAAATTGGTTAATTTTATTTGTTATTGTCTGAATCCTAATCACTATCATTTTATTTTGGAACAAGTTATCGACAAAGGAGTGGAAAAGTTTATGCATAAATTGTCTACAGGATACACTCGTTATTTTAATGAAAAATACCAAAGGAGCGGCTCGTTATTCCAAGGTCGTTTTAAAGCCATTCACATATCATCCAATGAATATCTTCTTCATTTAAGCGCTTATGTGAATCTAAATAATCGTGTTCACCGACTTAGTGGTTCAACCACTAACTTTGTTAAAAGTAGTTGGGGAGAATATACAACTGGCGGTGTAAATTTTTGTAATAAGGAAATTGTATTAGCGCAATTTAACGATACTTCTGCGTATATGAAGATGGCCGAGGAATCATTGAATGGAATCATTGAGAGAAGAATGGGCGGCAAAGATTTGGATAAAATTTTACTCGAATAACTACTTAGTGGTTGAGCCACTAAGTGGGAGGTTGAAGTCTTTTTGTGTTTGTATATAGTAGGGAGTATGTTAAAGGTTCGTCTGGCAGCCCTGTTTGTTTTTATAGCTAGCATATGTGTTGGCTATTTTGTATACGCTTCGGAAACGGGCGGATTTGGCTCCGCGCGATTTTCGTTTTCGTTCGGGCTTGATATTTCGGGTGGGACGCACTTGGTCTATGAAATAGACACGAGCGCGTTGCCACCTGCAGATATTGCCGACTCGGTGGAATCGCTCCGCGATGTGATAGAGCGGCGAGTGAATCTTTTTGGCGTGTCGGAGCCCGTGGTACAGGTGGAAACAAAGGGCTTCGGCGCGCCAAGCGAGCGCGAGCATCGGCTTATCGTGGAGCTCCCGGGTGTTACCGACCTTGCG
Source organism: Candidatus Lloydbacteria bacterium CG22_combo_CG10-13_8_21_14_all_47_15 (assembly GCA_002771515.1). Classification (GTDB taxonomy): domain Bacteria; phylum Patescibacteriota; class Minisyncoccia; order Phycocordibacterales; family 21-14-all-47-15; genus 21-14-all-47-15. The sequence continues at coordinate 393 of PCTL01000013.1, read as the reverse complement.
GAAGCCAAAAAGACGATAGGCGAGACGCCAGTGCTTGATTTTCGCACCGAAAAAGAAGGCGCTAGAGAAATGCTTTTGGTGGAGGGAGAAACGGAAGCGGATGTTCAGGAATTTTTCTCGCCGACTGCGTTGACCGGTAGATTTTTGGAAAATGCGCGTGTTGAATTTGACCATGTGACGGGCGAGCCGTATGTGTCGCTTCGCTTTACCAAAGAAGGCGGCGAAATTTTTGCCGAGTTGACGCGCGAGAACATCGGCAAATATATCGCGATTTATCTTGACGGCGTGCCGATTTCCGTGCCGGTTGTGCGAGATGAGATTCCAAACGGACAGGCGCAGATTTCCGGTGGCTTTACTTTGGAAGAAGCAAAAATGCTTGTCGGCCGTTTGAAC
>PCTL01000006.1 GCA_002771515.1 Candidatus Lloydbacteria bacterium CG22_combo_CG10-13_8_21_14_all_47_15 | reverse complement strand
ACCAAGACAGCTAAACGCACTTTTGCACAACTATCGATTTCTATCAAAACAGTTTAGTGTTCTGTGGCATAGCATTACTTTCCGCCAAAGCAATCAAGCATACGGCAACGATATAACCATATCGTACCGGCATATATTTGACAACATATTTTGTTTTGTTAGTATAGGAAAGCCCTGGGAGGAGGGAATTTTCTTTATTTATGACGCGGTCGCTAAAAAAAGGTCCGTATGTGGACGAAAAACTCCTGAAAAAAATTTCAGGCAAGAAACCCGACGATGCCGGTGTTATTAAAACATGGGCGCGAGCAAGCCAAATCAGTCCTGAAATGGTTGGTTTCGCTTTCGGTGTGCACAACGGCAAGGATCATATAGAGGTGAGGGTGACTGAGGAAATGGTCGGTCACCGGCTCGGTGAGTTTTCACCATCAAAGAAATTCGTGCGCCATGGCGGTAAGATGCAGAAGGAAATTGAACAGAAGAAGAAAGAATCCGAGATCGCTGCTGCAAAAGCCGCGAAGGTGGTCACGGACACCAAGAAATAATTTTATACTATGCGCGCGTATTTAAAAAATTATCGTCAGTCGCCGAGAAAGGTTCGCCTTGTGGCGGACGCCATTCGTGGCAAGAGCGTTTTGGAAGCGCGTCGCGCACTTCGCGTTCTTGGAAAGCGAGCCGCGGGTCAGATTGGCAAGCTCCTTGATTCGGCTCTGGCAAACGCGCGACATAACGACTCCGTTTCAAATGAAAGTGCTCTTATGGTTTCGGAGATTCGCGTTGACGAAGGTTCGACACTCAAGCGGTCTATGCCGCGCGCTCATGGACGCGCATCGCGCATCAACAAGCGGACAAGCCACATTATACTTGTTTTGGGCGACCGCGAAGTTGCACGGGAAGCGCGTGGTAAAAAGAAAGCTCTCGCCAAGAAAACGGCAAAATAATTTGTAAATGTTATTACGGAACATCTCACCATGACACACATCGTACATCCATATGCGCACAGACTTGTCATTCTTCGTGATTGGAAATCGCGGTGGTTTGGTGTGCAAGGAAGCTATCAGAAGTTTTTGAAAGGAGATGTGTTGGTGCGTGAGTTTTTGTTCAAAAAACTTCGCGGTTTCTATATTGCCGATATCCACATGGAGCGGCATCAGCAGAGCATGCGTATAGTTATTAAAACATCGCGCGCGGGTATGCTTATCGGAAGAAGCGGAGAAGGTGTCACTCGTCTGAAAGGTTTGGTTACATCTTTCATGAAAAAAAATAGAATCGTGATGCCGGATATGTTGAATATTGACATTGAAGAAGTAAAGCATCCAGAATCAAACGCGGCACTCGTGGCTTATATGGTTGCCGAAGGACTTGAAAAGCGTATGCCGTTTCGGCGAATACTCAAGCAGATGGTAGAGAAAGTGATGGCAAACCGCGATGTGAATGGCGTGAAGATTGCGATCTCCGGTCGTTTGGGTGGTGCTGAGATGGGGAGAAAGGAGAATCAGAAGCGCGGCACGATTCCGCTTCAGACCTTTCGAGCAGATATTGATTTCGCCCGCGAACGAGCGCATCTGCCTTACGGAGATATCGGCGTTAAGGTCTGGATTTACAAAAGCGAGAAGTTTGATAAATAAGCCACCATGCTGTTCCCCAAGAAAGTAAAGTTCCGAAAATGGCAGACTGGCAGGCAGAGCGAGAAAAAACGCTCGCGGCCGGCGGCTCGCGGTACCGAACTCTCATTCGGGTCGTTTGGGCTGAAGGCGATATCGCAGGCACGCATTCGCTCAAATCAGATTGAAGCGGCACGGAAAGTGATGAGCCGCGCAATGTCAAAGACCGGCAAGCTCTGGATTCGAATTTTTCCGGACAGGCCATACACAGCGAAAGCTGCGGAAGTTGGCATGGGTAAAGGCAAGGGCGATCCGCAAGGATTTCAGGTAGATGTTCGGCCCGGGCGGATGCTTTTTGAGGTGGATGGTGTGGATGAAGCTATCGCGAAAGACGCGTTGCGAAAAGCCGGTGCGAAGCTTCCGCTTACGACAAAAATAGTTTCCAGGGAACATTAAGTAATTACTATGAGAATGACAGAAATTATTAAAAAGAAAGATGCCGACCTTCATGCTATGCTGGACAAGCTTAAGGAAGAAGACAGAGTGTTTCGTTTCAGCATGACAGGCGGTTCGGTGAAGAATGTGAAAGAATCGCGAGTACGGCGCAAGGATATCGCGCGTGTAAAAACAGAAATTAGCCGCCGCGAGCGGGAAGCCGCAAAAAAATAATCGTTTTTTATGCAAGACGCACAATCAAAACCAAAAAAGCTTCAGGGCAGAGTGGTGTCAACCGCGATGGAGAAAACCATCGTCGTGCTTGTAGACCGCTTTGTTAAGCATCCGAAGTACGGCAAGTACATGCGAATGAGTAAAAAATACAAAGCGCATGACGAGACAGGCGCGCACAAGGTTGGCGATACGGTTGCCATAGAAGAGTGCCGACCGTACTCTAAGGACACGCATTTTAAGATTGTAGAAAAGTAACCATGATACAGCCACAGACAATCGTAAAAATCACTGATAACAGCGGCGGTAAGATCGGGCGTGTCTTTAAGGTGCTCGGTGGGTCTAAGCGGAGGTATGCGCGCATTGGCGATATAGTCGTGCTCTCTATCCAGACAGCCGAACCGAGAAAGCCGGTGAAGAAGAAGGATGTGGTCCGCGGTATCGTGGTTCGGCAGACACAGCCGTTCCGACGGAAAGATGGTTCCTACATCCGTTTTGACGAGAACGCAGTCGTGCTAGTTGATTCAGTGAAAAAGGAGCCGAAAGCGGCACGGGTATTCGGCCCGATTCCGCGGGAAATCGGCGAAGCCGGATATCAGAAGATTATCTCGCTCGCGCCGGAAGTGGTGTAATTTATTACTTATGAAAATAAAGAAAGGAGATACAGTTTATATACGGAGCGGTGCAGACAGTGGAAAGACCGGCACCGTTACGCGCACATTTCCTAGCGAGGAACGCGTGGTTGTTGAGGGCGCGAACATTAAAAAGCGGCATCGCCGTGCGCGTCGTGGCAGTCAAAAAGGGCAGATTGTGGAATTTGCGGCACCCGTGCATGTGTCAAATGTTTCCCTTATTGACCCGAAGACGAAAAAGCCGACGCGTGTCGGGTACCGCACGGAACAGGGGAAGAAAACCCGTATTGCAAAACAAAGTGGAAGTGTCGTTTAAATAATTGAGCATGGAATCAACCAAAGAAAAACAAAAGACTGTTTACGACGAATTAAAAGGCGAGTTTGGGTATACGAATAGGATGGCTACTCCAAAAATCGTTAAGGTTGTCGTGTCAACCGGTACCGGCAGGCGTATGCGCACTGACCGCGAGTGGAACGAGCTCGTGGCAGACCGGCTCGCAAAAATCACCGGCCAGAAGCCGGCGCCGCGCGGTGCAAAAAAATCAATCGCGAATTTCAAGGTGCGTCAGGGTGAAGTTATTGGCGAAAGCGTGACGCTCCGTGGGGAACGGATGTATGCATTTTTGGACAAGCTATTTGGTATTGCAATACCGCGTATGCGTGACTTCCGCGGGCTTCCGGTAATGAGCGTTGATGAGATGGGCAACTTTACCACTGGTATTCGCGAGCATACGATTTTTCCGGAAACAGCCGACGAAGACCTGCGGGATGTGTTTGGAATGTCCGTGACAATCGTTACTACAGCGAAAAATAAAGCAGAAGCCATCGCGTTTTTGAAACATATCGGCGTGCCATTTAAGAAATAACATCGGTAAAACCGCTCCCTCACCCACTTGTAGCGGTTTTCTTGCGCCTATAAGTTTTGTGCTATATACTGGCTTGCATATGAATGAAACAAACACACAATCAAAAACATCAATGCTCATTCCTGGCGCGATTATTCTCGCCGGCATTATTGTTGCCGTGTCTATTATTATTTCAAACAGTGGCGGAAAGGCGCCGACGGCGGGGAATCCAGAGAACGGCAATGCGCCGTCATCACCAACGGCTGAAAATGCGGCTTCCGTGACGGCCGCCGACCATATTTTAGGCGATCCGAATGCGTCGGTGTTGCTGATAGAGTTTTCAGACCTTGAGTGTCCATTTTGTAAAACCTTCCACTCTACGATGGCGCAGATAATGGAGGAGTATGGAAAAGACGGTCGTGTAGCATGGGTATATCGGCATTTCCCGCTGACGCAAATCCACCCGAAGGCGCCAACTGAAGCGGAGGCGAGCGAATGCGCCGCGGAGCTCGGGGGCAATGACGCATTTTGGACATATATAAATCGCATATTTGAAATAACGCCTTCAAACAATAGGCTTGACTTAAATTTGTTGCCGCAAGTCGCGGAAGACATTGGTCTTAATCGCGCGGCATTTGAGACTTGCCTCGCGAGCGGTAAGTACAAAGATAAAATAGAGGCGAACTATAATGACGCGATAAATTCCGGAGGGCGCGGTACGCCACACACGATTATCCGTACAAAGGACGGTTCAACATCGTTTTCCGGTGCTCTGAATGTAAGTCAGGTGCGCACGCTTGTTGAGCAGGCGCTCGGCTCACAAGCAGAGAAATAAAATTGTCTACTTCATTTATTTAGAAAACCCCGTCGCGACTTGTCGCTACGGGGTTTTCTAAATGCAACTGCAACAAGGTGGTTGCGCCCACATGCTATACTGGGTATATGCAGACGAAAGAAATCCTCGCGATCGGCTTTTTGATTATATTTTTTGTCGGCGCGTCATACATCGCCCGAGAGTATGGAGATGAGCTCGGCGAGCTGGTCGGCGGCTATGGCATAGCAGGCATGGCTTCCTATGTATTTGTCGCAACGATTGCCACGGTCATTGCTCCTTTCAACGCGCTCCCGCTTATTCCAATCGCGGTTTCTTTGTGGGGGAGTTTCGTTACGGCGCTCCTATCTCTTCTCGGCTGGCTTCTCGGCGCTGTATTCGCATTCTGGATCGCGCGCCGATACGGAGCTGTCGTTGTAAAAAAGTTTATTGACTTGCGGCGCGCTGAAGAAATTGAACGCATGCTTCCGGACAGGCATATTTTATGGGCGCTTATTTTTTTACGGATGGCACTTCCGGTGGATATTTTAAGTTATGCGCTTGGCGCGTTCACCAATGTGCGGTTTCGGATTTACTTTCTCGCGACGATTATCGGCATGACGCCGTTCGCGTTTATTTTTGCATACGCCGCAACCATTCCGATTGAATACCAGATTCTTGCCGGCATCATCGGCTTTTTTGTCGTTATTTTCGGCTACAGGAAGCTTCGGAAGCGGTATAAAAATAGAGAGTTCCGTGTTGAGTAAAGCACTTACTGGATAGCATTAGTGGATATAGTACAATAGGTCTATTCGTATGGCAGAAACCATAGTCGCTTCGGCTTCCGAACATAAAACAAAGAACGGTACACCAGAATGGGTGCGCCGCGCCGTTGTCTATCATATTTATCCGCGAAGTTTCAAAGATACCAATGGAGACGGGATAGGGGACATTGCCGGCATCATAGAAAAGTTGGATTATTTAAACGACGGCACTGATGCTTCGCTAGGTATTGGCGCGGTCTGGCTCTCTCCTGTCTACAAATCTCCGATGGCTGATTTTGGTTATGACATTTCCGATTTTAAGGATATTGATTCTATTTTTGGTGATATGAAAACTTTTGAGCGGCTAGTTGAAGAGGTGCACAACCGCGGTATGAAGCTCATTATGGATTTTGTGCCAAATCATACATCCGCAGAACATCCATGGTTTATTACATCACGGTCGTCAAAAAAGAATCCTAAGCATGACTGGTATATCTGGAAAGACCCGAAACCGGACGGTTCTCCGCCGAATAATTGGCTTTCGCGTTTCGGCGGGCCCGCATGGGAATATGATGAGAAGCGGAAGCAGTACTACCTGCACACATTTGCGGTGAGCCAGCCGGACCTGAATTGGCGAAATCCTGATGTGAAAGAAGAAATGCTAATTACGCTTGAATTTTGGCTTGCAAAGGGGGTGGATGGATTTCGCACCGACTCTATCTATCACCTATTGAAGGATGATAAGTTTCGTAACGACCCGGAGAATCCGAATTATGTGCTCGGCAAAGACGACCCGTACGATGTGCTTCTCCACATCTTCAGCGAAGGTCGACCGGAGCTTGCAGAAGCGACAAATGGCATATGCGAAGTACTCGGGAAATACGGCGACCGCTTTATGGTAAGCGAAGCATATTTGGATATTCCGGAAATGAATAAAATGTATAAAGCGTGCTACCATAAAGTGCACGCGCCGATGAATTTTAATCTAATATCCATGCCATGGATTGCTAACATCTACCGCGAGTTTATTGACGAGTTTGAGAAGGTGCTTTTGGAAGAAGACTGGCCGAACTACATCATCGGCAACCACGACCGATCACGCGTGGCTACGCGCTTGGGACCCGAACGGATACGGGGCGCGGCGATGCTCCTTTTGACGCTACGCGGGATGCCGTTCATCTACTATGGCGATGAGCTTGGCATGGAGGATGTACGCATTCCTCCGAACAAAGTTAAAGACCCGTGGGAGAAGGGGGCGCCCGGTATGGGTCTCGGACGGGATGCGGAACGGACGCCGATGCAGTGGAATGGCGGGGCGAATGCCGGTTTTTCCACGGCAGAGCCGTGGTTGCCGGTGTCTGAAGCGTACCAGAAGATGAATGTAGCGTCGGAATCAGATGATCCGCGTTCCATCTTTAATCTCTATCGTTTCCTAATTCATTTCAGACAGCAATCGGAGGCGCTCTTACACGGTTCGTATCGTTCCGTGGATACGAACAACCACCATGTATTTGCGTTTATGCGGGAGAGCGAAGATGAACAACTATTCATATTGATGAACTTTGCGCCGAACGAACAAACAATTGACACCGGCATTGAACGCGGTAGCGTCGTGTGTAACACATTTCTTGATCGTAAATCCGGAGAACAGGTAGATTTAAAAAATTTTACACTTCGGCCAAATGAAGGATGTGTAATAGATATCAGTTAATCATTGACACATGGATAAAAAACGAAAAGTTGAAAAATGTCTTGAGGTACGGCCGAACGAATGGTCTTTTTCTCGTATATTTCGGATTATGCGCGAGTTTGTCCTAGGATATCGTTTCCTAGACCGGTATGGCAAAGCGGTAACATTTTTTGGTTCCGCGCGATGTACGGTGGGAAGTGAGGTGTACAATGAGGCGGCGAAGCTTGCGGGCATGCTTGTAAAAGATGATTTCGCGATTATCACAGGCGGCGGGCCCGGCATAATGGAGGCCGCAAACAAAGGAGCGCGTGATGCGCGCGGAGAATCAGTCGGATTAAATATTGAACTTCCAAACGGCCAGCGGAAGAACAAGTATGTAACAGAATCAATGTCCTTTTATTATTTTTTTACCAGGAAAGTGATGTTATCATTCGCGTCCGAGGCGTATATATTTTTTCCGGGCGGTTTTGGGACGCTTGATGAATTTTTTGAACTCGTGACGCTCATTCAGACACGGAAAATTCAGCCGACACCTATCGTGCTCGTCGGCCGCGACTACTGGACTCCACTTTTGGAATGGATAGAGAAGGGTGTCTACGGTCGGTACAACGCTATAGATGCAGATGATATGCAGATATACCATTTGGTAGATACTGCCGATGAGGCGTTTCCATTAATTCAGACGCTCGTGCGCGAAACCGGTGTCTTAAGGTGCGAATAATTCTACGAGTTATGAAATTTATTACGGGCCAATCGCATATTCATACTCCGCGAGTTGCGGCGCGCGCGGCTACGCTTGACCAATACCGGTCGCGACTTCTGACAATAGCTCAACACGGCGGTTATGACACACCGGAATCATCTTTGAATCTACCGTTTGACGCGTTGCTTCTTGAGGAAGTTGAAAAAATGCGCGCCACTAAAGTTCTTGTACCGCTGAAATATATTCTGCTTGTTGGTATCGGTGGCTCAAATCTTGGTGCGAAGGCGGTGTATGACGCGCTTCTTGGCGCAA
>PCTL01000005.1 GCA_002771515.1 Candidatus Lloydbacteria bacterium CG22_combo_CG10-13_8_21_14_all_47_15 | reverse complement strand
TTTCCGGCACCGTCTTCCCCAACAAGCACCGCGTTCGCTTCTTCCGCGCGCGAAAGAATCACTTCAAGCGCCTCAACCTCCTCGACACCGCTTATCGCCCGTGTATTGACCGCGGAATAAAGCGGGCTGTCTTTGATATCATGGCCGTATCGCTTGAGGATATAGATCTGGCCATATGCCCATGTCTTGCCGATGCCGGGGATACGCCCCAGATTATCCCGTGACCAAAAGCGTTCTTTTTTGCGTCTAGTAACATATGTTCGTCCAATCCATTCTGCCGCTCTGACAAAATCATTTTCCTGAAGCTCCTTTGAAAACAGAAACTGCTGCAAATCTTTATCGCTTTGGTAAACTGCGCGCGCGTATGTCTCAAGCGTTACCTCGTCCAAATCGCCCGACACGGAAATGCTCATTGAAAGCTTCTCGCGCGAGCCGGAAAGAAACGCCGCCACTTCATTTTGCGACACGCCACACCGTGCAAAGACAAGCGCGCCATAGTAAGACATAGCGAAACCTTTCGTAACATCATCATCAGGTGTTTCCGCAAGTACTGTGGCTGCTTCATAACTTATTGAGATTTTTGCCCTATCTGCACCGCCGTATTCAAATAAAAAAGGCGCGAGATCCTTGAAGTAATAAGACGCATGAAACACATTGAACATACCAATCACAATGCGAAACGAGAGCGTGATGAGAAATATGCCATATATCTGTTCCGCAAACGGGAGTATAAACGCAAAAAACGGCAACAAGGCATCTATCTCCACGAGAGACGGGTAGCGGACAGATGCAAAAACAGAGAGCGCCGCAAGGCCGGATACCAATAGAAGAGCGCCGAGCATACTGTTTACCGCCCGCCGTGTACGCGGCAAAAATACGGCGTCTAGTGCGATTGCGGGACGGAAGGTCCGCAATGCTTGATGTTTGATATCAGAGTAGGTCATACCACAAGCTTAAACAAGCCGGTAAAGAAAAGACCGGTAATAATTACCGGCAATAAAATCCATACGAAGAAAAAGAGTATACCTGCGACAACGAGTGCCAGAAGTGACGCGAGTCCAAACATAATGGTGATACTCTTCACGCCAAATCCGACAATCCTCATTATCGTATTCACGATAAGTGCCGTGCCGAATTCTTCAAAATTAAACCCGCGGCGGCGCTCTATATCAAGTCGCTGCCACGGCGAAAAAAGCGTGCGGAAAAGAAGTGGTATGGAAAAAAAGTTGTACAAAAACCATATGAAGTTGGTCCATACGCCGAAAATAGCGCGAAATGCACCCGTATAGTGCCACACTATGTAGTAACCAAAAACAACCGCAAGATTCATACATTCAGTATACCACCACTGCTCCGGCGATGCCTAGAATTATTCACTCCGAAAAATTACACGGATTCTATCCACTTCAAAGGGTTCTTTTGAATGCGTAAAATGAATATCGGCAGTATTGAACGCATCTTTAATCTTTTTCGCGAGCCGGTCGGCAAGCTGGTTTTCGGTCGTCGTTATCCGATACCCCGTATCGGTATCTTCAACCGCGATAATCCTGTCTTGCGGGTCATTCGCGCGCGCGTGCTCGCCGAAATGTCTTATGAGATTCATGAGTTCTTCCCGAAACCGCTCAGGAACTTTCTCAAGAAACAACTCTCCTTCAAATGTGTGCTCGCGCACCATGGTGCATGCATGGCACCGCTTCTCACCAGACACCGCCAACATCTCATCTTTTGCGTGCTCATGTAGCGTGGCGAGTGACGCGTGCCATTTTTTCCTAAAATGCACATTGCCACAATCAGGACACAGAACGGCACCTTTCCCTTCGCGTCCGTACTCTTCATGTTGTGCCTCGCGGTCGCGCTGTGGTAGCTTTATTGAGCTTTTTTTGCCAAATATATTTGCCATAAGTGTTTAAAAATCAAGACACTTCTACTATACTCCCCGCGCAAACCGCTGTCTATTTCCAAAAAAGCATCGTGGTATGAATACAAGGTCGCGATTATCTCGCTCAACAAAAAACTGCCGGTAGGCCTGCTAATAGCAGACAAAGATATCGCCGCAACCCAGGCAATACTCTTTGATACACTCTAGGAACAGAGCAAAAGATAAACGCGCATCTAGAGCATCCAATATGAACATGAGTGCTTTACAAACCAATGCCAATGAGTAGCATTTGATAAGAATGTGCCTGTTTGACAACTACACTTCGGAAGGAGAATTGCTATGAGAGAACGCGTCCAAAAAATTACTCTTTCGGTAATAAAAGCGGATGTGGGAAGCATCGGTGGACACACAAAACCGTCTGACAGAATGCTTTCCGTTGTTTCAAATGAATTGAGTACCCAATGCGGAGAAATACTACTGTTGCGTGATTATATGGTGACGCATACCGGCGACGATATCGCGCTCATTATGAGCCATGAAAAAGGTGTCGGAAACAAAGACATACACCAGCTCGCGTGGAAGTGTTTTGAGATGGCGACAAAAGCCGCGCAAGACGATGGCCTCTACGGCGCGGGGCAGGACCTTTTGGTGAATGCCCCATCTGGAAATATCCGCGGAGCCGGACCTGCAGTTGCGGAGATTGAATTTGATCTCCTCCCACATTACAGAAAAGCAGAGGCGTTCATGATTTTTACGGCTGATAAATGTGCTCCGGGCGCGTATAATTTTCCACTCTGGAACACATTCTGCAATGTGATAAAAAATACCGGCCTGCTATTGTCACCGGTCTTAAATCAAGGTTTCAAAATGGTCATTTTGGATATGGACCACAAAAGCAAAACCCATGACAAAAAAATCACCATTGATATTCCGGAGGAAAGCTGGGACGCGGCGGCACTTCTCATGGATACTGACCGCTTTGCCGTTGAGAGTATTTACTCTCGCGCATATCCGGAAGAAAAAATAGTATCGGTATCCGCGACACGCCTGCACAACATCGCTGGCACATATACCGGCAAAGACGATCCGGTAATGATTATGCGCACGCAGGGTATTTTCCCCGCGCCGGAAGAAGCGGTCGCGCCATATCAAGACACGCCGTATGTATCAGGAGACTGCCGTGGCAGCCACATTATGACACTCATGCCAATGGCGATAAACTCGCAGGTTTCTGGCGAATTCTGCCAACCAATCGTGAGTGCTATAGCCTGTTCAATGAACAAAAACGGCCGATTTAGTAACGCATGGGCCGATATCTTTGGCGGTTGCGAGTGGAATACGGCGCGACAAGAAGCGGTCCAAAAATCAACAGCAATTCGCCGGCAAGGTCCATTTGGACCGTCCATGGCATCGCGCACCGAGCTTGCCTATACCGGTCTCACGAGTATTATGGCACGACTCAACGGTAAATTTATCTTGTATGAACAAGGATAAAGCTACCAAAGCTACTGAAAGCACCCGGATAATTATCCGGGTGCTTATTTTAGACATTATTTCGGCCGATACTCAACTGGGTATGGCAGTGCATTATTAAAAATCCTGTAATGCGCGCCATGCTCTTCAGAGACTGTAAAATCAACACACTCTGTCCACGGCGCTTTCACAAAGAAGAGTCCTCTTTCTCTGATTTCGGTGATGCTTGCTTTAACGCGCATATATGCCCTTGGATAGCAATGGTCGGAAGATCGCGATGTGCAAAGAATTTTACAAAATAAATATTGAAATACCATGCGACGCTCGTCGCGTGGTATTTTTCATCAGCACACCAGCTACTCATTCACGCACTCACTTTTCGTGTAGGATTCCACGAGCGGATTTGCACACGCAACGCACGAATTTGAAAATGTTTCGTATACAGGCTGGCACGGTGCTTTAATACACTGAATATTCACCTGGCCGCATACCGGCTGGTAGAGCGCGATACAGACCTCGGCTCCCCGCTGTTCCGACTCGCAGAAAACTACTTTCGGCGCGGCGCGCTCTTCTCCAACTTCGCCAAAAAAAATTGGAATTTCAAGCGCGTCGTCGTGCTCAAGCAGACCGGACGGATTATTTTTTTGAAGAATGAGCGAGCCGCGTTCGCCATATGCTGGCTTTTCAAATTCAAATACTCCTCTAAACGGCACGAAATTCTCTGTCATCCACTCACCCTGCGCCGTTGCATAGCTCTCTGCAATAATTCTGCCGTCCCAGTCTGTAAGTATCAGCGGAAAAACACCCTCAAAAAACCACTGGCCACGCGCAAATCCTTTCACCACAAGCGGACTTGCGATTTTCTCGCCCGGGCGCGGGCTATCAAGACGAACCAGCATGCTTTTCTCAATCTCATTGCCTATATCTCGTACGAATATCCGGCCGTCTCTGGTACGACACTGCTCGGGATAACTTTCCATCACCGGATTTCCAGCTGAAGCACAGGACTCAAAGTCTACAATATCCGATTCGGGCAAAGAAACACCTTTAACAAATATGAAGTAGCCCGCCGCGAGCACACAAGCGATAACGGCACTTAATATGATTTTGTCTTTCATATATTTCGGTGAGATAAAAAATTATTTTTCTTTCTTATTCCCATGCTCAAGACAAACGGAATTGATACAGTAACGCTTGCCGGTGTCTGTTGGACCATCATCAAACACATGCCCAAGGTGCGAGCCACATTTCGCGCACACTACCTCAGTGCGCTCTGTTCCGCCTGCAGTATCTATGCGGTACCGAATCGCGTCCGGAATTGCTTTATCAAAAGAAGGCCAGCCTGTGCCGGAATCAAATTTCGTGTCCGAAGAAAAGAGCTTATTTCCGCATGCCTTGCATAGAAACTCGCCTTTTTCTTTTGTGTCCGTGAACTTGCCTGAAAAAGGCCGCTCGGTACCCTTCTCACGAAGCACGGCATATTCCTCCGGCGTGAGCTCGTTTCTCCACTCCTCTTCCGTTTTCTTTATTTTGTCGCCTCTCATACGCATAAGTGATTAAGTAGTTTACTGATACATATCTACTCGTATGTCACAATAATGAAATGTAGACCCGTATATGTCAACTACCTGGAGAAACCTGCGCCTGGACAGGATGCGCACCAGAATTTATAATCTAAAAACATACTCGTATTATTGGTATCTTAATAACTTAACAAATTCTCACGATGAAAACATCGACTATTTGGATAGTGGTCATTATTATTATTGCCGTTGCCGGCTGGTATTTATTCTTCCAGCCAAATATGGACGGTGTGTCAAATATTGAAACGGCGGAGCAGGCGGAAACGCCGACAGAAAATGGAGCTGCTATTTCGGAACAAGATGCAGTGAAAATCTTTGACATCTCCGGCAAAAACTTTGAGTTCTCAACTAAAGAAATCCGTGTAAAAAAAGGCGACACGGTAACGATTAACTTTACCAGTGCCGGCGGATTCCACGACTGGAAGATTGATAAATTCAACGCCGCTACACAGCGAGTTGAGGAAGGCAACACTTCAAGCGTTACCTTTACCGCCGACACATCAGGAACATTTGAGTACTACTGTTCTGTCGGCTCGCACCGGCAACTCGGAATGGTCGGCTCACTTATTGTAGAAGAATAGTTGGCATACAATGCAGACCGCAAAAAATCCGGGCATTACGCTCGGTTTTTTTGCGGTCGCTCTTCATACCCGGGGAAATAATCCCGCCGTATCCTTCTCATGGGAACTCCAATGTCTGACAGCATTTTCTGAACAGATCGTACCATCGGCTCCGGTCCGGATACATAAAATATCCGTTCGCGAAAATCAGGCACTTCAGCCTCGATACGCGCCGCGTCTATCATGCCATGCCGATAATTAGCGTTTTCGCGCGTCTCTTCCGACAGAACAAAGATGGTCTTCAAACCAACCTTTATCCCCGCTTCTGCAAATACATCTTTAAAAATAATGTCGCCATCCGTTCTCGCGCCATATAAAAGAATAATGTCGCGGCTCTCGCCCTTATCCAAAAGATGCCGAACCATAGATCGAAACGGCGTGATGCCTATGCCACCGGCAATAAAAACAAGTTTGTCGGACAGAGTATGCGGTAGTATGAAATCTCCGCCAACATGCGACGCCGCGATTGTCCCGCCCGGCCACATCGCGCGAAGCACATGCTTAAAACTACTACTTTTATCTATAATTTTTGTAGTCAGAAGAATCTTTTGTTCAGCGGGAGACGACGCTATTGTGAAGTATCGCCGCTCGCCACGATTGTCTGGATGTTTATGCGGTAAAGTATAGATGAGATACTGCCCGGGCAAAAACGCAAACGACCGGTCCGTCACAAACAAAAAACTGTAGATATCCTCGGTTATTTTTTCTTTCTCGGCAAGCGTCAATAACTGTCTGAAACCGGGCTCTATAACCTTGGCGAAAATGTTACCGGAAAGAAGTGAGAGCTCAATGAGATACGAGATACCCCCTCCAAATTTTTGAAGAATAAAAAATATCGCCGCGACAAATCCTGCATACAGCAAAGTATTCTTCTCGGTTCCCGGAGAAGTAAGCGGCTCTATAAGCATCACCGAGGCAAAGAAAAGAATAAAAGGCGACCACGCGAGCGCGCCAACAAATGAAAGCGCCACAAGAACACCCGCTCCAGAGAAAAATACACTGTCAATAAAGAAAAGAGCCGTGAGTACAAAAAGAAACACGCCGACCATGCGAAATCTTCTCATTTTCATAAGCACCAAAAAACCGCCGATAAGAATTGCCGGCAGAAATACTCCTATTCCCACCCACCAACTTGCCGTATGTCCAAAAACAAATGACGAGGCGAGCGCACCAAACGCAGCTGGATTTAAGACATGGCTCTTCCGTACCGTCAGTACATATTTCGAAGCAATCGCAATCAGTGAAATTACAAAAATAAGAGCCGTGCCAACAAGAGAAAACACCGGTTCAAGAATAAGCGAGAGTATCAGCCCGGTGATAACGGGCGATTCCTTGTTCGGCGCAATGCGCCACACATGCGCTAGAGCTGTATTTATCAGCACACAAAAGAAAACAAACAATACAGCATGGCCGAGAATCTCTGTAGGCGCGTATGACACGACCCCCAGCGCACCGAAAACAGCGCCAAGCGCCGTGAGCGCGGCAAGAAAATAAATCATCAGACGATACATCGTGACGCTGTTCAAAAAATCAGAAAGAGTCCGCATGGTATCCTCACTGGCTTCCTATTGGTTCCGAGACTCTTTCAGCGTGCGGGCCCACGAGAGTAACTCTTCAATAAGAATGCCGGCTGGTTTCGCAAGTCCGGCAAAGAGCTCGCCTGCATCCGCGTGCCCCATGATCACCGGAAACACTTTCTCCCCCGGCATGTGTATAGCGTTCCGAAGCGGCGCCATCTGAAGCTCCACTGCAACCTGACGCAATTGCTCAACCGAACGCGCGCCGCCAGCTGACCCGTATGCAACATATGTCACCGGCTTCCTGCCCCACTCTTTGTAGACATAATCAAAAGCATTTTTGAGTACAGCCGGATAGCCGTGATTGTATTCCGGCGTAACGATTATGAAGCCATCGGCCTCGGCTATTTTTCCGGTCCACCGCTTCACAACCTCATGTTCATACGGCTCCTGTATCATCGCAGGAGACATCGGTTCGTCAAAAAATGGCATCGGATAGTCGCGCAGGTCCAAAAGTTCCGCATTAACGCCCTCCCGCTTCTTCACTTCTTCAAATATCCACGCGGCGGGCTTTTCGCTAAAGCGTCCCTTTCGCGTGGAACCTATAATAACTTTAATATTGAGCATTTCGTTTGTCATAATACGATTGTATAGTTACTGCTGATAATTTATGTCCTGCGCTTTTTTGATTGAAGCGATTCGGACAAGCGCTTCAAAAGGCGAACAGTATGTTCGGCATTAAGCTTGTAATATACTTCCTGCCCTTGCCTCTCATCTTCCACAAGCTCGGTTTCCTTGAGCACGCGAAGATGCTGAGATACGAGTGGCTGGGAAAGCTTTGTTTTCTTCACAATTTCCCCCACAGTCTGCGAGCCGGCAAAAAGCGCCTCAATAATGCGATAGCGGGAAGTATTCCCTATGCCTCTGCCAAATTTCCTCATATCCTCGCACAAATCAACCATATAAATATATTAGCATATCCTCATATATATACGAACAAGCCCTGAATATATCATATCAAAATTATACTCTAAGTAAGAGCATACATGGGCAGTATGAGATGCTACTTCTTATTCTTTACACGCTCTCCTTCTTTTAAATACTGTTTGCGGAGGCGCACTGTCGTTGGTGTTACCTCAAGAAGTTCGTCATTCGCCATAATCTCAAGACCGTTCTCTATGGTGAGTGCGTGGTATGGAATAAGATCAAGTGCTTCATCAGCTCCGGATGAGCGTACATTGGTAAGCTGCTTCCCTTTTGTCGGATTCACCACCATTTCTTCCCCCTTTGATGTATTTCCTATTACCATTCCTTCATATACCTCTGTTCCCGGACCAATATAGAGTATCCCGCGATCTTGTAAATTCCAAAGAGAAAACCCCAACGCCTTGCCGCTCGCCATAGAAACCATAGACCCGACGACGCGTTTCCTGATTTCCCCCGCAAACGGTCGGAACCCAAGCACTCGTGAGCACAAAATACCTTCGCCCTTCGTGTCAATTACGAATTGTCCGCGATATCCTAAAAGCCCGCGTGTTGGGCCTTCAAAAATAAGTCGGGACTGATTTCCTGATTTGATAAGGTTTTGCATGACAAATGCTCGGTTTGAAAGCCTCTCTATCACTACACCCTGATACATCTCCGGTGTATCAACAATCAC
>PCTL01000026.1 GCA_002771515.1 Candidatus Lloydbacteria bacterium CG22_combo_CG10-13_8_21_14_all_47_15 | reverse complement strand
CGAATGAAAGAAAATTTTATTGAAAAAATATCTACAACCGCTCCGGCAATCAAAGATTTCGGTGAAAGCGTTCACGATGTTGTTGTTATGGCATCACTCCTTGAGAAGGAAGCACGCACGATGGAAACCCGCGAGGTTATCGCTGGAATCTTGTGGAAGCGGCTTAAAGATGGCATGCCGCTTCAAGTGGACGCGGTATTCCCATATATCAACGGAAAAAATACATTCCAGCTTTCATTGGAAGACCTTCAGGTTGACCATCCGTACAATACCTATACCAGAAAAGGTCTGCCGCCAGGCCCAATTGCAAATCCGGGCCTTGACGCGATTATTGCTGCTATTAACCCGGAGGACACTCCATACTATTTTTATCTTTCCGACAAAGAAGGCATGATGCACTACGCGCGGACATTTGACGGGCATCTAGCGAACAAGGCGCGGTATCTGCGCTAGAACATGCCTCTATGAGAATATATAGAAAAGAGTTTGCACATAGATATGGTACATATGAATTTGGTTATACACTCTGGGTAGAGCGGGAGATGGGAGACACGCCAGAGTGTATTTATCAAGGTGGGTATTTGCCGTATTCCGGACCGGATGCGCAAGCCGGAACGCTTTTTTATATGGCACGGAGTGCGCGGATTTCACTTGCGCACTTTTCGCTCTCAAGCGAAAACAGGCGTATCGTAAAAAAGTTTGATGGTCTTCTGTTACGCGAAGTTGTTCCGCTTAAACAATTTAATTGGAAAGACAAAACATTTCTTTCGTTTTGCACCGGCTATTTCACCGCGCGTTTCGGTCAGAAGATAATGCCGGAGAAACGACTCCTTTCTATTCTCGGCTCAGGTCTTGTGACACACATTATTGTCTATTCATGGAAAGAAAGCGGATGTCTTGCCGGCTATGTGCTTCTTGTGTCAGATGGGGCTAGCGCGCACTTTTGGTATTCATTTTATGATACGGCGCATATCAAAAAATCGCTTGGAATGTGGCTTATGATAGACACCGCGCGTTTTGCCCACGAAAAAGGAAAGAAGCATCTTTATGTCGGTACGGTATATGGCGACAAAGCGCGGTACAAGACGAATTTCAACAGGTTGGAATACTGGGATGGCAGTAAATGGGTATCGGATGTGAAGATGCTTCGCGAACTTGCAAAAAAAGACGGTGCGCGCGTATTTGACAATACTCGGTAGTGGTGTGGTATCCTAACGGATAATGAAAAAGCATAATTTAGCGTTCATTGATTTGGAGACCACCGGCTTTGACTCTGAAAAACATGAAATCATTGAGATTGGCGCGGTGGTGGCAAAGCATATTCCGCGCGATGGAAGAGGGCCGTCGCTTGAGAAGGTACTTGAGTTTGATATAAAGGTGAAGCCGGAGCGGCTTGAAGACGCGGAGCCGGACGCGCTTGATGTAAATGGCTACAATGACGCCGACTGGCTTTTCGCAAGCGACCTAAAGTCGGCTATGCAAGCGCTTGCAGATAAAACTGAAGGCGCGAATATGGTTGCGCAGAATGTGTCGTTTGATGCCGGATTTCTTGACGCCGCATTCAGAAAAACAGGCGTGGAAAACAAAATGCGGCGTTTTCGTCTTGACCTGTTGTCAATGTATTTCGCAAAAACATACGATGACACTGGCGTATATCGTTACAATCTCGGCACACTCTGTGAGCGTTTTGGGGTGGAGAATGCGAAAGCTCATACGGCGCTTTCAGATGCCCGTGCGGCGTTTGAGGTATATAAGAAACTTTTAGAGGCGTAGTTCCAGACAGATTTAGTAAAGTATAGTTCTTGATATCAGGAGCGCTTCTTTACTAAATATTTGAAGCATATTGTCAAGTATCGTAGGATGGAAATATGGCTGAAAAAGCGCGAAAGAAAGTTTTTGTAGCTATGTCGGGCGGGGTTGATTCGTCAGTTGCCGCGGCATTACTAAAAAAAGACGGCTACGATGTGGTTGGTGTGTTTATGAAAACATGGCATCCGGAGTTTTTGCCGTGCCCGTGGAAGGAAGAACGGCTTTCCGCTATGCGCGTGGCGGCACATATTGGTATTCCGTTTCTTACTTTTGATTTTGAAGATGAATATAAGCGCGGCGTGGGAGATTACTTTATCAACGAATATAGGGCTGGGCGCACGCCGAATCCTGATGTGATGTGCAACAAGGAGATCAAATTCGGCGCGTTTTTGAAAAAGGCGCGCGGGATGGGCGCTGACTATATCGCAACAGGCCATTATGCGCGCAAAGATGCCGCGCGTCTTCTGAAAGGCGTGGATGTAGGGAAGGACCAGAGTTATTTCTTGTGGGTGCTTGCGCCGGCAGAGCTCCGATACGCGCTTTTTCCGGTTGGTGGATACGCGAAAGATGAAGTTCGGCGACTTGCGAGAAAATTCGGTCTCCCGACCGCGGAGAAGAAAGACAGCCAGGGCATCTGCTTTTTAGGGGATGTTGATATGAAGGATTTTTTGAAGCACTATATTCCAGAAACCGAAGGGGCGGTGCTTGACGAAGCGGGAAAGGTAATCGGTACGCATGATGGCGCCGTATTCTATACATTGGGCGAGCGACATGGCTTTCATGTAAACGCTACAAACGCAAATGAAAAGCCGTACTATATTGTCGCGAAAGACATAGCCGTAAATACCGTTACTGTCTCGCATGAGCCGGAAAAAATTGGTGGCAAAAAAATCTTCACGCTTGAACAGCAAAACTGGATTTCAGGAGCTCCTGAAGACGGGAAGCGCTATACCGCGCAGGTTCGCTACCGCGGTGCATATCTGCCGTGTCGCGCGGAGTGCGGCGGAGAGCGTATACTCCTTGAAGAACCTCATGCCGCAGCTCCGGGGCAGTCTATTGTTGTCTACGACGGCGATATATGTATTGGCGGCGGCATTATCGCATAACGCGATTGCTTGGCGCGGGCTCCTTGCGGTTTCTCGCGGCACGGAGTATGGTTTTGATGGTTTGTGCTTTTTGATTTCTTTATATTCAAGGAGGCTAGATGGCTATGGATATATTTCCTGAAATGGCACAACGCGGTTTTGAAGGCGGACTTCATTATTATACGAATTCACAGGTCGGATTGAGGTGTATTATTGCAATCCACCATACAAGGCCTTCACGCTATGGCTCCGCGCTTGGCGGTGTGCGTATGTGTGTATACAGAAGCCAGCAAGAAGCGGAGTATGATGTGCTTCGGCTTGCGCGCGGCATGACATTGAAAAACCTTGTTGCCGGTATAGATGTCGGTGGCGGGAAGGCCGTCATCCTACTGAACCAGCCGCTCAAGGGTGCGGAAGGTGCCCGTAAAAAGGAACGGATACTTCGCGCGTTTGGCGAGAATGTTGAGAGGCTTCACGGCGAGTATATTACCGCGCCGGATGCCGGTACAAATTCTTCCGATATGAAAATTATCGGGGAAACGACTGGTTTTGTCGTCGGTTTGGTAGACCCGTCTCCGCGTACCGCAACTGGTGTCTACACGGCAATGAAAGTAGGAGCGGAACATTTATGGCGCACTGACTCGTTAAAGGGCAAGCGTGTGCTGATTCAAGGCGCGGGGAAAACCGGAAAAATTCTCGCAGCTCTTCTCGCTGAGGAAGAGGCACAGCTCATTATTTCCGATGTTGATATCCCAGAAATGGATGCCGTCTGCAAACGATATGACGCTCTACATTGCCTGCCTGAAGATGTGTTCAATATGGACGCGGACATTTTCGCGCCGTGCGCCCTCGGTGGAATCGTAAACGACAATACGATTCACCATATTATCGCGCATTTCGCGATGGTGTGCGGTTCTGCGAATAATCAACTCGGAATCAGTAAGACGCACGGACGCCAGCTCAAAGAGGGAGGCGTTCTCTATCTACCTGATTTTGTGGTTAATTCCGGCGGTGTTATTGCAAGTTATTGCGAACTTACGCACGGAGTGGATTGGATATATGAACATGCAGATGACATTGACGCGCGTGTTCAGTCGCAGGTTGCCGGACAGGTTATGACAATTCTTCGCAAATCGTCCGGTGAGAAATTTCTCGCGACAAGCGAAATTGCCGAAAAAATAGCGCTTGAGATTTTATCATACGAAGAAAACGGCGCGCATGAATAGTCCGCGCGCTCGCCATCAAACGGAGAAAATCAGATTTCTGATTTTCTCCGTTTTTGCTATAGTGTAGGAATGAAATCAGAGGAAATTCGCAGACGGTTTTTGGAGTTTTTCAAACGGCGAGGGCATGCTATTGTCCCCGGGGCCTCACTTGTGCCTGAAAATGACCCGTCGGCGCTTTTTACTACAGCCGGTATGCAACCACTGGTACCGTATCTTTTGGGCGAGCCGCATCCGGCAGGTACGCGGCTTGTGAACATACAGAAGTGTGTCAGGACGCAGGATATAGAGGAAGTTGGTGATAAGACGCACGATACTTTTTTTGAGATGCTCGGCAACTGGTCACTTGGTGACTATTTCAAGAGCGAAGCTATTGAATGGAGCTACGAATTTCTGACTTCGCATGAAGAAGGACTCGGTCTTGATACATCACGGCTCTATATTACCGTATTCGGTGGCAATGATGCCGTGCCGGACATTGACCGCGAAACCGCGAAAATATGGGAATCTTTTGGCGTGAGTCCTTCACGAATTTACTTTATGGAAGGTGATACTAACTGGTGGAGTCCGGGTGAGAATGGGCCATGCGGACCCGATAGCGAAATGTTTTATGATGTCACGCCGGACGGTTTGGGAGATTTGACAAAAGATGAATTTATTCGCGCTGATAAAGAACAAAAAGTTGTTGAAGTATGGAACGATGTATTTATGGAATACGAAAAGCGTGGCGGTAGAGTTATAGGCATGCTCAAGAATAAAAATGTAGACACCGGCGCAGGTTTGGAGCGGCTTTCAATGGTCATGCAGCAGAAAGACAATATTTTTGAGACAGATTTGTTCATACCGATTATGCAGGCTGTGGAAGCGCTTGCGCCTGCGGGCGATATACGCGCGAAACGGATTATCGCAGACCATATTCGTACCGCGGTCTTCATTATCGGTGACGGCATCATCCCATCAAACACCGACCGCGGTTATATTCTGCGGCGACTTATTCGCCGTGCGGTTAGGTATGCAGACGCGCTTCGTATACACGAAGGGAATCTGGCAGACATCGCGGATGTGGTGATTCAAAAATACGGCGGTATCTACGAAAATCTCGTATCGGGACACGGACACATAAAAACAACCATTGCCGAAGAAGCATCTAAATTCAGGATGACACTCGCAAAAGGTCTTCGTGAGTTTGAAAAGATGAGCCAATCTGGTATTTCCGGAAAAGAAGCATTTATTCTTTTCTCCACATATGGATTTCCGTTTGAAGTTTTGCGTGAGCTCGCGGAAGAGAAAGGTATCTTAATTGATGAAATGGCTTTCGCGAGTGCGCTTGCGAAACATCAGGAGGTTTCGCGCGCCGGTGCGGAACGGAAGTTCAAAGGCGGTCTCGCGGGGCATTCGGAAAAAGAAATGCAGTACCATACCGCTACGCACCTTCTAAATCAGGCGCTTCGCGAAGTGTTGGGCGACGACATTATGCAAAAAGGAAGCAATATTACACAGGAGCGGCTTCGGTTTGATTTCTCGTATCCGGAAAAAATTACGGATGAGCAGAAAAAAGAAGTGGAGGATATTGTAAATGAGCAGATACGGCGCGCTCTGCCGGTAACCTATGAAGAAATGACTATAGATGAAGCGCGCCGACGCGGAGCCATTGGCATATTTGATGAAAAATATGGTGAGCGGGTGAAAGTGTACCAGATTGGGAACGAGGAACTTGGTATATTCAGTCTGGAGTTTTGTGGCGGTCCGCATGTGCAAAACACAAGTGAGCTCATCGGGACATTTAAGATAATAAAGGAAGAGGCGGTTGCGGCAGGTATCAGGCGCATTAAGGCGGTATTGGAATAAACATATCCACATAAAATGTTTTTGACGGCGTAGTATACTGAAGCTATGTGGCTTTTCTCCAAGAAAACATCTGTGAAGCAGCGGCGGATTGTACTGTTTGACATTGGGAGTTTGAGTGTCGGTGGTGCAATCGTCCAATTTGAGCGCGCGGGTGATGGTCGTTTTTTGCCCACTATCGTTTGGTCAAAGCGCGTGTTTTTACCATTCCAGAAAGAGCTCAATATAGATCGTCTCGTGAAAGAGATATACCGCGCGCTTTCACAGGTATGCGACGCTATGATTAAGAATGGTGTTGGCAGGCCTGATACGGCGCATGTGGTGCTCGCTTCGCCGTGGCATATGTCGCAGACGCGAGTCGCGTCTTTTTCGCAGAAAAAACCAACTATCGTATCGGAGTGGCTTGTTGACACACTGGTTGACCGTGAAGTTCGGCGCTTTCTTGAGAGCGGTTCAGTTTCCGCCGGAGCGTCATCAAAAGATGCCGTCGTGGTGATAGAAGAAAAAGGTATGAAGCTTCTCTTAAACGGCTTTGCTGTTGACAAGCCGTTCGGCAAGCGCGCGAAAGAAGTTGATGTAGCGCTTTATGTCAGCATGAGTCCTGGGGCATTCTTGGGCGAGATAACAAAGCGCGTAGACAGAGCGTTCACATCAATTGAGATTGAATTCCATACATTTTCGTTTGTTGCTTTTGATGTCGTGCGGGATATGTTTGCCGAAGAAAAGAATTTTCTTGTTTGCGATGTGAGCGGTGAAGTGACCGATGTATCAGTGGTGCGCGATGATGTGCTTATTGAAACGGCGTCGTTTCCGCATGGGAAAAATAGTATTATGCGTGCCGTAATGAAGGCGAGTGGCGCGTCGCCGGAAGAAGCGTTATCCAGGATTGCACTTTCTGCGTTTCCAGGCAGGAGCAGTTCATTTAAAGCACCGATGAAAAAGGCGCTTGAGAAAGCACGGCACGAATGGAAGGAAGTGCTTGCCGACGCGCTTGCGAAGCTTTCGGAAGGCGGTCTGTTGCCACATGCCGTGTTTTTAACGGCTGGTGCCGAAGCGAGTAGCTGGTTTTCCGATGCGTTTGAGACAACACCCGCAGGCGGTAGTACGAAGCCATTCAGTGTCACTGAAGTTTCCCCGTCATTTTTACGGCCGTTTATCGGCGTGTCCGATGCCGAGAAAGATGCTTTTCTTCTTTTAGAAGCGCTTTTTACAGCAAAGGTTGAAGAAAAGCATGATACTGTGGTATAGTTATCGTATAGTTTTTATATGCTAAGTGTTATTTTATTGTATCTATGCGACACGACATGCTCCAAGAAGTAATTGCTTCCCGTGGAAAGCGGGTTTTGCCACAGAGGCATAATCCTCTTTCTGAAGAGGGTACTCCAAGACCGCCGAAAGGGAGCCGGATGTGGGCATGGGTCATGGTACTTTTGGTTGCGGCGGTAGGTGTATTTGGGTTTTCTATTGTGTTTTCCGGCGCGGTGGTCAAGGTGACACCGCGTATAGAAGCATTTTCCATTGACGAAACATTCACTGCTATCCGGCGCAATACTGATGGGGCTGTGGTTTTACCGTTTGATCTGCTTACATTGGAAGAAACTGCACAAAAAGAAGTGCCTGCAAGTGGAAGTGAGTACATTGAGAAGAGTGCTTCTGGAATTATTGTTGTGTACAACAAATATAGTACGAAGTCGCAGAAGTTCGTTAACAATACGCGTTTTCAATCAACAGATGGAAAAATTTTCCGAATCAGAAAACCGATTACCGTTCCCGGGAAAAGTACTGTGAACGGCGAAGAGGTACCGGGTTCCGTTGAAGTGGCGGTGTATGCCGAGGAGCAAGGAAAGGAATACAATATTGGTCTTGCCGATTTTACCGTTCCCGGTCTTGCCGGCTCTCCTATGTATGATGGTTTCTTCGCGCGTTCAAAGACACCGATAGAAGGCGGGTTTGTCGGCGAAGTGAAGAAGATATCTGTGGCGGATCGTGAGCAGGCGACTCGGGAATTGCGTGATGGCATAAAAACAAAACTATATAATCGCGTTTTTGAAGAAAAACCGGAAGGATTTTTGCTCTATGATGACGGCATATTCATTGCTTTTGAGGATGGTGACGCTATCGGCGCTACAGCAGATGAACGCGGTGACACCGCAGTGGTATCGCAGAAAGGCACGCTTCAAGTATTTATGTTTTCAGAAGGATCTTTGTCTGATACGATTGCACGCCGTGTCGTAGATCATTTTGAAAATCGTCCGGTTGTGATACCTGAATTGCCTTCATTTCGTTTTACATTGCTTGATAAGGCAAGCATTTTACCGTCTGATACGGAAGAGATTTCGTTTGTGTTGGCAGGTAGTGGGCGGGTAATATGGGATATTGACGCATCCATTCTTCAGGACGCACTCGTGGAACAGCCGAAAAAAGATTTTCAGAAGATTCTCTCGTCGTTTTTGGGGATTGAACGCGCGGAAATCGTTATTCGGCCTTTCTGGAAGCGGACATTTCCGGAAAAACCTGCTAAGATTAAGATTGAAATGATGATTCCGGAAGGGAATTAGGTCTGGCGCAGGCGGGATTGACTTTACACGGTGTCTCTGCTAGCATTTTCTTTTGAACCCAACAGTGGACTCAAAAACAATAAAATCGAAAGAAGGTGAAAAATTCGGCGTCGTAACGGAAGCATTGCCAAATACGCTCTTTCGGGT
This sequence comes from Candidatus Lloydbacteria bacterium CG22_combo_CG10-13_8_21_14_all_47_15, assembly GCA_002771515.1. GTDB lineage: Bacteria > Patescibacteriota > Minisyncoccia > Phycocordibacterales > 21-14-all-47-15 > 21-14-all-47-15. The sequence goes on along the minus strand of PCTL01000026.1, from coordinate 30,783 downwards.
GGAGTTGGAAGATGGAAGTAAGATACTTGCTTTTTTGTCCGGAAAGATGCGGTTGCACCGTATCCGAGTGCTTGTTGGGGATAAAGTGCTTGTGGCGATAGACCCGTATGGTGGGAAAGGTAGAATCGTGAAGCGTCTGTAGAAGTGGCGTAACGATAACAGAGTATATGTGGATAGTACACCGCAGAATGCTCATGCGGTGATAAATTTTTTATATATGAAGGTTCGTTCATCGGTAAAGCGCATCTGCGCACAATGCAAAATGATCCGGCGCAAAAGACGCGTGCGGGTGATTTGCACGAACCCGAAACATAAGCAGAGACAAGGCTAACTCATATGAGGTTTCTTGGCATTACAATTCCTGAAAATAAACGATTGGAAATCGGATTGACCGCCGTATACGGCATTGGTCGTACGCGTGCGCATGATATTTTAGACCGCGCCGGCGTGTCGTATGGCGCGAAGCCGAAGGATGTTTCCACTGAAGTGGAAAACAAGATTAGAAAGGAAGTGGAGGCATTCAAACTTGAGGGTGACCTGCGCCGCGATATTGCAGGCAACATCAAACGGCTTAAAGACATTAAAAGTTATCGCGGAGTGCGACATATGAAGGGTTTGCCGGTGCGTGCCCAGCGTACCAAGACAAACTCGCGAACGGTTCGCGGTAATGTCAGGAAGACAATGGGTTCCGGTCGCCGGAAGGTTGAAAAGACATAGAAATAGTGGGGATGGAGTGAGTAGCTGATATGTATAGTTAAACAACAATGGGTAAGAAACGCATCGTAAAACAAAAAGGAGGCGGTATGAACGCTGAACTGAAACAGCGGGCACTTTCGCGCGCTACGAAAAAGAAAATTTCAGTTGGCGTGCTTACCGTACGCGCAACATACAACAATACAATGCTTTCTCTCGCGGATAAGGCTGGGAATATACTCACATGGTCTTCAAGTGGCGCGCTTGGCTTCAAGGGTGCCAAGAAAGGTACTCCGTTTGCCGCCGCGAAAATTGGCGAGCTCATGGCGGAGAAAGCTGGCATAATGGGAATGAAAGAAGCCGATATCGTGGTGCGTGGTGTGGGTGCCGGGCGAGAATCTGCAATCAGGTCGTTTGCGTCAAAAGGTATAGCTATCGCATCAATCCGTGACATGACGCCGGTGCCGCACAATGGTCCGAAACCGCCGAAGCCACGGAGAGTATAAACAATTACTATGCCAGATTCAGTATGTAGAAACTGTAGACGAGCCGGTGAAAAACTTTTCCTGAAAGGAGAAAAGTGTTTTACGCCGAAGTGTATCTTTGAGAAGCGTCCGATAGCGCCAGGTAAGGCATCAGCAACGCAGAAACGACGGCCTAATCTTTCAGAATATGGTCGCCAGCTCCGCGAAAAACAGAAGGTGAAGCACTCCTATGGCGTTGACGAGCGCCAGTTTGCAAACTATGTAAGTAAAGCGACGCTTTCTGGTGGTAGTACCGCCAATGATCTCTTTAAAATGCTTGAATCACGGCTTGACCGTGTTGTATTCCGCGCTGGACTAGCGCCTTCACAGCGAGCGGCGCGGCTTCTCGTATCGCACGGCCATATTATGGTAAACGGCAAGCGTGTGACGGTCCCTTCATATCAGGTTGACGCGAGCGATATTATAAGCGTGCGGGCAGGTAGCGCGAGCAGTGCGCTTTTCGCTAATCTTGAGGAGCGGCTGAAAAATCATGCCGCGCCTGCATGGATATCGTTTGACGCAAAGAAAAAGGAAGGGAGGCTTACTGGCGCGCCACGGCTTGACGCGACGGTCATGCCGTTTGACTTGTCGTCTATAATTGAATTCTACAGCCGCTAGCATCAACTATTTACAGACAATTATTTATACAGTATAATAATTGTCACCACTTTTTAGTATATTATATTATCCACCACATAATTTTTAATGCGTTACCATGCCAGACTATACAATCATCAAGCCATCAAAGCCGCGGGTTGTGTCGGAAGAGGAATTTTCCGGTATCTATGAGATAGATGGCCTCTATCCGGGCTATGGCCACACACTTGGCAATTCGCTTCGGCGGATTATACTCCTTTCAATCCCCGGAGCGGCTATTACATCTGTAAAGATTGATGGAGTTAACCATGAATTTTCAACGATTGATGGAGTTAAAGAAGATGTGGTGACAATTCTTCTAAATCTGAAAAAAATTAGGTTTAAGATGATAGTTGACGAGCCGCAGGAAGTAACGCTTTCAGTGAAAGGGCCAAAGAAAATAACGGCTGCTGATTTCAAAGCGCCCGGCCAGATTGAAGTACTGAATTTAGACCAATACATTGCTGAACTGACCGACAAAAAAACGACATTTTCTGCGACATTAACGGTGGAAAAAGGGCTTGGTTATATCCCCAAAGAAGTTCTTCAGGAAGGAAAGGTTGATATCGGTGTTATGGCCGTTGATGCTATTTTTACGCCTATTCGCCGCGTCAGCTATGAGGTGGAGAATATGCGTGTTGGCGATCGTACCGATTATAACCGCCTCCGCATTTCTATTGAGACCGATGGAACACTTTTGCCAAGAGAGGCGCTTGAATATTCCATTGCCACTATGATAGATCAGCTCTCTGCGGTTGTTGGTTTTGAAAAAGCTCCAGAGGAAGTTGTGGAAATTGCCGGAGAAGGTTCTGACGCAAGCGGTGTGGAAGAAAAGGGAGTAAGTGTCGCGGAAGCACATGTTGAAGACGCGGCGGCAAGTCCGGCAGACCAAGATTTCCTGAAAACACGGATTGAAAAGTTGGACCTTTCTACACGGACGCTTCACGCGCTTGATGTGGCAAATATTCGAACAGTCGGAGGACTTGCGCGGAAGAAAGAAGATGACCTGAAAGATATTGAAGGCCTCGGTCCGAAGGGTATTGAAGAGATTAAATTTGTACTCGGGAAGCACGGGGTGACCTTGAGATAGCGGACTAAGAATACTATGCGACACCATAAAACAATGCGGACATTAGGGAGAGTGCGACGCCAGCGTCAGGCGCTTGTTTCCGGTCTCGCGCGAGCGCTTATACTTCACGGCAAAATTCAGACGACCGAAGCAAAAGCAAAGGAACTACGCCCGTTTATTGAAAAGCTAGTGACGCGCGCGCGAAATGATACGATTGCGAATCGGCGGCTTCTTTCCGCACATTTTAATAATGAACAAATGATTGTTCAAAAACTGGTGACGGATATTGCGCCGCGGTATCGCGAGCGTGCCGGTGGTTATACTCGTATTATTAAGCTTGCACCGCGCGCGAGCGATTCCAGCCGGCAGGCGGTGATTGAATTTGTGTAATACTATGCAAGTGAAAACAGACAATAAAGATTATACAATAGATGCATCTGGTAAGTCGCTCGGGCGTGTGTCTTCGGACGCGGCCGCTGCTTTGATGGGTAAACGATCGCCGGGTTTTCTACGGCATATTCCGGCTGGTGTGACGGTCCGCATTACGAACGCGGCGAAAGCAAATATTTCGGTGAAAAAGTTGGCGGGCAAAATCTATACCCGCTACTCCGGCTACCCCGGAGGACTCAAAACAGAGCGAATGGAACAGGTTATTGCAAAGAAAGGATATAAAGAAGTGTTCCGACGCGCAGTGTATGGCATGCTTCCAGGCAACAAGCTTCGGGCAGGCCGTATGAAGCATTTAATTGTTACCGAATAATTATATGGACAAAACAAACACAAGCACTGCTTCTTTAGCGGAAAAATCTCAGAGTGAGAAGAAGAAAGGATATATTGAAGCGACCGGTAGGCGAAAGACTTCGGTAGCGCGCGTACGCATCACCGAGGCAAGCGTCGAATCCATTACTGTAAATGGAAGCGATGTAGCAAAATATTTTCCGACCGAAGATATGCAGGCAATCGTCCGTGACGCGCTCGTCAAGGTGAAAACTCCGAAATTTAAGGTGACCGTGCTCGTGTCCGGCGGTGGTATACATAGCCAGGCAGAAGCTGTGCGACATGGTATTTCCCGCGCCATTATTTCTTTCAGTGAGGATTTTAGAAAGAAACTCAAGCGCGCCGGATATCTGAAGCGCGACCCACGGATGAAAGAGCGTCGCAAGTTCGGTTTGAAAAAGGCACGCAAATCTCCGCAATGGAGCAAACGATAGTAATGAGTTTAAAACCCGCCAGCTGGCGGGTTTTATGACCACAGTAGGACTTTATATAACCAGAAAGTTTCTATGTCATCGTGAGCATCGTGTAGTGCGCGCATATTGCGCATTTGGTGGGTAACAACACCCGGTATTAAGCGAAAAAAAGAGCTCCTTCGCGAAGAAGGAGCTCTAGGGGACTTAGCGGGTATCACCGCGGTTTGTTAACAAAGATAATTTGATTCCGAGATAATTTGGTTCCGGTGGATCTATCGGCGGTTCGTAACTACCCGATGATGTTTTTGCCGTTGATTGGACAAAACATCCGCCCTGATATTCCGGTCTGTTGGCGCGTTGTTTTATGTTCTGTAATGAGCGGTATATCTGACTGCACACATTACAACCGTTACTCATGCCAGGGTATATATTCTCATCAATTGCTTTTCCACATGCTGGGCATTGCATAGGTTCCTCCTTGCTGTAGTGTCTGTAAAATGTAAATGACCTTAGTGCCCCACCAGGATGGTATAATACTACTATTTGCATGTGTAGCATAAACAAAAAAACAAGTCAATATAACGCTCAAGATGACAAGCGAGACAGTGTGCCGATAGACAGGCTTCTTTTGATAGACAAGCCGAAAGGCATCACATCGTTTGATGTTGTTCGTATGCTTCGGAAAAAATTGGGTGTGAAAAAAATCGGCCATGCCGGTACGCTAGACCCGTTCGCGACAGGGCTTCTACTTGTTGGTATTGGCGATGGAACCAAACGGCTTGCTCAACTCATAGGTTTGCCGAAAATATATGAGGCGGACATTATATTCGGCATTGGTACAGATACCGGTGACATGGAAGGGAATGTCATATCGCGCCGTCCGGCAAGCGGACTTACACGCGAACGGCTTATTGAAACACTTGTTGAAATGACAGGAGTGCTTCACTTGCCGGTGCCGGCATATTCTGCGGTGAAGCGGGGTGGTGAACCGCTTTATAAAAAAGCTCGTCGCGGTGAGAAGGTGGCGCTACCGATAAAACCGATGGATGTTTATTCATTTGAGTTAATTTGTTTGTATGCGATGGGGAAGCATACCATAGCGAAACTTCATATGAAAGTTGGAAGCGGGGCGTATGTGCGCTCTATAGCAGAAGAAATAGGCCGCCGGCTTGGAGTACCGGCGGTAGTTAAAGAATTACGGCGAACACATATCGGTAATTTTCGTGTCGCAGACGCAAAACAACTGACTGATATATAAGAGTATCCATGCCACATATATTGACGACAGATTTTTTCAATCGCGATACGCTTGCTGTTGCCGAGGAGCTTCTCGGCAAGTTTCTGGTACGGCGGAATGTGAATGGAATAAGCGCGTTAAAAATTACCGAAGTTGAAGCATACGATGGACACCAAGACAGAGCATCCCATGCATATCGTGGCAGAACTGCGCGTAATGAAATTATGTTCGGACCGGCAGGCTTGTGGTACATCTATTTCGTATACGGTATGCATGAGATGCTAAATATCGTGACTGGGCCGGAAGCATATCCCGCAGCGGTGCTTATACGCGGCGTGGAAGGTGTGAACGGCCCTGGGCGAGTTACGAAACATTTGAATATTACGAGGAATCTGAATACATTGTCGGCGCGTAAGGAATCCGGTCTTTGGATTGAAGACCGCGGTATTATCGTGTCGAAAAAAGAGATACACAAAACTCCGCGGATAGGCATCTCTTATGCAGGACCGGTATGGGGGCGGAAGAAGTATAGGTTTCTTATAACGGAAATAAAAAAACCGGCGGCATAAATGATATATGCCGCCGGATCAATCGTCCGGATCTCCTCGTTCTGCGCACAGAATGCGCGCTTCAGCGATATCTTGTTCGCGTTTTTTAAGAGCGCGTATACCGATGCGGCGCATTGTTTGGAGAGTCGTAAAATGTGTTTTTTTCGGTAAAAGTGTCCAACCGGCTTTGCTAGCGATAACATAGTTGCCGGTTACGCGGTCTTTCACTATTGTGATTTCTCGTCCAAAACCGCTGACAATAACCCCGAATCTTCCGTCAGTTAAAAAATGTACAATAAAAGATGGCATCCACAACCTCCAGCAATGACTACATGGTTTCTAAATAGTATATATGATACTCATGCTCTATTAAACACATTAACATCTATGTATTTATTTGTCAAATAGAGATTCAACGACGGCTTTTACCTCTGTTCCATCAGCTTTACCTTTGAGTTCTCCCATAAGCGAGGCCATAATCTTGCCCATATTAGCTTTGTCGGTAATGCCCAATTCGGTTTTTTTCGCGCGTGCCGCTTTCTCAATTTCTTTGCGTGGCATTTGGGCGGGGAGGAAGGTGTTAATTATTGCAAGCTCGTCTTTTTCCGCTCGCACAAGTTCAGGCCGTCCGCCTTGTTCAAATTGTTCCATTGAGTCTTTGCGTTGTTTTGCCTGACGCTTGATGACAGCGAGCGCTTCTTCATCTGTAAGTTCCTCTTGTGGCGGTCGTTTTTGCGCCACAAGCTCGTTCGTAAACGCAGCTAGAAGCCCGCGTAAAACACTTACCCGCGTAGTGTCTTTTGCTCGCATCGCATCTTTTAATTGTTCACGGATCTCTTTTTGCAGTACCAGTACCATATTATATAAGTATACCATACAACGCGAGGTTTCTCCACTTTGAGCTGTCGGTATGGTATTTTTTTATATCTGTAGTATAATTTTTTTGTTCCTGCCGGATAGCTGCTCCTCTGCCGCATAGGTGGCACAGGGGAGGAAAGTCCGAACATGTACGCAATTATTTTGCGTAGGACGGTAGCGGGTAACGCCCGTCTGGGGTGACCCAAGGGATGCGAACAGTGACGCCGAAGCTGAGAGGCCTAGGGCTCCTTCGGGAGTAATTCTGCCGGAAGGCAGAGGTGAAACGGCTAAATTCCTACCTACATGCAAGGCCGTGTCTCGCGTACAGTGGGAAGTGCCGCTTGAGGCGGCTGGCAACAGCCGTCCCAGATAAATAGCTATCATTGAACCAGAATTCGGCTTATGAGCAGGAACACTAGCAAGTTGCAAAAACCCCGCGAATAGCGGGGTTTTTGCTATATTATAGGAGCTCCACAATCGGCAAAATTTCTAATATTTTCGTCCACTAGCCAATATCTCGCATGGTAGTGTACAATACAAAGCACTATTCATTTGACTATATATTTTACATATGAGTGATGTTGAATATTATGTAGAAACCGTTTCCGTTGCCAGTGAGAGTGGTAGTCAGGCATCTTCGGAACATCCTGTCGGTGGCGGGAATAAACCAAAACGGTTATGGAACGCGGTTGTACCGGGCATTCTCGCCGTGTTTACATTTCTTTTGCCGATTTTTTTTATCCCTGCCTATGACCTGTCAACGGAATTGGGCAAAGTAACACTGCTTGCGGTGGTGGCTTTTCTCTCGTTTTTTATATGGCTTGTGGCTCGGTTGCGTGAAGGGGTTATTGCGTTGCCACAGACATGGCTTCTTTTTGCCATTGCGCCAATCATCCTTTCGGCACTCATATCAGCCTTGCTTTCTCCATCTTCAAGTATCTCGCTTTTCGGTATCGGCTCTGAAGTGCACACATTCTGGTTCCTTTTCTCCGCGTCTATAATGCTTTTTCTTGTCGCGACGACGATTCGCGATTACCGGAAGGTACTTCCTTTTTTTGCAGCGCTTTTCGGGGCATTTTTCTTGGTGTTTATATTTCACATCGTTCGGCTGTTTGTTGGACCAGATGTATTTTCATTCGGTATTTATATATCTCCATCGGCAAGTATTATCGGAAAATGGAATGATGTTGCTATTTTTTCAGGCCTTATCGCCGTACTCGCTCTTTTTGCGCTCCAAATTCTTTCGCTGTCGCGTGTACGCAAAGGATTTTTACTGTTTACATTGTTCGCCGCTCTTCTTCTGATGTTAGCTATAAATTTCGGCCTTGCATGGATTGTGTTTGGTGTTTTCGCGCTCATTGCGCTTGTATATTCTCTTTCATTCGGTGCGCGTGGTGAAGGGCGAATGCGCATAGCGCCTTTGCCGCTTCTGCTGACAGTCATTGCTCTTCTTGCGAGCATATTCACAGTCCAAATCGGCGAACGGATGAGTACCACATTTAGCTTTTCAAACTTGGAGGCGCGCCCCACATGGAGAACTACGATATCCATTATCAATGAAACTTTGGCGGATGACCCACTCTGGGGTGTGGGACCGAACCGTTTTAGTTCCCAATGGCTTCTTCATAAGCCGGATAGTGTAACGCAGTCTTTCTTCTGGAATACTGACTTTAATACAGGCATTGGGTTTATTCCTACATTCGCGGTTACGACAGGAAGTGTCGGCGCACTCTCGTGGGTACTTTTTCTTATCGTATTTCTTGCAAGCGGCGTACGCATTTTGACGCGTCTTCCGACCGATCGTATGAGGCGGTTTCTTCTACTAGGTACATATATTGGCACGGCGTGGTTATGGGTATTTGCATTTTTCTATGCGCCGAATGCCGCTGTGTTTACATTTGCGTTTCTGATGACCGGGCTTTTTGTCGCGACGCTTCGTGCTGAAGGTATGATACGCGTGTTTGAATGGAGATTTTCAGACCGACCGCAGAAAAGTTTTATATCCGTGCTATTTATCATTTTCTTTTGCATTGTAAGCGTTGTCGGAGTTTATATTGCCGGTCAGAAGCTCTCTGCCGCTATTGTATTTCAGAAAGGGCAGGCACTTCTCGCGCGAGAGAATAATCTGGACGCGGCAATATCCGGTACGCGTCGTGCTATTGAGATAAGCAAACATGATATTTTTTATCGTTCGCTTTCAAATCTGTTGGTTGCCGATCTTAGGAGGATTGTTGCTACCACGAATACCGAAACGATAGACGATATACGCCTCGCGTTCCAAAGCGTGCTCGGCGAAGCCATCGGCAGTGCACAGTCCGCGATTGAGTTTGACAGTACCAACTATCAGAATTGGCGTACGCTTGCACGCATTTATACCGCGCTCGTACCTCTCAATATACAAGGCGCGTATGAAAATGCAGTGCGTACATATGAGGAAGCGCGCACTCGGAACCCGAAGAATCCTTCACTGTCTCTTGAGGTTGCGCAACTTGAGCTCGCGCGCGGAGATATTGCGGCGGCAAAAGAACATATCGGAGCCGCGCTTGAACGGAAGAACAACTACACAGACGCGCTCTTTCTACTGTCTCAAATTGAGATGAGTGAAGGTAAGATTAAAGAAGCTATTTCATCAGTTGAGATTGCGTCTCTCATCAACCCTACCGATCCTGGCATCTTTTTCCGGCTTGGCTTTTTACGATACAGCGACAGTGATTATCGTGGCTCAATCTCAGCGTTTGAGCAAGCAATACTGCTTCAGCCGAATTACGCAAATGCTAAATATTTTCTCGGTCTTGCATACTATCAAACGGATAACGCAGAGAAAGCGCTTGAGGAGTTTGAAGGTATTGCCGTGACAAACCCTAATAATCAGGAAGTACAGGCCATTCTTGCAAATCTTCGTTCTGGGCTGACGCCTTTTGCGGACTTGAACACTCCGCCGCCGGAAGATCGAGATAGCCTGCCTATTGTGGAATAACGCGCTTGATACGCTTTTTAGATTATGCAGCGACTGCTTACCGTATTTAACAGAAAATGGAGCGGCCTCCATGAGGCCGCTTATTTACTTGGTATTTTTGCGTTTTTATCGCAGATTCTAGCGCTTGTGCGTGATCGCATTCTGGCAGGTACATTTGGCGCCGGAGCCGAGCTGGATATTTATTACGCCGCGTTCCGGATTCCTGATTTTCTGTATGTTGCAGTCGCATCGTTTGTGTCTGCGTCGGTACTCATTCCTTTTTTTATTGAAAAATTAGGCGGTGCGGCGGACGATGAAGCTGGTAGAACACGCGCGCGGCGGTTTCTCAATACATTGTTTACAGGTTTCGCGCTTGTTATGGTTTCTCTAGCCGGCATCGCGTGGCTTTTCATGCCCTGGCTTTCGTTGTTTGTTGCGCCCGGTTTTAGCGACTCCGCACAGGAAATACTCGTGACGCTTTCGCGATTTTTACTTCTCTCGCCGATTCTTCTCGGTATTTCAAATCTTTTTGGTACGGTGACGCAATCGTTCCGGCAATTTTTTGTCTTTGCGCTTTCGCCTGTACTCTATAATGCGGGTATAATTCTTGGGGCCGTCTTTTTGGTGCCTTCGTTCGGTATTACCGGCGTAGTATACGGTGTCGTGTTAGGCGCGTTTCTGCACCTTCTGATACAAATGCCGGCAATACTTCATAACCGCTTTTTGCCGAAGATTACAGGTTCGCCGGATTGGCATGAGTTTCTTCGCGTGGTCCGTACCTCATTTCCACGGACGCTCGCTCTCTCTATGACGCATCTTGTCTTGATAGTTCTGATTGCGATTGCATCTCGGATTGACGAAGGGTCCATAGCGATTTTTACACTCGCGTTTAACCTTCAGTCTGTCCCGCTCTCCATCATAGGCGTGAGCTATTCGGTCGCCGCATTTCCAACGCTTGCTCGGCTTTTTGTGAACGGCGAGCGCGCACAGTTCGTGGAGCAAGTTGTCGTGGCGGCGAAACATATAATTTTTTGGTCTCTTCCGGTACTTGCGCTCTTTATCGTGCTTCGCGCGCAGATTGTTCGGACGATTTTGGGTACCGGCCGGTTTGACTGGGCAGATACGAGGATGGTCGCCGCCGCACTCGCACTCTTTGCAGTATCCGTAGTCGCCCAGAGCCTTGTGCTTCTCTTTGTCCGCGGCTATTATGCGGCAGGCAACACAAAAACTCCGCTATTAGTGAATGTTGTTTCTTCGCTTTTGATTATTGCCGCGGCCGCAGGACTTCTATTCCTCCATAAGTCTACAACGCCGTTTCTCTTTTTTATTGAGGATATGCTCCGTGTTTCCGGTCTGTCTGGCACCTCGCTTTTGATGCTCCCTCTTGCATTTTCCGTTGGTGCGCTTTTTAACGCGATACTCTTATGGGTATTCTTCAAGCGCGATTTTGGCCTCTCTATTCCGCGCTTGAGAGAATCGTTTTTTCACAGTTTTGCCGGCGCTATTTTTATGGGCTTCACGGCACATCGCATGCTTACGATATTTGATGATATCTTTGACTTAAATACATTTTGGGGTATATTTTTGCAAGGGTTTGCCTCCGGTGCAATTGGCATTCTTGCCGGTGTATTTCTCCTCTGGCTTCTCAAAAACAAGGAGATATTGGAGATCTGGGAGGCATTTCATCACCGTTTCTGGAAAGCGGAGGTTGTGGCCCCAGATCAGCGTGAATTGTAGGCACGCAGTGCTTATTTCCAGATAGGTATGCAATCAAACATACGAAACTTTACCATTATTGCTCATGTTGACCATGGGAAATCAACCCTTGCGGATAGGCTTCTTGAATATACCCAGACCGTGGAGAAACGGAAAATGCGCGAGCAGGTCTTGGACCAGATGGACCTTGAGCGCGAACGCGGTATTACGATAAAGATGCAGCCTGTCCGTATGCGCTACCAGCTTCCTGAAAAAGAGCGGGAAGTGATTGGGACAAATTTTGCTGTTTTGAACTTGATTGATACGCCGGGTCATATTGATTTTTCATACGAAGTGTCCCGAGCACTTAAGGCGGTGGAAGGGGCAGTCCTTTTGGTGGACGCGACGCAGGGAGTACAGGCACAGACGCTTTCGGTGCTTTCTATGGCGCGCGAGCTTAATCTCGCTATTATCCCCGCACTCTCCAAAGTGGATATGGTGAGCGCGAGGATTCCGGAAGTGAAGGCCGAGCTCGCGCGTCTTCTTGATGTGTCGCCGGAAACAATACTTGAAGTATCCGGCAAGACTGGGCAGGGTGTACCAGAGCTTCTGTCTGCAGTGATGGAGCGGATACCGCCGCCTCGCGCCGAGTATCCGGCAGGAGCCGGAAGTCGCGCGCTCGTATTTGATTTTGAATATTCCGCGCATCGCGGCGTTATTGTGTATGTGCGCGTCGTTGACGGCACTATTCACACTAATGATTTGCTCGCATTTTCAGTCGCAGGTGGGCGCTTTAGCGCTTTAGAAGTCGGTACATTCGCACCGGAAAAGAAAATTGCTGGTGAGCTTTCTGCCGGAGAAATAGGATATATCGTGACTGGCATCAAGGAAGCGCGCGTCGCGTCTGTTGGCGATACGGTGATAAACGCGAATGTACCGCTTCCGGCGATTATAGGATACCGTTCGCCGGCGCCTGTGGTATGGGCATCCGTGTATCCCGAAAGCCAAGATGTGTTTGATGAATTGAGGCGCGCGCTGGAACGGCTCTCGCTTTCGGATTCCTCGTTTTCATTTGAAGAAGAATCGTCCGGTACGCTAGGGCGCGGTTTCCGTATTGGTTTTCTTGGCATGCTACATTTGGAAATCATACTTGAACGGCTGAAGAGGGAATTTGGATTGGCTCTTGTAGTTACTTCGCCGACTATCACCTACAAGGTGACCCATCTCTCCGGCTCGGAAGAGATTGTGTATTCGCCGTCGCGCTTTCCAGACCATGGTGCGTATCAGGCGGTCGCTGAACCATGGGTTTCGGTGACAATAATCACGCCAGTGGCCCATTTAGGCGCAATTCTCAAACTTCTGTACGAGCACGAAGCCGAAGTCGGCGCGTCTGAAACATTTGCAGGTGAGCGTGTGTCGCTTGTGGCGGATATGCCGCTACGAGAGCTGATGCGTAATTTTTTTGACGAGCTGAAGAGTATTTCATCCGGATTTGCTTCGCTTTCGTATGCGCTTGGCGAGTTTAAGCCTGCTGATGTTGTTCGTCTTGATATTTTGGTCGCCGATGAGCCGGTGCCTGCGTTTGCGAAAGTCGTGTCGAAGCGGCGGGTGGAGAAAGAGGCGCGTGCCGCCGTGGAGCGGTTGAAAAAAATAATGCCGCGCCAGCTTTTTGTAGTAAAAGTTCAGGGTAAGGCGCTCGGTCGGATTGTTGCATCTGAAACGATTCCGGCGCTCCGAAAAGATGTGACAGGCTATCTTTACGGCGGTGATGTAACACGGAAGAAGAAACTTCTTGAGAAGCAAAAAAAAGGAAAAAAGCGCCTCAAGGCGCGCGGTACAGTAGAGATTCCGGAGGAAGTATTCGTGAAGATGCTCCGTGGGTCTGGTCAATAGGGGATCGTGTAAAGCAGGGTCATGCCGGCAATGACAATAATGCCGACGATGACGAATATTATATGAATAATTTTTTTCCGGCGTTTATCAAACATGTTAGTGATGTCGGCTAACGCGGTACTTTTCGCGTAAAGCAGGACATGATATTGTAGTCTACATTGTTATGAAAAAATTTCAACAAAAAAGACGGATGAGAAAGGTTATTTATTCCACAGGCACTGCAGTTGCGCTCCTTTTGGTAGTTTTTTTCTTGGGCAGGGCGACGCTTGATGTGTATGAAAAGGCGCGCGAAACTAAAGATCGGCGACTTGAATCGCTTCGCCGTCTTGATGAGCTTAAGGCAGAAGAAGCGGCGCTCCGCGAGAAACTTTCCGCTTTAGAGACCGAGCGCGGTATTGAAGAAACAGTACGCGAGAAATTTAATGTCGCTAAAGACGATGAAGAAGTTATCAAACTTGTTGATGAAGCAGGGGCAAAAGAGCCAGCCACCGCAGCCGCCACAATGGAAGAAAAAACATGGTGGCAACGACTCTTTAACAATGAGTAAAATAGCGGGATTAGTTTAGTGGTAGGACGCGACCTTCCCAAGGTTGAGGCGCGGGTTCGATTCCCGCATCCCGCACCAGAATCTGGTTTATGGGGTGTCGGAAAACTGATACAATGGTATGCTGTATAATATAATTATGCCGCGGTATGATACACATAAATAAAGTCGTCAAAGTATTGATTCTTTCAGATTTTTTTCTTTTGTCCGCGTGGGGATTGATCAGCCCCATTCTTGCTATCTTTGTGATTGAGAATATACAGGGTGGAAATGCCGAGGTGGTGGGAATCGCGATCGGCATTTATTGGATTTTGAAATCCATCGTTCAATTTCCAATAGGAAAATTTCTTGACCGGAACCATGGCGAGAGGGATGATTATTACTTTTTGATTTTTGGAACATTTCTGGCAGGACTGGTGCCGCTCGGCTTTCTTGTGGTATCTCTGCCGTGGCATATTTATGTGCTTCAGGCGGTACATGCATTTGCAATGGCTATGGCCATTCCTTCATGGGGTGGGATATTTGTGCGGCACATTGATAAAGGGAAAGAAGCGATGACATGGGGTCTTGACAGTTCGTCTATCGGTATTGGAGCTGGAATCGCAGGTATCATCGGCGGGTTTGTGGCCGAAGTGTTTGGATTCACCCCGTTATTTATCACGGTTAGCGCCTTGAGTATCGTTGCCGCGCTTTTGTTTGTACTTATCAAAAATGATGTGCTACCTGGAGGACAAGTAATCTACATACCCAAAGGGCTTTAACTTCTGCAGGTGGTTTGCCCCGTCTGTTATACTGGGAGTATTACTAAGATAATATAGACACTATGAAAAAAGTAATGATTTTTAGCACTCCAACATGCGGTTATTGTAAGATGGCAAAAGACTTTTTTGCCGAGCATGGCATTGAATATGCGGAATACAATGTAGCGACAGATGCAGGGAAGCGGCAGGAGATGATGGAGAAAAGCGGTCAGATGGGTGTGCCGGTGATTATGATAGACGATGAAATACTCGTCGGTTTCAACGAAGACAAGTTAAAGGAATTACTCGGCGTGTAATGATAAGCGCAATGACAAAAAACCTCTTCGCTTTTGCGAAGAGGTTTTTTCTATGTATTTATTGTACCAAGTTAGAACCTATTTCCAAAACAAATAATGTCGCGCGCTCCGCGCGCGTGGTGGCTTTAAACTAAGTCGTACGCTCGACGAAAGCCCCTCCACCGCCTAGCTTCACTCGGCAACCCCAAAAAGAAAAAATGTCCTTTCCATTTCAGAAAAAATTGGGCGCGCGAAAATCAGAAATGCAAGGAACATTTTTTCTTTTTGGGGTTCTGCCATAGAAGTTTCTGGGCAGTGTGGCGGGGCGAAATACAATTCGGACGAGGCAAAGCAAAACTATTTTTGTGGGAGGAAAAGGATTTTGCTTTGCCTCGGCTCCTTTTTGCGGGGATTTGGTATCCGCCGCGCAGGAGGGCGCGGGAGGAATGCGCGGCGCGGAAATATGGACGAATTTTGAATTATATGTTATGGTATCTTTCGAGACTTCAAGACGGTCTTGAAATATGTTCTTTAACAATCCGATCCTGAAAGGAGGAACAGCACGTATGCGCACAGCAGAAGAAGTCATGATGCGCTGCAAGCTCATCCTCGATCAGCCGGACATTGTCCTTCTGGTCGACAAGAGCAGTAGCCCAACGGCGGCCTATGATATGGTCATGGACGCCACTCACAATGACGAGACCGCGAAAGCGGCTCGCTGGCTCGGTGTTTTGCGTCGGGATTATCCCGATCGTTACGCCGAAATCACCCGCAACACTCTAAGCCACGTTCAGAGGAACACGGCGAAGAAAGGAGTACGAGATGAAGTTAACAAATGAATTGTTTCGAGACCCGCTTGTTACAACTATCTACGGTGAGCGTTTTCTTAACGACTCAAAGGGTCGTTTCGAGGACTATTCGGAAGTTGATGTGAAATACGATCCGCAAGGTAGTATTTCTCACATTGACCTGCCGTATTGCGTCTTGCCCACAGAGCGATGCATCATCCTGCAGTCGTCACCATCGTCTGAATTGCTTTCTTTTGTAAAAACCGCCAATGGATACAAATTCTTTTGGCATCCGGATGTTATACGGGATGAATTTACAGAAGCGGGCACAGTTCGGGCACAGCCTACAAGTTCAACACGGACACTCTTAACAGAAACAGAGCCACGGATCTGCATCAAAACAGATCTTAATAAGAAGCATTTTCGCTTTGTTCGTCGGCTACAGCGGAGTTCTGTCGAGCACAGTGTGGCAATCTGCGGTGATCTTCGGCAACAGGTTGCCACATTGCCCGATGTGGTGAGATACGCGTTCTTACCTGAATCGCTCGGTATTGTCGTGCGTGGTGGCGCGCACGAGGGATCGGGTGTTGTATTCAGGGAGATGCTTCCGTATCCTATCGTGCATGAGCGGAGGATATTGCTTCCGTATCATGCACTCTATGCACAGGACCCGTTCCATTCTGAGGACAGACCTTTGTTGGTTCAGATGATTGAACATCACGCAAAAATCGACAAAATCCGATATTTCGTGAGTGAAATCGTCGGTCCATTGCTTGAGGCATGGGTATTGCTCGTATCAAAGCGTGGTCTGCTTCCTGAATTACACGGACAAAACGCACTCGCTGAAATAGATGAGCGGTTTCGTATCAGGCGAGTAGTCCATAGAGACTTTCAGGGAACCTACAGCGATTCCACAATCCGCATTGGGCTCGGTCTACCGATCTTCACCAAGCATGTCGCAGGAAGCGAGTCGGGAACTACTCTCGAATCTCAGTACAGTCATGTGTTTGATGGAATGATCGGGAAGTATCTGATATCGAGACTAATAAAAGTATTCTGCCTACATTTTGGCGTGGAGTACGACATTGTCGCAAAGGCGATACGTTCATATCACCGATGTATACCTGGATACGAGTCTGCTCGGTTCCCAGCGACGACGTATCGTTTCGCGACCTCTGCTCGCGATCAGACCGGAAATGAGGTCACTTTTGCTGACACTGGTGAAAAGCCAGAGTTTCGTTGAATATATCCCCTGATTGTCTCGGAGTTCGAGGCGGTCGGGGGTTTTTTTGCTATACTATAATGTATGAAGAAGCTTTCTCTAACATCATCTTTTTATTCGTTGCCAATAGAAGTTTTTTGGTATGGATCATTAAAACCGACCAACAACACCGTGGTACTTCTCAAAGGTATCTATGGACTACATAATCCTAATACACCCGATTCGTGGGATATGTCACTGATCTCCGCGTGTAAGAGTTCGTATAATTTTATATGTATCAACACTGCTCGATTGAATGAAGTTTTTCCATCCGACACCCCGGAAGCATTTGCGGGTAAAACATTCCAACAAGAATGTGAAGATGTAAAGAAAGGTTTTGATATGTGTGTACAGGATAAGCTCGTATCTAAAGAGCACAGGATTATTATTGTTGGCAATTCATTTGGGGGGACACTTCTTCTTGCATTGCCAACACTTTTTCAGAAAGCTGAATCAATAATCATGATAGGAAGTGGGTGTGGTAAAAGTCTGACAACCACTAAACCGCTGCTTTCAACCATGTCGAGCGAAGAGTCATTTCTATCCTCGTTACAATCCTATGCAGGAACATTTGTATTTATTAGAGGCACGAATGATACGGTGGTACCAAAAGATTCTCAAGATAAAATTATCGCCAGTGCGATATCAGCACGAGAACGTGTCGTGTGCGAAATAAAAGGTGCGGCACACAATTTGTCTGGTGGCACGATTGATCGTACCGAGTTGTTTTCAAGATTGCTCGCTTACTGTACAAAGTGATCAGAAAATACTGTTTCTGGAACTCAGTACCGCGTAAGTGTAAACTTACGCGGCGTTTTTCTTTGGTGGGTTTGCAAACGTGATCTCTGGAAGTTTGATGATAGTTTCAGCAGGAACACCAAGCTCTTTCTCATATACAATATCAATACTTCCGAAAACAGCTTCATTGAAATTGAAACCAAGCTCTTCCGATATTTTTCGCACCACTTCTTCCGTTTCCGCCTCTACTTCAACGAATGGATTAAGACCTGGCCATGTGTCTATTGTTACCTCAACTTCGTCACGCTCCCGCACTTCGCGCATGTTCTCTTGGAATGCCTTTACTGGGATATTACATGCTTCAAAAAAATCAGATGCAATATTAAAGTCATTCACCACAAGCTCAACTTCATAGGTATCGTTGATACCGGAACCGCGAACCTCTTTTACGGTCATGGTGCCCCCGGCAGGAATCGAACCCGCATCTTATCCTTAGGACGGATCTGCTCTATCCATTGAGCTACAGGGGCGCTACCTCCCTTGTTTTTAACATATTTTTTAGTATAATTGTACTTGCCGTGGATGATGAGCGAAAGATGCTTAAAAAGATATTGACGACGGTTGAAGAAAACAATCGCGTTGTTCGTAATCTCCAGAGGTCAATGCGGTGGGGGCGATTTTTCAGTATTTTGTATTGGGTGATTATTCTCGGAGCAATGTTTGGCGCATATTATTTCGCACAGCCATTTATTGACCAATTACGAGAGGTGTACAGTGGTGTGCCGAATCTCGGGGGTTTATTTGGAAACTAGATTAGAAAATATGTGTTGTTGTAATTCTATATTATTGATTTTTGCCGAAGTGGCTGACTTGGTTGCAATACGCACTTGATAAATAGAATATATCTGCAGTTTTTGCCGAGGTAGCTCAGTTGGTTAGAGCACTGGTCTGAAGAACCAGGTGTCGGCGGTTCGAGTCCGCCCCTCGGCACCAAGATTTGACTTTATTCTAAAACTTTTGTATAATTTTATGGGTTTTGAATCTCCACAATTGAATACGGACGAAACAATATCTGCCGAAAAAGAATCAAATGAGTCGGTGAAAAAAACAGAGGAGGTGCGGAAAATGATTGAGGAAGAGAAGAAGGGGCTTTTTGAAAAGATTGGCGCGAAGACAAAAAATATCGCGCGCGTTATGGTGTTTGTAACAACCTTGACGGCAATGTCGTGTGGTAGTGCTGAAAAATTAAAGGCGGAATTTCCGAAAGAGACGACTTTCGTTTCAGAAGTGGAAAAGCGCGGCGCTGCGTCCGGAATGACGCACCCAGGTGTCGGATTTGTTGAAATAGAGCAGGGTGAACCGGCAAAAATGGTAACCTTTAACAATGAGAAGGCCAAACAGACGGCTTTGGAAACAGAGCGTGCCGAAATAAATCTGGAAGAAGCGACGCAATATATTATCAATAATTTGAAGCAACTTTCTGCCGAGGGGTTTGGCTCGCCTCAGGAAAGAATTCAACAGAAACGCGGCGCGTATGATACGGTGAATGCTTTTCTTAATTCGCAGACGGATAAGCAAGCGACAATTGACGCATTGACGAGCGCGATGGAAGGACTGAAACAAGGCGATCTTTCGCCGCACATTACCGCAGGCTTCTTGGAAGCTCTGCATCTTGGGCGAGGTATCGCAAGTCGGAAATAATATGTCTCTCAATCTTCAAAAAATAAAGGACCTGATGGCAAAATCTGAACTTTCGAAAGAAAGACAGATTGAGCTTTCGGGCCTTTTTTCTCTCGCGGATGATGCCGAGCTTGCCGAGGTTGCGGCATTGTTTGAAGAACATCCTGAATGGATTGTAACATTGTATAAGAATTATCAAGAAAAGCGGCGTGCCGTTCAAACGGGGGATCGCGAGCTGTGGCGCCGCATTATTCAAGATGAAAAAAAAGAGCTTGAAGTGATGGAGAAGAAAGAATGAAAAAGCCCATGCATACCATGGACTTTTGCGCGCATACCCCGGCTATTTTCGGAGTATGCCATACTCGATTTTTCCCCTCTATCGGTATATGGAGGAGAATGTAGCCGAATGTGGGTTCATGGCGGAATTCCGCCGGAGCGAAGCGGAGGTTGTCAGTTCTATTCAAAATAGGTTCTGATTTGGTCATATAATTGCACCAAGACAAAACACGAGGCGAAGCATATGCTTCGCCGCGTGTTTTCGTAAATGCGCTACCGCTACATTGATTTTACTTTCAATTTATGGGTTTTTTCTTTGTTTAATTTCGGTAGCCGGAGCGTTAGGAGCCCATGCTTTTCTGTAGCTTCAGCGAGGTCCGGGTCTATTTCTTGCGGGAGAAGTACCGTACGCGAGAAAGAGCCCCAGTACAATTCTTTGTGAAAATAATTGTCATCTTTTATTGTGCGGCTTGATTCGCGCCGGCCTTTTACGGTAACCATGTCGCGACTTATGGACACATGCAGGTCGTCAGGCTTTACGCCCGCAACCATTGTCTCTATGATAATCTCTTCAGGTGTTTGGTAGACATCCACCGCAAGCTGTCCTTCGCCGGCTTCTTCCTCCATCCACTTCTCATCCTCGTTGCCATTTTTTCGGCGAATGGGGAGTTCTGCGCGCTCTGGTTCTTCATCCATCAATTCGTCGTCTTCATCTTGTGTTGCACCGGTCAGTTTTTCAAAAAAAGATTTTTTGCCATTAAACATATGTTGTTTATTATTTAGCTTGTAATCGTTTAATTCTCTCCAGCATGAGAATAAGGAGTATCACGACAAACCAAAGTGCTCCGAGGATGTAGAATGTATTAGTCCCTTCATAGTGAATTATAAAAAAGTTAAAGACAGTATGCAATATGATAGCGGCTCCGAGACCCACCACCATGGAAATTATCTGTATCGCGCGGCTTTTATAAAAAGAAAATGCAAGCGCGGCGCCGATACTTCCGGATGCGGCGACATGAAGGAGTGTTGCGCCAACGAAGCGGAGATTTCCCGTGAGTGCCCCCAGAAGCGCTTCGCCATCCAATAGAGGTTTTATGATAAAGAGCGTATTCTCAAGTGCTGCAAAGCCAAGCGCAACTGTAATAAAGTAGATGACCGCATCTATCGGCTCGTCAAAAAATCTGGTGGAGAGTCCGGCGGTATATGCGGCGGCGAACTTCATCACCTCTTCAATAATCGCCCAAGCAAAAATGATTGCAAAGCTACTCTCAATTATATTGTATGCCCATTTTTCAATCGGGAATACAAGAACAACCGCCACCATACCGGCGATAAACATTTTTATGATGAGTGAGCGCGGCTCCGGATGCTTTCCGTCTTCTTTAAGCCAAAACCAAAGCCATAGCACGGCGGGGAGAACGCCGCCAATCAACGCATAAAAAAGTGTGTCGGGGCTTGGCACTTTCTTTAAGTATGAAGCATTTCCTGTATTTTGTCACTGGGTACAGTTGGCCATGGCGCGATCATCAAGAGTTCCGCATCTTTACGCGGAAGTCCTGCCCAGATCTCTTCTGTGACAAACGGCATAAACGGATGAAGGAGCTTCAGACAGTCGGTAAGGACCGCATATAGCGTCCATTGGACGGATGCTTTTTCTTCGTCTGTACCGTCTTTTAGCGCCGGTTTTACTTCTTCAATATATTTATCAGCGAATTCGTGCCACACCCAGTGATAGAGAATGTCGGACGCAAGGTCAAAACGGTATGCGGCAATATGTTTTGAGATATCTTCCGACACCAGTACCAGACTTTCAATCCACGCATTATCCTCTTTCCGAAGTGCAGGTTTCTCTGAATTGGCTTCTGCCGGAATGTTTGAAAGTACAAACCGTGCGATATTCCAGATTTTATTCGCAAAATGCTTGTATCCGCGCACTTTGCCTTCAGAGAGTGAAATGTCATTTCCGGGAGGCGCGCCGACAACGAGAGAAAGACGCGTGGCATCTGCGCCGTATTTTTCAATCATCTCTAGCGGGTCTATGGTGTTGCCGAGCGATTTACTCATTTTTTTTCCTTTTTCGTCGCGAACAAGGCCGTGCAAGTATACCGTACGGAATGGCACATCTCCCAAAAGATAAGTTGTCATTAAAATCATCCGTGCGACCCAGAAGAAGAGTATGTCATAGCCGGTTTCTAGGAGGTCGGTTGGGTGGAATCGCTTCAGGTCTGCTGTTTCATCAGGCCAGCCAAGTGTTGAGAATGTCCAGAGACCGGATGAAAACCATGTATCAAGCGTGTCAGGATCTTGCGTATACGCAGCTGCACAAAATTTACATTCCGGTTTAGTGCCGGACACTACAATCGGAATACATTTTGAAATATCATCTTCTCTGTCTGCGAGCGGTATGCAGATTGGGTCGTGGTACCATACCGGAATCCGATGACCGTACCAGATTTGCCGACTGATATTCCAGTCGCGCAGGTTATCTATCCAATGGTAATAGATTTTTTCAAACCTATCCGGAATTATTTTTATCTGTCCGCTCTCTACAGCGTGACGCATTAGTTTTTTGAGAGTCACGGTTTCCCCGGACGCAATGCCATCCATAGCCGAATATGCGATAGGAAATTCTTTGTTTACCGCGACAAACCATTGCTCTTTAATTTGCGGCTCAATGATGCCGCCGCCTCGGCTGTTTATAGCGATACTGTGCACATATTTTTCGTCTACTTTGTCAACGAGTCCTTTTGCTCTCAATTTTTCTACGATGCGCGCCCGCGCTTTTTTGATGTGTTCGCCGGCAAATTCGCCAGCAATAGGGAGGAGGATGCCTCGCTCGTTGATAACCTGTTCTTTGTCCAGATCGTGCCTCTCGGCAATCTCAAAGTCCGTGCGGTCGTGCCATGGTGTAATTGTCATCACACCAGTACCGAATTCCATGTCAATCGCAGTATCTTTGATAATGGTCGCGCTTATTGGACCATTAATCCACTCAAGCTTTATCGTCTGGCCGTCTGTGTACTCGCTGTATCGCGTGTCATCGGGATGCATCACGACATATTTATCGCCGAATTTTGTTTCAGGACGGGATGTGCCGATAATAAATGGACCGTACTTGAGATAGTAGAAGGGAACAGTTTCTTCATCCCATTCAATTTCATCGTCCGAAACTGTTGTCTGGAGTTTCGGGTCCCAATTAACCATACCCTCGCCACGATATATGAGTCCGTCGTCGTACATTTTTTTGAACGCGGTGTTGACCGCGCGATGCCGCGCCTCATCCAAGGTAAATGCTTCTCGCGACCAGTCTACCGATGCGCCCATTTTTTTAATCTGGTTGACAATCGTGTCATGGCTTTCTTTTGCGTATGCATCAACGCGCCGCAAAAATTCTTCGCGACCGATGTCGTGTCGCGTCTTTTTTTCTTTTTTATACATAATCTCTTCTACTTTTGATTGCGTAGCGATTGCCGCATGGTCGGTGCCCGGAAGCCAGAGCGTTTGTTTGCCGCTCATTCTTTCAAAACGGACCGCGATATCTTCTATCGCAAGCATAGCAGCGTGTCCCATGTGGAGTGTACCGGTCACATTCGGAGGGGGAAGGACTATTGAGAAACGCTCGCCATCAGGAGAATCGGTTTTTTCTGGTTTAAAAAAGCCACTCTCTTCCCAGCGTTTGTAGACAGTGTCTTCAGATTTTTTCGGATCGTATGGTTTCAGAAATTTTTCATCCATATGTGCTCACATAGTAACATATTTTTTTTGTCGGAACGATTTCGGCACAAGAATATGAAGTTGACAGATTATAAACAAAGTGGTAATCTTCAAATTAAGAAATTGTACATAACTTGCAAATTGAACACACAAAGCATGTCTTATATGTTTGTTCAACGCATCTTCTCCTCATCAATTGCCTCAAAAAGTGTTTGTGGCTTGAAATAAGCTCTTTATAAAAGACATCTCTACATAAAAGACATAGTAATGACCACGTCTTTTATAGAAATATGTCCTTTATAACTCTATTGACAAATTGTTGATTTGTAATTCAGTTGCGACTAATTGTATCCAAAAACATTTACATCGCTTGGTTTTTAGGTAGTATTTTACTTTATTACAACATGACTTTTCTTAGTAAAAATTTAATTGGGCTGACATCTAAAAATATTTTATTTTTTGGCGTTTTTGCTGTGATATTGCTCACGGCGATTTTTACGCTTCCTACCGCGCATTTGGTGTATGCGTCTGCTCCAAACGAGATTCCTGAATGTGTGTTTGAACCGCAGAGTGGTAGGACAATTGTTAATTTTGACACTAGTCAAAAACTTCTTGACATAGGAGAAAATGGGCCACACGAGACTCCTTTGGTTAGCGTAAATCTGCAGGCGGGAGAATATCAGGTTTCTCTTTTTTCTTTTGATGGTTATGAGAATAGAATTAATATAGAGCAACCGTCTGAAAATTGGTTTGTGCGATTTATGAATGGACCAACTATTATTATTGACTCAAACTCTGTCAGTGATTTGGCAGATTATGTTGCCAGTGCCACGGTTACTGAAGTTGTTGATGAATCTCTTTTACTTTCAACCGCCGCAAATGCCGTGAAAGCGGTGCATACATGGTATGCGGTTGATCAGGATACTGCCAATAGCGTTACCGCTGTCTGTGCCGCATTTGATCTGATTCTGG
This sequence comes from Candidatus Lloydbacteria bacterium CG22_combo_CG10-13_8_21_14_all_47_15, assembly GCA_002771515.1. GTDB lineage: Bacteria > Patescibacteriota > Minisyncoccia > Phycocordibacterales > 21-14-all-47-15 > 21-14-all-47-15. The sequence goes on along the minus strand of PCTL01000026.1, from coordinate 6,475 downwards.
AAGAACCACCGGTGCCACAGTGTTCAGATACGATTGATAATGATGGGGACGGTTTTGCCGACTATCCAGATGACTTGGGCTGTGATTCGGAAGACGACGACGATGAAAATACAAAACCTGAAATTACTCTTTTGGGTGATAATCCTTTGATTATTTTCCAGAACAGTGTTTTCACCGACCCAGGCGCGACTGCGGACGACCCTGAAGACGGCGATATTACGGCGGATATTGTGGTGGGTGGAGATACTATTGATACATCAATTATCGGTGCTTCAACCGTTTCTTACAATGTGGCAGACTCCGAAGGATTGCCGGCTGATGAAAAAACAAGAATCGTGGTTGTGTCACCGGAGCCCGCAGAGCCACCGGAGTGTTCAGATGGCATTGATAACGATGAGGATGGGCTAATTGACTATCCAGATGACTTGGGCTGTGATTCGGAAGACGACGACGATGAGAACACCAAGCCAACGATAACTTTGGTCGGAAATAATCCTGCCACGGTGATTCTCGGCAATGAGTATACGGATACAGGCGCGACCGCAGACGACCCTGAAGACGGCGATATCACGGCGGATATTGTGGTGGGTGGAGATGTTGTCGCCAGCACGACGCCACTCGGTTCTTACACAATCACATACAATGTGGAAGATTCCGAAGGGCTTTCTGCCGATGAAGTGACGCGAACGGTGAATGTGGTTGAAACGACTGAATGTTCAGATACGATAGACAACGACGGTGATGGATTGGCGGATATTGACGATTCCGGCTGCCATACCGATGGCGACCCGGATAATCCTGATTCGTACGACCCGGATGATGACGATGAAAATGTAAAGCCAGCCATTACGCTTATGGGAGCGAACCCGATGGAGATTACGAAGGGTGATAGTTTCACCGACCCAGGCGCGACTGCGGACGACCCTGAAGACGGCGATATTACGGCGGATATTGTGGTGGGAGGAAGCGGCGTTGATGCGAATACATCGGGTACTTACACAATCACATACAATGTGGAAGATTCCGAAGGGCTTTCTGCCGATGAGGTGACGCGGACGGTGAATGTGGTGACACCAACTCCTCCGCCCACACCTCCGCCCACACCGCCGCCCGTGTGTACCACGAATTGTGGTGGCGGTGGTGGAGGTGGAGGTAATCCAATTCACCTGAATATTACGAATGAAAAGGTTGTGCAGATAGGTTCCGGCACCGTTCAGGTGACATGGGATACCAATCTGCAGGCCACAAGTTTGGTTCTTTATGATGTTACCAGTCACGCGACGGCAACATTGCCTTTTGGCGAATATGCTCTTTTAACAACAGAAAACAATATATATGAATTTGACCACAGTATGACCATCACGGGTCTAAAAGACAATGTCCTTTATTATTTCCGACCAATGTCCAATAGAACAAACGAACAGGCGGGTGGCATTGAGCTGAATATTATGCTTGAAGGGACTACAACCCCGCCGATTATGCCTCCCGCACCTCAAGTTTGTCAGGAGTATCTCTTGGAATACATCAAGTTGGGAGAGAATAATAACCCTGCTGAAGTATTGAAACTTCAGGCATTTCTCCGTGATTTTGAAGGATTCAGTGACATACCTGTAACCGGCGTGTACGATCAGGCAAGCTTTGACGCTGTGTCGGAATTTCAGGAGCGATATCGCTCGGATGTGCTTGATACATGGGCGTTGCCTTCAAGTACCGGCTATGTGTACTACACGACCAGAAAGAAGGTAAATGAAATCTATTGTGAACGAGAATTTCCTTTAAATGGCGCTCAACTTGCGGAAATTGATGAATTTCGGACTCTGATACTCTCGGCTCCGGCTGGTACGATTGACACCGGCGCGGTGGGTGTAGGCGCACCAAGCGAAACATTTGCTGCGGCAAATGGGGAAGAATTTCCGTCTGTATTGGATACAGGAATTGCTGTCGGGACGGATGACGCGCTCGGTGCCGCTCGCGTGCCAGAATTGGCGGGCGTGTTTGGGGTTGCAGGAGAAACGCTTCCGGAAGAATCTGGAACAACCACTGACACACGATCGCTTCTTGCGGCAATAGCGGTTGCAAAAGACCCTTCACAATTGACGCCCCTCATTCCTATTGCCGTTTTGATTTTCATACTTTATCTCATGCTTCGCACACGGCATCCGGAAGCTGAATCCGATACTTTGTCTAACGGCGTGACGGCACATGGCGGAGAAAATAAGACAAACGGACAGAAAGATGCCGATATCTCTTCTGCCGACAAAGCGAGCAGAATTATTTTATTGCCGTCAAAAAAAGATATTGACGAGAAAAAAGACATACCGTTGCCGCAAAAGTCGGCTTCATTGTCACCGACACCTCCGTTGACATCGGTGACACCGGCACGCATACAGCCAAAGCAAACACCACCGCGTCATGGCAGGGACAATAGAAATGAACGGAGAGATAATTTTAAATCCCACAACTCTTAAAAACCGCCGAAAATAATTTTCGGCGGTTTTTATACTGAAAGCCGGAGATTTCCCTCCGCGGAAATTTTTTCCGGTGCAGTGCCGTGTGGTTCCGCAAGGAAGCGGTAGAAACCCGCTACTGCAATCATCAGCGCGTTGTCGCCGGTCTCCGCCGGCTCGGGTAGGAAAAGACGAGCATCGGGAATTTCTTTTTGTATAGCATTAGTGAGTGCTTCGCGAAGACGCCGGTTTGCCGAGACACCACCGCCGACAAGTATGGTTTGTATGGCGTGCATACTCGCCGCGCGGATTGTCTTTGATACGAGCACCTCAACAACCGCTTCTTGGAACGCATTACACACAATAGATTTGGTTTCTTCATCAAGCGGTAGGTTGTTTTTTTCACGATCTTTCAAGAAATATAACACTGCTGTTTTGATGCCGGAGAAGGAAAAATCAAAGTCAGGCGAATCAATCATCGGGCGTGGCAGAGATAGTTCACCTGTCTCGCGCGGCGAGTATGCATCGGCGCGTGCCGCAACCGTAGGGCCGCCCGGATATGGAAGACCAAGCATCCTTCCGACTTTATCAAACGCTTCGCCCACCGCGTCGTCGCGAGTCTGGCCTATGATTTCGTATACACGCTGTCCGCGTATAAGTACGAGCTCGGTATGTCCGCCGCTCACCAAAAGCGCTAGTGCCTGTAATCGGATATCTGCAATACTGAATGTTTGTCCGCGTATCAGCGCGGAGAAGATATGTCCTTCCATATGGCTGACAGGGATAATTGGTACATTCCAGATATCTGCGAGCGCTTTTGCAAAGTTAATGCCGACCCATAGCGCAGGTGTAAGGCCCGGTCCGTAGGTGACGGCTATAGCGTCTATTGGTGGCTTTACGAGTTTTGGTATTTCCCGTATAAACTGCGACAGTAGCTCCGGTTCGCGAGTGAAGAGTGTTTCAAGATTTTTTGCGTCCAATATTTCCAGATTGGCCCCTGTTGTTTTATACATACCTGCATCTTTGAGTGCTTGCATAAGGAGTGGCACAAGATTTTTTGCGTGCTCTCGTTTTGCAAGAGAAGGGAACACACCACCGTATTCTGCGTGAAGCGCAGCCTGTGAGAGCACGAGATTCGCACGCACTAAAAACTCAGCGCGCGATTGGCCGCCGCGTGCTTCAAGAATAGCAACAGCAGTTTCATCGCACGATGTTTCTATAGCGAGTATGCGCGCGTGTGCCGACTTAGCAGTCATAGTATGTACACTGTAGCAAAAAGATGGATATTCGGAAAGATTTATATATCTTTGTCAACTTCCGGAGTGTAAAAAGAAAGTATAAAGAAAACAGCCATGCGGTGTAACGCAGGGCTGTTTTCAACGAACACGAGGTCTATTAAATAATTTTGACAGAGAGCGTGCCTGTCGGTTTGCCTTGGATCTCTACTTCCAGTTGTGAATTGCCAAATGGCAACGCAACCGGTATCTCAAGTATGGCATGTTTATTGTCAAAATCTTTCGGCAACGCAAGCGTTTCTCCATTGAGTTTCACTATTGCGCTTGCTGTTGTTCCGGTTCCGTTTGGCCCGTTTTCTATCACGAGTGTAGCATCTCCGTCTACGGAGAAGAAATCAACAACCTCGGCGATTGGCTCACCGGTGCTTCGTACGAAGGTTTGCGTTGGTAAGCCGAACTGAAGCGCGACCATAAAGAAGGAAAATGATGTGACTTCTCCGCAGATAATGTTGTTGACCGTATCAAGCGAGGTGGTGCGGTCTACCCATACCCCGCTTTCTTCGTGCAGGAATTTTAGACCGCCCTCACCTTGATCAGAAGTATAATTCACGCAAACCTGGACAGTGCCGGTGAATGTTGCCGTTGTTGTGATATCAAAATAAATATCACCTTTGCTCAATTTGAATCCTTCCGGCACTGACGGCGGGGTGCTTGTGGCGCTTACAGTGGTGTCGCCTGTCGCGGTGACTTCGCTAAAGGTAAGTGTGGCGAGCGAGGTTGGGGTAATCTCAACATTTGTACCAGTACTCGTAAATTCTCTGTCAATCACACCGAGGGCGAAGCTCCACCATGCGTTCGGTACAGAAATCGTGGTAGAAAGTGTGTCGCTCGCCGTGTCTATGACCGCGACCTCTGTTGTACCACCTGTGTTGAAGTGGCTGTTCATCACAAATGCCTTTGTGCCGTCTGGGGCTATAACGACAATTGTCGGGCTTTTATCGGCGCCTAAATCAATCGTACTTGATACTGTTTCAGTGGCAGTATCAATGACGGTGACCTTACTTTCAATATCGTTTGCCGCGTAGAGCTTTGTTCCATCCGTCGTGATATCAATACCGACGCCGACGCCGAGTGCGGGGTTTGCCATTTCTATAGTATTTGTAATCAAGTTCGTCGCCGTGTCTAAAACAGAAACCGCGCTTATATCATAGGTCACCGCGTACACTTTGGAGCCGTCCGGCGAAACGACGAGGTCTTGTCCGCCGCCTGAAGTATTAACAGCCGTAATCAGCGTGTCGGTTGTGGCATCAATAACATACAATTGTGAATCATCATTTCCGTATAGGCGCGTGCCATCTGGAGAGAGCGCAAGAAAAAACGGAGAATGGGGAACTGAAATTGAACCGCTTACCGTATTTGTGGTGAGATCAAGAGTCCAGATATTCCCCGCGCTGGATTTGTCAGGAATATAACCTTTGGTGCCGTCTGGCGAGATGACGATTTCTCCGTCATTATTCACTGGAATTGTGGCTTCCACAGTTCCACTTTCCGTATTTATAACATAGACAACATTATTATGGCGGTCGCTCACATATGCCGTTGTGTGGTCGGGAGATGTGGCGATTGTTTGGACACCATCTAATCCAGCTTCGGCGACATGCGTGATGGAATAGGCATCGTTAATGTCAATAATAGAAATTATGCCACCTTCGTCTTGTGCGACGCCACTCACTTCGCTCAAGACATATACGAGTGGGGAAGCGAATACATTGAGCGTTTGAGCCAATACGACCGAGCATACGATACCGATAAACATACCTATTTTGATCGTCTGTTTATATGTTTGCATAAAGTATGAAAAGTTATGTTAATAATGCTTATAAAATTACTTTGTTTATAAGATGGCAAATTAATCAGGTCAAGCAGTTTACATGCTTCACGCGCCCACTCGCCACAGGCTTCGTGGTGCGCGTGCCAGGATTTGAACCTGGGACCCCTTGCGTGTCATGCAAGTACTCTAACCATCTGAGCTACACGCGCTTGTATATAACTATGCTTCTCTTTCCGCGTGTTGTCCAGTGCTATATTGGAGCGGAAGGGAGTCCAGCCACACTATCTCCCACGGATATGCTATGCATTTCGGCATATCCCGCGGGTGTCTCAAGCACATATTGCGCTGGTCTATCCGGTCTAAAAACGGTCGGATATGATTCTGGAGCAACACGCGGAAGTATCCAGACAATGCGTCCATCTGCGCCTATCCAGATAATATCAATCGGAAAGAGCATCTCTTTCATCCAAAAACCGTACATATCTGGAGAGTCAAAGACAAAAAGCATACCTGTACCATCTGTAAGTTCCGTTCGTCCCGAAAGACCCGTCGTGCGTTCTTGAGGTGTGTCAGCGATTTCTGTGACGATGGATATTGTACCAATTGCAAGGAGAACAGTTTGAGATGCCATATTTCTCCCCGGCATCGTTTCTTTTCGGTATGTTGAAAGAAAAAAGACAGATGTGACGAGCACTGCAACGATGATGGCAAGCGTATATATAACATATGTTGAGTTTTCTCTGTGCATTGTTGTCTCGCCATTTTTATATCCATAGAAACGCTATTCAAAAATGCTGAATGTAAAACTTGGCGGTATTCATTGTACAAAGTTCGACTGCATTTCGAGCTGAACCCTGACGAAAGCTACTAATCGCACGCGCGGAGCGCGTGGTGGCTTGAAACTGCCTCGTACGCTCGTATCGTTCCGCCACTGCCTCGCAGAGCCTCGGCAACCCCGAAAG
>PCTL01000028.1:9516-10804 GCA_002771515.1 Candidatus Lloydbacteria bacterium CG22_combo_CG10-13_8_21_14_all_47_15 | reverse complement strand
CCAGATGGACGGCGCGGTGTTGGTGGTTGCGGCAACTGACGGTATGATGCCACAGACACGCGAGCATGTGCTTTTGGCAAAGCAAGTTGGTGTGCCGAAAATTATCGTCTTTATCAACAAAGTTGATATGGTGGAAGATGCTGACCTGATTGACCTTGTTGAAGAAGAAGTGCGCGAATTGCTTGACCTTCACGGGTTTGACGGCAAGAACGCGCCGGTGGTTCGCGGTTCGGCGCTAAAAGCGCTTGAGGCCGGCTCGGTAGACGATGAATACGCAAAGAAAGTGCTTGAGCTTGTTGATACGATGGACGAGTACATTCCGGAGCCGGTGCGCGACATTGAGAAGCCGTTTTTGATGCCGATTGAAGATATCTTCTCCATTGAGGGTCGCGGTACTGTTGCAACCGGTCGCATTGAGCGAGGTAAGGTGAAAGTCGGTGGTGAAATTGAAATTGTTGGTATTAAAGATACAGCAAAGACCACGGTAACCGGCATAGAAATGTTCAATAAGTCACTTGACGAGGGTTTGGCCGGAGACAATGCCGGTGTGCTTCTCCGCGGTACAAAAAAAGAAGACATCACGCGCGGACAGGTGCTCGCGGCTCCCGGCTCAGTGACGCCACATACGGAATTTGAAGCAGAAGTATATGTCTTAAAGAAAGAGGAAGGTGGCAGGCATACGCCGTTCTTCAAGGGTTATAAGCCACAGTTTTACATCCGTACCACAGATGTAACCGGTGAGGTTACTTTGCCGGAAGGTACAGAGATGGTTATGCCGGGCGATACGATGTCAGTAAAAATAAAACTTATCGTACCGGTTGCACTTGAAGACCAGCAGCGTTTTGCTATCCGTGAGGGTGGTAAGACCGTCGGTGCCGGCGTTGTAACAAAAGTTATCGCGTAGTTCTGTAAGTGTATTTCATGACGGCAGACGCAACAATAAAAAAAGAAACTAAGGTACCCGTGCCTGTGAAAGCAAAGCGCGTGGCTACGAAAGGGAAAGGGAAGAAAGCCGATGCTGCGGTAGCGAAGCTCCGCATCCGTGTTCGAGCATATGAACACAAGGTGCTTGATAATTCGGTGCGGCAGATTATGGACACCGCGCTCCGTTACGGTGCCGATATTGTCGGTCCGGTGCCTTTGCCGACTGAAATAAAGAAGTATACGGTCAATCGCGCTTCCTTCGTCTATAAAGACGCGCGAGAACAGTTTGAGATGAGGGTTCATAAGCGTTTGATTGACATATTGAATCCGACGGCTAAAGTGGTGGAAGCGCTTACTAATTTGA
>PCTL01000028.1:0-9477 GCA_002771515.1 Candidatus Lloydbacteria bacterium CG22_combo_CG10-13_8_21_14_all_47_15 | reverse complement strand
AGAGATCCCGCCTCCCGATGGAACCATCGGGAGGCGGGACATTAGGGAGAACATATGAAATTTTTACTCGGTACAAAAGAAGGAATGACGCAAATATTTGACGGCGAAGGGAACGCGCACCCTGCGACGCTTCTTTCCGTCGGACCGGTAACGGTAACACAGGTGAAAAATGCGGTAGCCGACGGGTATGTCGCTTTGCAGGTTGGCTATGGCGCTGGGCGTGAGAAAAAGATATCGCGCGCGCAAAAAGGTCACTTCAAAAAAGCCGGTACCGAGCTTTTTCGGACGACTCGTGAGTTTCGCCGGAAAGGTGGAGCTGTGCCGGAGGAGAATGTAGGCGACACATTCACAGTATCGGTATTTGAGTCGGGCGAGCTTGTCATGGTGAGTGGAATTTCAAAAGGAAAAGGATTCCAAGGTGTGGTGAAGCGACATAATTTTTCCGGTGGACCGCGTACGCATGGGCAGAAACATTCCGAGCGCGAGGGCGGATCAATTGGCGCAAAAGGACCACAGGAAGTAAGAAAAGGAAAGAAGATGCCGGGACGCATGGGTAGCGACAGGATTACAGTCGCGAATCTGAAAGTGCTTGCGATTGACCCTGAACGGAATCAAATGCTCGTGGAAGGCGCGGTGCCTGGACGACGCGGAACGCTTCTTGAAATCCGTGCCGCGAAGCATGCATAATACATATTCATATGGATTCTTCTCTCTATAATCAAACAGGTAAGAAGGTCGGCACGGTGGCACTTCCGGAAGCGCTCTTTTCCGAACCGTGGAATGCCGATCTTGTTCATCAGGTTGCGCGCGCGATGCAGGCAAACGCGCGTACGCCCGTGGCACACGCGAAAGACCGCGGTGAAGTGTCTGGTGGCGGTAAAAAACCGTGGCGTCAGAAAGGCACAGGTCGCGCTCGGCATGGCTCAATCAGGTCTCCGATATGGGTCGGCGGCGGCGTGGCGCACGGGCCGACAAAAGAGCGAAGCTATGCGCAGAAAATAAATAAAAAAATGCGCGTGAAAGCGCTTGCCGCCGTGCTCTCTCAGAAACTTCGTGATGGCGAGATTATTTTCCTTGATTCGCTCGCGCTTTCTGAAGCGAAAACAAAACGCGCCGCCGAAGTGCTTGAAACGCTTTCAAGTGTGAAAGAGTTTGGAGTGGCGCTTAAGCAGAAAACGATTGTTGTTTTGCCGGAAATGTCGGAGGAGACAGTGCGGAGTTTTAGAAATCTTCCGTCATTATCAATAGTTCTTGCTAAAGATTTGAATCCGCTGATTTTATTGAATCATCGCGCTGTAATTTTCGTAAATCCGGAAATGACGATGCGGTTATGGAAAGGCAGTAAATATTAAATCTATGAAGCACGATATTATCACACGACCTCACATTACCGAAAAATCAACCGCGCTCTCCGCACAGAACGCGTATGTGTTTGAAGTTGCGCCACGAGCAACCAAAAACGAAATTGCAAAAGCGGTTGAATCAATATATGGTGTGAAGCCGGTCAGAGTAAATGTTACGAAAATACCGGCGAAGTATGTTTTGGTGCGCGGACGCCCTGGCCATAAGCCTGGTGGCAAGAAGGCAATCGTGTATTTGAAGGAAGGGGATAAGATTGAAAACATATAGTTTCCATTGCCGGAACATTTCTTATGAAAAAATATAAACCGACAACTCCATCACGGCGACATATGACCACGGTATCCTACCGCGGTGTTTTGAGTGCTAAGAAGCCGCATAAAGCGCTTACGAAAGGCGGTAAGCGTGCCGTTGGCAGGAATAGTGCCGGACGGATTACTACTCGGCATAAGGGCGGTGGGCACAAACGGCTTTTCCGCGAGGTTGATTTTAAATATGACAAAAAAGATATTCCGGCGCGAGTTGAGACGATTGAATATGACCCGAACCGCTCCGGCTTTATCGCGCTCGTAGTTTACGCGGATGGTGAACGCCGGTATATTCTCGCGCCGAAAGGCGCGCATGCCGGTAGCACTTTTTTGGTATCCGAGAAAGCGCCGGTGGTGGCCGGCAATCGTATGCCACTTTCAAAAATGCCTGTCGGAACATTTGTATATAATATTGAAACTCGCCCCGGTGCCGGCGCGAAGATTGCACGCTCGGCGGGTAACTACGCGGAGGTTATCGCAAATGACGCCGGATATACACATCTAAAAATGCCGTCCGGTGAAGTGCGCAAAGTGTTACAGAGCGCGTGGGCGACTGTCGGCGAAGTGTCAAACGAGGAGTACAAGCTTATGACATACGGTAAAGCGGGCAGAAGCCGCTGGAAAGGTATTCGCCCGACTGTGCGCGGCTCCGCGATGAACCCTGTGGACCATCCTTTTGGTGGAGGTGAAGGGCGTTCAGGCGCCGGTATGCGCCGACCGAAGAACCGCTGGGGCAAAGGCGTTCGCGGTGTAAAGACACGACACGCGAAAAAATATTCCAGCCATCTTATTGTATCGCGGCGTACCAAAAAGAAGCGAAAGTAATTATAGCCAGAAAACACGGGGTTATACTCCGTGTTTTCTTTTCACTATCTTTTGGGTATTCTTGTAGTCATGGATATTCCGATTATTTACGAAGATGAATCTATTCTTGCCGTGAACAAGCCGGTAGGTATTGTCGTACACTCGGATGGAAAGAGCGACGATATGACGCTTGCGGATTGGATATTAGAAAAATATCCGGATATGAGAGATGTTGGCGAGCCGCTCGTATTGGGTGACGGGACAAAGATAATCCGCCCCGGTATCGTGCATCGGCTTGATAAAGAGACATCTGGCGTACTTGTTATCGCAAAAACTCCGGAAGCTTTTGCTTATCTTAAGTCGCAATTTCAAGAGCGGAATGTAGAGAAGACTTACCGCGCGTTCGTGTACGGCCGTGTGAAAAACGATACGGGAGTTATAGACAAGCCAATAGGCAAATCAAGGAGTGATTTCCGTAAATGGTCTGCCGAGTATGGAGCGCGCGGCGAACTTCGGGACGCCGTGACGGAATATCGCGTATTGAAGCGCGGAGACGAGGCAACTTATCTTGAGGCGTACCCAAAGACAGGCAGAACGCACCAACTTCGCGTGCATTTAAAAGCAATTGGCCACCCTGTCGTATGCGACGCGCTTTATGCTTCCGGAAAAAAATGCTTATTTGGCTTTGCGCGCCATGCTTTGCATGCCAACACACTTACATTGACGCTCTCATCCGGCGCGCGTTTGAAGCTTGAAGCGCCGCTGCCCGAGGATTTTTTGCTTGCCGAAGACCTCATACATAAAGTGTAATACACAATAAGGAATGTCCCCCACTTAGTGGCTCAGCCACTAAGTGCTGACCACGATTGCTAACCTTATATTTAACCCCGCGCCCCACTTAGTAGTTGAGCCACTAAGTGAGGACATTGACATTTATACAAAATAATGTATAATTAAATCAGTTATCAGAACTTTGAAATACAAACTATATACCACTACTGTGAGGTGATACGCATGGGACTTGTAACGGTTCTCTTATTGTTTGTAATCTTTCTGGCGTTGTTAGATTCGTTTGTCATGGTGCCCAAGGCACACTACGGTCTTCCGATCCTTTTCGGCAAACGGTGGCGTTCTGAAGTTGATGAAGGGTTTCACTTTAGAATTCCTTGGGCGGAACAAATTGAGTTGTATCCATATGAGCTGAATACTTTGCAGATAAAAGTAAAAGTATTCAGTATGGACAAGATTGAGATTGAAGTAGAGGGCTCTGTGCAATATAGACCGGACCGCTTACTGCTTCGCGATAAGTATGCAACGATGAGTGAGAACGCGATCCAGATCGGACTGATTGATGCAGTGGAATCGGAGCTTGGAAAGATCGCCGGAACGAAGGATGCGAATATCTTTGTTGAAAGCCGTCAGGAATTAGAGGATATTATCAACGCGACTCTTCGTTGCAGTAATCCACCGCATCTGAATCCGCGGGCGTACGAACCGCAGTATGCGGGTAACGGCGATGTCCCGCCGGATGATAGGATTGCATTCTACAAAAAACATCACCGTCAAATACGAGAAGAGCTTGAACGCGAAAAAGGGCATCCTGAAATGTGGTCGGTGATTGAATTACGGTATGGATTTGATATTGAGGTTTACGCGCTCTCTAAAGTTGACTTTACGGCGGAAACAAAGAAATCCTTGGAAGAAAAACGGCAGGCGGAAGCGCATGTAGCTGCCGTGGATGTGGAATTCAAGAAGCGGTTGTCGTATACCGGCAAACTTATTACAAAAGGCCTTCCACCGCAGGAAGCGAATAACGCGGCGGAGGTTGCGCTTGGAAAAGCCACGCGCCAGATACACTCTATTGAAGGCGTGAAGGGCGCAATCCAAATCAATATGCCGAAAGGAGGGGATAGCTGATGCACAGCAAAGGATATGCACCAAATCTTCTTCCATTTTGGGTGAGGATAAGCATTGTGGCAATCTGCATTCTGGGCGCTCTCTGGCTTGTACTGCCTGATGTGCCAGAGGATACGGTAAAAGACACTCTGCGCCCCGGTTTGTATGTTGCGCCAAAGCATGTGGAAACGCGGACGATTACCATTTATCCGGACAGATGGTCGGTTTGGATAGATATTCCTCCCGGCGTATGGTGGAAATTTGAGAGTATTCAAAAAGAATCACTAATTATGCGCAGATTTGATGGCAAGATCATTACCATTGCAAAAAATGAAATTAAGTGGCTTGGGGATAATATTCCCGCCAGTTCGTTTCAATTGAAATCCGGAACAAAAGAATCGCAGGAGGTGGTTATTACATTTGAGAAAAAATAATATTAAATAATATCGCAAAACGGAAAGCAAGGATGCTTTCCGTTTTTTTCTTAAAAAGAAACAACCCCCAACCCACTTAGTGGCTCAACCACTAAGTGGGTTGGGGGTTAAGTGTCGGGTTAGCAATCGGTCGGGTTAGCAATCGATGGTGGAGCAGACAAGGTTCATGATGCCGAAAACGGATATCATAATAAAGATACCGATAACGCCCCAGAGCATATGTTGCTTGCCGGCTGTTACTTTTTCTTCATTGTTTGAGCCGGCGATAAACTCAAAAATGCCCCAAAGGAAGACGATAAACGCCATCGCAAAGAAAAACCCAATAAGCGGGTTCACAATATGCGTGATTGCTTTCTGAATGACCGGTATCGTCGGGCTATAGGTTGACGCGTGTGCCAGAGTAAACATAGCATTATTATATCTATACAAGAAAGAAATATCAACAAAAACACCCCGTGCGCCGGGGTGTTTTTTAAACAATCCTATATTTAGAAACCGCCGCCGCCGCCGACTGTTGGTAATGGCAGAGTAGTTTCTGTCGTGCCGAATGTTGCTTGAAGAATTGCCACTAAGCCCCACACGGACACAATCACGAAAAGTCCGATGACGCCGTAAATCATCACATTGCGAGCGCTTGATTTTGCTTCGTCACTGTCGGCCACGATGTATTTGATAACGCCGTATATGAAGTACAAAAGCGCGAGAACTATAAAGACCGGCACTAAGAAGTTAAGAAGTGCGCTTATTACTCCCGCGACCCCGATTAGGGTTTGTGCAGCGTTTGCCGCGAAAGGCATTGCTAGAACTGCGATAAATGATGTCTGTATAAGATGTTTCATAATATAAATAATGATAAATAAAAATTACCGTTTTTGACCTAATTTGTTGTTTAGTCGACCTTAATTACCTTAATAAATTGGGTATCTCTATCATAAAAGACAAATGCGTGTCTGGCAACATAGGTTGTGGACAAGTAGTGATATTGGCGGAATGTGCGGATACTATTTAGCGCAAGTTAGCGCAAGGTTGGAAATGGTAGACTTCCGGTGTCAAGTTGGAATGTTACCGAGAGAATAGCAACAAGCCCCCACACAGATATCATGACAAAAAGCCCCACAAGACCCCAAATAATAAATTTCGTACCCTCGCTTCTTTTTTGAGGGTCGCCATTCGCGGTCATATATTTTGTAACACCCCAGATGAACGCAAGTAGGCCGAGAGCAATTACGACAGGTATAAACGGCTTAATAATTGAGTCGCGGATGAGCCCAAGAAGCTGTGCGAAATTGCTTGGCGCGGCAAAAGATATAGCGGGTATAAGAAACGCAAGCGCAACTACAAGCGCGACCATCGGCGAAAAAGCTACTTTCGCGTCTGACGCGGTAGCATTTATTCGGGTATTTATTGATGTGCGGTTGCTTGTACGCATAGTGTAAACGCAATGAAAATATTACTGCAAATTCTTGATTGTTGTATCAATCACTGTAGCGAGTATCCACGCGCCGAGAAGAATTGCCACACCAATGACTGTCCAGACGAATGCTTTTTTCGCGGTTTCAAGCTCCTGCGCGTTACCGCGCGCCTTCACGAATAGGAAGCCGGAATAAACAAGCGCAAGCGCCGCGACAGGCACGCCGATTTGCAGGACTACATCAAGCACCTTTTTGATAAAGTCCGGAAAGGTGCCAGCGGCAATCGGGTTTGGAAGTGAGAAAGAGGTTCCGCCGCCTACTTTAGCCATTGCTTCAGCAAGTGGCAGAAGAAATGAGATGAGCGTGAAATATATGTGCCGTATTTTTACTCGTATCATATCAAAATTATACATCCGATAGGTTGTGAGCCGCAAGTATAATATGCACAGTGACGGCCACTATTCGGGTATGCAAAAACACAGAGGTTGAACATACATACAGAACGCGGTATCGTATTCACAATGATTTTAGACGGAAAAAAAATCGCGGAAGATATACAAAAAAAAATGCGGAAAAAAGTTATGGAGCTCCGGAGTGTTCCCGTACTTTGTATTATACAAGCGGGGGAGAATAGAGCGTCCGAGAAATTTGTTGAACGAAAGAAAAAATTCGGCGAGTCTATCGGCGTGCCGGTGGAGCTTGTAAATTTACCCGCCGAAGCACGCGAAGAGGAGATACTTGCCGCGATACTGTTTTCCGCGAGTGATGAACGAGTTGGCGGTATTGTCGTACAGCTTCCGCTTCCGCTCGGATACAATACGCAGAAAATTCTCAATATGATTCCGATAGAGAAAGATGTGGACGCGCTTTCGGATGCTGCTATGGAAAAATTTGCAAATGGAAATTTAGGCGTGATGCCGCCGGTTGCCGGAGCGATAAAAAAAATTTTTGAGTATGGAAAAATTTCAGTTCGCGGTAAACGCGCGGTCGTCATCGGAAGAGGTCGGCTAGTTGGCGTACCGGCGGAAATATTCTTAAGGCGTTCCGGCGCGGAGGTTACCGTTGTAGATGATACGGTCTCTGACATCGCGCGTGAGACGAAGCGTGCGGACATTCTCATCTCTGGAGCCGGAAGCCCTCATCTGGTCACTCTGGACAAGATAAAAAAAGGTGTTGTGTTGATAGACGCAGGAACATCGCAAAATGATGATGGTCGGCTCGTTGGCGATGCATGCCCCTCGTGCGTTTCAAAGTGCGCACTCTTTACTCCTGTGCCGGGCGGAATCGGTCCGATTACCGTTGCGATGGTTTTTGACAATCTGTTGGCGCTTGCGGATTCCGGCGCGGAAAAATAAAAAATTGAGTACGCGTCTAGCCGAGATAGCCGAGATATCGCTTAACTGAAGCGTTATTACTAGCACCAATAGGCAATTATTATTTATATAACAAACTTGTATCCGCGTTTCATGACCATAAAGACCTAAAAATGCAGATTTGCTATCTGTCTGTATTTGAGCGCAGACTACGCCAAAATTTCAAAGAAACATTTTATAGAAAGCGGTGATTTAAACAACGCACCTTAAGCGTATTTTGTACTGCCGAGAACGATGTATAAAGCTACTCGTGGAGCGGGTTTTTTTATAAAAATGTTATCCACTTTTTTATGTTCTTTTTTTATACAAATAGTTTCTTAAAGGCGATATAATATTTACTAAGTTCGTGTTGACGAGATAGGCGAGAAGCACATTACTGGCAATCCTATTTTTGTCTTTCTAATACAGTTCAATGTCTGGTAACAACAGTGAAATAATTTTAGCCGGCCGGTTATACATTTCGGCAAAACTGGCTGGGGAATTAACAGGTTATACGAGTGATTACATCGGTCAGCTTTCGCGTGCGGGAAAGATACAGGGGAAGATTCTCGGCAGAACGAGATTTGTTGATAAAGAATCTCTCTTGAGCTATCTGCGGGAGACCGATGAGCTTTCATCTGCTGAAAAGGAGAAGAAGCTATCCAAGATTACTTCAGGTACCGCTTCTTATGACATTACCGACACCGTTTCTGATACGCAACTCCCGCCACTTTCAAAAGAAAAGTACCGTGAGCCGTCGCCAGAGCTCTCGTCCGCTTGGGGAGAAGTGTCGTATTCGGTGGAAGCGGATACGCGTCGAGGCATCGGTGAGGACGCTTCGCCCGCGTCAAAGACGGCATCTTCGGCTGGCAATCACAACGCGCACAACGCGCACGGCGTGCATATTTCCCCCAAAGAAATTTTGACAACTATGCGTGCGGAAAGCGCGGAACCCGCCGCGCGAGCGGTACAGCTCGCGCCATCACGCTTGCTTCCTTCCGGTATGGGTCACGCGCTCCTTGCACAGATAGCATCGCTTGTTACAGGTATTACACTTATTACAGCCGGCTCCGCTTTGTTTGCGGTTTCAATTGAGAACACGCCGATTGCTGGAATGTTAGCCGGCACGGAAAAAAGAATGTTCTATGCCGTAGAATCGGACACAAACGACTCGGCTCGGTTTGCGAATGTACTCGCGAGAGCCGTGATGAACACGGCTATGTTTGGAGATACAATGCACTATTCCGCTACCGCGTTTCGGGTCTCGGCGGCTACTGTTGCGGCAGTTCACGAATTATCGGCGGAAGAATCCCCGAAAGCATCGCGTATAGCGGTGGAATCTGTTTTTTTGGGAGATTATACTATTAGAGACAAGCTTGGAAGTTTCGGTCGCGCCGTCCGTTCTTTATTTAATAAAAGCGCGCTCACAGTGTATCGCACGCTCGCCTCTCTCTTTAATACTTCGGCGCCCGCCGCGGACACATCCGGATTGGCACAGTATGATGGCATTGAGTCAAGCTCAATATCTGACACGGACGGGGATACTGAATCGGCGCTTGCGGAACTTTCTTACGATGATGAAAAAATATCTCTGGCAGAGCCGGTAGATGACAAACTCCCCGCCGAGCGTTCGCGTGCGTCTGATGCTTCTGCATCAGTGTACGCGTCTGCCGAGCCGGTGGTAATAGAAAAAAGAATTTTTGAACAGCCGATTTTTAATATCTCCGGTGTTTCCGAGGAGCTTTTGACCGAGCGTCTGCAAGTACTGGACAACAAGCTAACATCAAAACTAAACGAGCTTTCAGCGCGCGAAGCCGGCAATACGACAGTCATTCACCAAAACATCGCACAGTCACAGAGGATAGACACATTAAAAAATGTGACGATTACGAATCTGACAGTTTCTTCCGTA
>PCTL01000029.1:7097-16529 GCA_002771515.1 Candidatus Lloydbacteria bacterium CG22_combo_CG10-13_8_21_14_all_47_15 | reverse complement strand
ACGACAAACAAGAGTTTGGCTCCGAAGGAAAAGAGTCAAGCTCGCTCGGCGAAGTATTTGATATGGCCGCGTACCGTGAACTTGCCAGTAGCAAGAAAGTGGTCGCGATTGGCGAGTGCGGTCTTGATTATTATCGTCTTGCCGAAGAAACGAAGGCAAAACAATATGCCGCGTTTGAAGCACAGATAGCGCTTGCGAATGAACTCAATTTGCCCCTGATGCTCCACATTAGGAACGCGTACCGCGACGCATACGACATACTGAAAACTCACGCGAGGGTTAAAGGGAATGTCCATTTTTTTGCCGGTACATGGGAAGAGGCGAAATTGTTTCTCAACATGGGCTTCACACTCTCTTTTACAGGCGTGGTAACATTTGCGCGTACCTACGACGAAACCATTAAAAACGCGCCTCGCGCGCAGATTCTGTCTGAAACCGATGCGCCGTATGTGGCGCCTGTTCCTCATCGCGGCAGACGGAATGAGCCGGCGTATGTTTCGGCGGTTGCCCGTGCTATCGCTGAAATCCGCGGTGAGCCAGAGGAGACTGTGCTAGAAGCACTTGTCGCAAACGCCCGTCGGGTATTTTCCGTCTAGCTTATATCCCTTTTGACACAAGCTTATATCTCTGATAACATGAGCCGCACAATGGCAGGTATAAAAAAAGAAACTGAACCAACGCAGGAAAATGAGCCCCGAATATATGAAGTCGGTTATCTTCTCGTACCGACCTTGTCTTCAGACGCGCTTCCGGAAACGGCAGGCCGTCTGAAAGATGTTATTCGCGATGTAGGCGGCGTGATTTTAGCGGAAGGAGAACCGAAGATGAAGAATCTCGCATATAAGATAGGGAAAGTGGTTGAGCATAGCCGCTCCTCATTTGAGACTGCATATTTCGGATGGATACTCTTCACTGCGCCGCCGGAGGGTGCCGTTGCAGTTAAATCGGCATATGATGTTGCATCGGATGTTCTTCGGTTTCTGATTCTCAAAGGAACCAAGGAAGATTTGACACCAAAGAAAAAGAAGCCGCAGACGGTAAAGCCGCGACAGCGGAGCGAAGCTGAAGCAGTGGCATCAGCGGAAGATATTGATAAGGCGATTGACGAGCTTGTTATCAGCGAATAAATTTACGCACGTACTTATGTATATCAACAAAGTATTTTTGTTTGGCAATCTCACGCGTGATCCGGAGCTTCGCTCGCTCCCGTCTGGCAATTCAGTTGTCTCTTTCGGACTTGCGACAAACCGTGTTTATCGCGATGGCAATGGCCAGAAGCAGGAGCAAACCGAGTTTCATAATGTGGTGGTATTCGGTCGGCAAGCCGATATCGTGTCGCAATATCTTAAGAAAGGAAGCTCCGCCTTTGTTGAAGGGCGGCTTCAGACAAGAAGCTGGGAAGGGCAAGATGGCGTCAAAAAATATCGGACGGAAATTGTTGCCGAGCGTGTGCAGTTCGGCCCGCGTAGCGGCGGCGCAAGCGGCGGCTACCGAGGGTCTGAAAATCGCGGTGAGGGCACTGATGCGCCGGCAAAAAATGAGGGGATTGATTATCCCGAGGAGGATATTAAACCGGAGGACATACCATTTTAATTTAAATTGTATTTATTATGAAAAGTTTTGATTACAAAGATTCCGAAAGTCTGAAAAAATATTTGGATACGCATGCCAGGCTTCTTCCGAGGAAGAAGACGGGGCTTACCGCAAAGCGCCAGCGCCAGCTTGCGCAGGAGGTGAAGCGCGCGCGTTTTTTGGGGCTTCTGCCGTATATCTCGCGATAAATAAGAAATAAAAAAGCCAGGCGCTCGCCTGGCTTTTTTATTTCTTCTGGCTTTTTTATTTCTTCCCAACGCGCTCAACATATTCGCCTGTGTCTGTATTGACGCGGATGGTATCGCCTTCATTCACGAACATTGGCACGGCAATTGTTGCTCCCGTCTCAAGTGTTACTTGTTTGTTGCCACCTTGCGCGGTGGCACCTTTAATGGCCGGTGGCGCTTCTGTGACCACAAGGTCCATTTTAATCGGCAGATCTACTCCGATAATATCGCCTTTGAATTCAAGTGCTGTCGTCTCGGCGTTTTCTTTCATAAAGCGGAGCGCGCTACCGACCATATCTTCTGGGAGCGTGAAGCGTTTTGAAGGGTTGTTTTCTTCGCGGAACCATACCTCGCCATTGCGTGCGTAGAGATAAACAATTGTGCGTGTTTCAAGCTCGGCTTCTTCGGCCGATTCGGCTTGATGGAACGAGCGTTCCGTCACCTTGCCGGTGATTAAGTTTTTCAATTTCGTTTGGTTGACGGGCTTGCGTTGCTGTTTTCGAAATACATGGCTTGCAAGAACCTCGTACGGGTCGCCATCCAATACGATGAATTTCTTCGGCGTAATTTCGTTATATTCAAGCATAATGTTCGGAAATCATACTTCAACGAGTGTGTTTTGTAAAGTTTAAAAGTGTATGCGCACGCTGTAACCTTTTTTATCCATTGCGCTTATAAGTAAATGTAATGGTCGATTAGAATAATCATAGCGGTACCGGCCCGTACGCATCGCTTGAGCGGTGTGTACGGCGCCAGCCGTTTATGGTATAATATACAGTATGTTTTTCGGAAGCGAAGAGAATAAAGACCCCAGCAGTGTATTTACCGATGCGCGCGATGAAGAAGTGCTTGCCGCGTCTCTTGATATGCCGCAAGTATTTGAAATACTGGTTGACCGTTACCAGGATGCTTTTACTCGGAAAGCGAGGTCTATTCTTGGAGACCGCGAAGAAGTACAAGACGCGGTAATGGAAACTTTTACAAAAATATACCTGAATGCGTCACGATTTCGGCCGGTGCCCGGCGCGTCGTTCTCATCATGGGGGTATAAGATTTTGATAAACACAACACTTTCTTATTACAAGAAACTGAAGCGACACCGCGAAGCCGTGGTGGAGCTTTCTCCAGAACATTACGAAGTTCTTCCGGACACCGCTGACGATTTCAGAGACAGTGAGTTGCGCGATATGGCGGCCGTGCTTCTTTCAATGCTACCGAAACCGTTTGAACGCGTGCTTCGCCTGCATATTCTTGAGGACCGTTCGCAGGAAGAAGTGGCACGGATAGAAGGCGTGTCTATTGCAGCGGTTAAGACGCGTGTACATCGGGCAAAACAGCATATCAAAAAACTTGGAGAGCTTGGCATTTTTTAAAAAACATATGGTATCGTCTGGCATACAACTGAAAAAAGCGATTATGCGGCGTGTGTATCTCGCCTATGCCGTAAGGCGCGTGTTCCACGCGCTCACACTGAAAACAGCAGGTATCGTGCTTTTCGCGTGGGGGATTTTCTTACAGGTTTCCATTGGCAATGTTATTGCGAATGCGAGGCAAGCTGCTGACGCGTCATACTTCGCGTATGCGTTTGCACAGACCGAATTTATCGTGCAAGCGTTTATGGTTGGCGTCATTATTTTAAGCATTTGGCTCGCGCACGATATATATCGCACATGGAAAGGCGCGCATACGGAAGCGGCAGGACTCGTACGGTTCTAGCCTGCGTACGCGCTTTGAGTTTGATAAATGAGTAAAAAACATTCTGACCACAGGGTGTTTTTTCGCTTTATTTTCTGGTATGATACGAATATCTATGTCTTCTGATGAATCTTTTCGCGTGAATACGGAGGATATGGCGCATCTAGCAACGCTTGCCCGTATTCGCCTTTCCGATGAGGAGAAGGCGGCACTCTCAAAAGACCTTGAGGCAATTCTCGGGTATGTTCGGCAGGTATCGGAAGTGGCGGATAAAGCCCCAAAGGTGTCTGCGCGACTTGAAAATGTGTTTCGCGAAGACGGTAAACCACATGCAACCGGCGCGTATTCGGAGGTGCTTCTTGCCGAAGCGCCGGCTGTTGAAAAGAATTTCGTGAAAGTTAAAAAAATTATCTCGCGAAGATGATTGACACACAAGAGCTTACCATAGCGACAGCGCTTGACCGGCTTGCAGACGGGGCATTTAGCGCGCGTGAGCTTGCCGAATCGTATCTTGTCACAGCGAAAGAAAAAAACACGAATGTGAACGCGTATCTGGAATATTACGACGACGCGCTTCATATGGCCGATGCAGTGGCAGAGCGCATCAAGGCAGGTGAGACGCTGCCGCTTGCCGGTATTCCGCTTGCTATTAAAGACAATATTCTAATTTTAGGCAAACGGGCATCGGCAGGCTCCAAAATTCTTGAATCATATACGGCAACCTACGACGCGACTGTTATTCGTAGACTGCGTGAAGCTGGCGCAGTGTTTCTTGGACGCGCAAATATGGACGAGTTTGCGATGGGAAGTTCTACGGAAACATCCGCATACGGCATTACGAAAAATCCGCTTGATACCACTCGCGTGCCCGGTGGCTCGTCCGGCGGTTCGGCGGCGGCGGTAGCGATGGGCGGTGCGCTTGCGGCGCTTGGCTCCGATACAGGTGGCTCTATTCGCCAGCCCGCGGCATTCGTTGGTCTTGTGGGTTTGAAACCGACATACGGCGCGGTGTCGCGGAGCGGTCTTATGGCGCTTGCTTCATCGCTTGACCAGATTGGTCCAATTACAAAAACTGTTGCAGATGCCGAGATTTTTTTCCGCGTGATTTCCGGTAGCGACCCGAAAGATGGAACGACGGCCCAAGAGTCGGATACGCTCTCGCGCAAGCCGATGAATGGCGCCAAGCGGCTTGGTGTGCCAGAGCACCTGCTTGAAGAGCGGGGTATAGACGATGATGTACGCGATAATTTCCGCGCGATGGCCTCGCTACTTCAGAAAGATGGTTTCACGCTTGTGCCGATTGAGTTGCCTCATATTGCGTATTCTCTACCAACTTACTACATTATTATGCCCGCGGAAGCATCCTCAAACCTAGCGCGTTATGACGGCATTCGCTACGGGCTTTCAATCGGCGGAGAAACATTGCTTGATACTTATGTTAATACAAGGACTGACGGTTTTGGTGCTGAAGTACGGCGGAGAGTACTCTTCGGCACATCTGTTCTTTCCACCGGTTATTACGACGCGTATTATAAAAAAGCGACTGATGTGCGCGCGCTTATAAGGGATGACTTTGCCATCGCGTTTGAAAATGTTGACGCAATCATAACGCCGACGACACCGACGCCGGCATTCAAAATCGGCGAAAAAGCCAGAGACCCGCTCGCAATGTACTATTCCGATGTACTGACTGTGCCGGCAAACCTCTCCGGCATCCCCGCGCTCTCGGTACCTTCCGGCACAGTTATGCGCGATGGTAGCGCGTTGCCTGTTGGTTTCCAGATTATGGCGCCGCACTTTCGTGAAGATATTCTTTTTACGGTAGGTAGAGCCGTAGAGCGGCTTGCGCGTACCGGAGAACACTATGTTTGAAGCGCCCTTCATCAATCTTGAATATCTGTTCAATCGTTTGATTCTATTTTTCAGCACGCTTGGCGGACTCGTCGGTGAAGGTAGTGTGCCGGAATATGTGCCGGCAGTGCTTCTTGTTTTCTCGTTCTTTTTTATCGCTGGCTCTGCGCTTGTCGGCTATCGCATTTATGAATTGCGCGAAAAAGAACGCGAGCGTTATCGTTCCGTTAAGGTTGCCGAAGAGCCGGATGGTGGCGAAATATACGCGCGGTGGAAGACAATCCTTACGCAGGCAGATTCGGAAAATCCTTCCGACTGGAAGCTTGCGATTCTTGAGGCCGATATTATTCTTGATGAAATGGTGGTTAAAATAGGGTATCAAGGAGAGAATCTCGGCGAGCGTCTTAAAAATGTGGAGATTTCAGACTTTACAACTTTGCCATCGGCATGGGAAGCGCATAAAGTACGAAACAGAATCGCACATGAGGGAGACCAATTTGTATTGACCGGTCGGGATACGCGGCGTGTTATCGGTCTGTATGAAAAAGTGTTTAGTGAATTCAAGTACATTTAATCCTGCGGTGACAAAGAAAGGAAGCGGACATGGAACGAATCTTATGGGTAATCGTTATACCCGTATTATTTTTTTTTGCGGGAGGACTAGCCGGCTTCGGTGTCGGCTGGGAAATGCATAGATATCAAACTGGTATTTCAGACAAATTGTACAAAGCCGACTATGTACCGCTTATGGAATATCTAAAGATGAAGCGGGAGCGAGATGTGTGTCTGCGGGTTTGCGAAGACAAAACTTTTGTTTCTTCAAATCGCCTCTCTAATTGAGAGGCGGTTGCTTTTTAACCAGCGCAAGCATATACTAAATATGCGCCGCAAGCGCTTTTTGTTTGTACGGCGGTTGAATATATCGCGGGGTGGAGAAGTAGTATCTCGCGCGAAGCTTGTGCCTCATAACCTGGGAGGTTATGAGCAGATGGCATTTTTGCAGTTGTAACATACATAATATCGCGGGGTGGAGAAGTAGTATCTCGCGCGAAGCTTGTGCCTCATAACCTGGGAGGTTATGAGCAGATGGAATTTTTGCAGTTGTAACATACATAATATCGCGGGGTGGAGAAGTAGTATCTCGGGAGGCTCATAACCTCCAGACCCAGGTGCAATTCCTGGCCCCGCAATCGGCTAAAAACACCACCATTCTCGGGTGGTGTTTTTTTGATTGTATTCCCGTTTGCGGTGTGTTAGCGTATCCGTGGCGTGCGTCGTTTGAAAATTTAAACCAAACGAAGGAGAAAAAAATGCTTCCTATTGATTTCTACCGGATTGAGGATTTTTTGACAGATGAGGAAAAGGTTGTGCAGGAGGCGGCGGCAAGACTTGTGGACAAAGAGATACTGCCGGTTATAGCCGACTCTTTTGAGGAGGGGAAATTCCTACACGGGATTGTGGAAAAGATTGCGGACCAAGGGTTTCTTGGCGCGTGCATTGATGAAAAGTACGGTGGTGCCGGTATCGGCGAAGTGGCATACGGCCTTATGATGCACGAACTTGAGCGTGGCGACAGCGGTATCCGGAGTTTCGCGTCCGTACAGCATTCACTCGTAGCGTATCCCATTTTGCTCTTCGGCTCCGAAGAGCAAAAGAAGCGGTGGCTTCCCGCGCTCGTAAACGGAAAAAAGATCGGCTGTTTTGGGCTTACAGAGCCTGACTTCGGATCGGACCCGGCGGGTATGCTCACGACCGCTAGGATAGACGGAGATGAGTTTGTGCTGAATGGCTCAAAAGCATGGATTACGAACGCGCCGATTGCCGATATTTCTGTTATCTGGGCGAAGTTTGACGGTACCATACGCAGCTTTATCGTGGAAGGCAAACCGAAAGGATTTGAAGTGATACCGACCAAGCACAAATTTTCAATGCGAGCGTCAACGACGGGCAGTATTTTTCTCCATGATGTTAGGATTCCGAAAGATAATATGTTGCACGGAGCAAAAGGACTTGGTTCCGCGCTCAAATGTTTGAATCACGCGCGTTACGGTATAGCGTGGGGAGTTGTCGGCGCGGCGACAGCATGTTTCCAAGAAGCAAGGGAATACGCAAAAACGCGTATTATGTTTGGAAAGCCCATCGGTTCGTTTCAACTAGTGCAGGAAAAACTTGCCGACATGGCGACTGGTATTACCGCAGGACAGCTTATCGCGCTCCAGCTAGGGCGACTTATGGAACGGGGGAAAGTCATGCCTGAGCAGGTGTCGCTTGCAAAGAGGCACAATGTGCGCATGGCGCTTTCAGTGGCGCGACAAGCGCGGGACTTGCTCGGCGCATCCGGTATTAGTGTTGAATACCACACTATCCGGCATATGCTGAATCTGGAAAGCGTTTTTACCTACGAAGGCACCGACCACATCCATACCCTGATTCTTGGGCAGGCGATTACCGGCATTCCGGCATATAGGTAAATACTGCTGTTTCTTTCAAAATTCTTTCAAAAGGAGCGTTCCCAAAACGCTCCTTTTTTAAACACGCTCAATTGAACACACTCAAAAATTATGTTATGGTGTGATATACTTCGCCGGGGTAGCTCAGTTGGTCAGAGCGTGGGACTCATAAACCCAAGGTCGTGAGTTCAATTCTCACCCCCGGCACAAGGAAATACCAATGCGGTCGTGGTGTAGCCCGGTTAACACGCCTCCCTGTCACGGAGGAGATCGCCGGTTCAAATCCGGTCGGCCGCGCAGATATAAAAACAATCCCGCTATTTTGACGCAGGGATTGTTTTTATTATTTTGCAAAACAGTGCAAAATAAAATAAGATGTTTCTGTGCCGAGATAGCTCAGCGGTAGAGCAACTCCATGGTAAGGAGTAGGTCCCGGGTTCAAGTCCCGGTCTCGGCTCCGCCACCTTAGCTCAGTTGGTAGAGCAATGCTTTCGTAAAGCAGAGGTCCCCGGTTCAAATCCGGGAGGTGGCTCTGTTAATGTATTATATGGCATTAGACACGGAGACAATAAAGGAAAAAATCGCTGAAATAGAGGCGCAGATGGCTGCGCCTGATTTTTGGTCTGATAAGGTAAAGGCGCAGGAGAAAGTTAAAGAGCATCAGGAGCTGAAAGCCGCGCTCGCGGGTGTGGGTAAGTACGATCGCGGCAATGCGATTGCAACTATTTTTGCCGGCGCCGGCGGAGACGATGCCGAGGATTTCGCTCGCATGCTTTTCGGTATGTACGAAAAATTTATTGAAGACAGCGGCTTTGAACAGCGCATTCTCCATGAAAATCAAAATGACCGCGGTGGCTACCGGAACATTACTTTTGAGGTGCGTGGAAAGAACGCGTATGGCACACTCAAAAATGAATCGGGCGTGCATCGGCTGGTGCGTATTTCGCCTTTCAACGCGGCGAAGAAACGACATACTTCGTTTGTTATGGTAGAAGTGGTGCCGGAGGTGGCGCGCGAAGAATTGGCGCTTGATGATGCGGATATATCAGTGGAGTTTAGTCGGTCGTCCGGTCCGGGCGGGCAAAATGTGAACAAACGGGAAACGGCGGTACGCGTTGTCCATACCTCAACCGGCCTTTCTGCACACTCCGATTCGGAACGGAGCCAAGTGGCAAACAAAGAAAAAGCACTCGCCATTCTCCGCGGTAAGCTTTTCCGCCGGCAGGAAGAAGAACGACAAGCCGATGCGGAACATGCTATGATAAGTAAGACCACGGCAGCCGAATGGGGGAGCCAGATACGCTCGTATGTGCTTCATCCGTATAAGCTCGTGAAAGATCATCGCACCGGCGTGGAAGTTCGTGATGTGGACAGGGTGCTCAATGGGGACCTTGACGCATTCATAAAAGCGGAACAAATCTTGTAATAGCGACATGATACATTTTGATAACATTTCAAAAATATATAGAAACAATACGCCGGTACTGAAAGACATAAATTTTTCCATTGACCGCGGCGAATTCATCTCTATCGTTGGGCATTCCGGCGCTGGCAAGACCACGCTCTTGAAAATTCTCCTTGCGGAAGAGCGTCCCACGGATGGTGATGTATTTTTT
>PCTL01000029.1:0-7071 GCA_002771515.1 Candidatus Lloydbacteria bacterium CG22_combo_CG10-13_8_21_14_all_47_15 | reverse complement strand
TAGGACAGATGATGAGATAGAAACTGATGTTCCAAATGTGCTTGAGCTCGTGGACTTGGGTGAGCAGATGTGGTCTTTTCCGCATGAGCTTTCAGGAGGTGAAAAACAGCGCGTGGCAATTGCACGAGCGATTGTCAATCAGCCGGATGTGATTATTGCTGACGAGCCAACCGGTAATCTGGACCCCATCAACACTTACGAAATAGTGCAGATTTTGAAAAAGATAAACGACTTGGGCGCTACCGTTATGCTTACTACGCACAACAAAGGCGTGGTGGATTCTATCGGCCGGCGCGTCATCACAATGGAGCGCGGCAAAATTATCCGTGATGACCAAAAAGGGAAATACGCGCTATAATACTTTTTATGTGGACTGACTTCAAACGAATTGTGCGGACTGGCTTTGTTCATTTTATACGGAATGGCATTGTGTCCATCGCGCCGATTTTAATCATGACGGTGACGCTATTTGTTGTTGGCTCGCTTATATTCATGAATGCTCTTTTGGATACAACGCTTGAGCAGATTCAAAACAGGGTTGATGTTAATATCTATTTTAATTCGGCGGCTGATGATGGCGATGTGCTAGCAATTAAAAACTCGCTTGATGCTCTTGCTGAGGTGGCATCCGTTGAGTATGTTTCGCGCGAGCAGGCACGCGACGATTTCCGCGAGCGGCATAAAGACGATTATCTGGCGCTTCAGGCGCTTGAAGAGCTTGATGAAAACCCGTTTCCAGCTGCATTAAATGTCCGCGCGAAAGAAACATCGCAATACGAGTCCATCGCACGCTTTCTTGAAAGCAGGAACGCGCTTTCCACTGGCGGCGAGATTATTATTGATAAAATCAATTACTACCAGAACAAGACCGTTATTGACCGTCTGACGAAAGTTATCAGTGGGGCGGAGAAGCTTGGGTTTGCGGTCACGGCGGTCATGGCGCTTATTTCAGTCGTCATAGTTTTCAATACCATACTCCTTACTATCTATGTGTCCCGCGAGGAAATTTCGGTCATGAATCTCGTTGGCGCAACGCCGCGCTACATCCGCGGACCCTTCATAGTTGAAGGTATGCTATACGGCATTATCGCGTCAATTATTGTGATGATATTCTTCTATCCCGCGACAAATTGGCTCGGGGCAATCACGGAGGAATTTTTTGGCGGCGCTAATATTTTTGATTATTACATTGGGAATTTTGGCCGTATCTTAGGTATTATTACCGGCTCCGGAATTCTTTTGGGGACTCTATCAAGTGTATTGGCAGTCGCTAAATATTTGCACAGATAATCAGGTGATACAATGGCGCGGAGAAAACACAAGTATATTTTTGTGGTTGGCGGTGTTATGTCGGGTGTCGGCAAAGGCATCGCGACTTCTTCGCTCGCAAAAATCCTTCAAGGGAAGGGTTTTTCGGTAAATCCGATAAAAATAGATCCATATTTGAATGTAGATGCTGGCACGATGAATCCGACCGAGCACGGCGAGGTTTTTGTATTGGACAGCGGTTTGGAGACAGACCAAGATATGGGCAACTATGAGCGATTTCTGGATACGGACCTCCGTGATGACGACTATATGACTGGCGGTATGGTGTACAAAAGCGTGATAGATCGCGAGCGGAGCATGGGGTATCGCGGAAAATGCGTAGAGTCAATTCCACACATTACAGACGAAGTGATTCGGCGCATTCATCGCGCCGCCGACAACAATGGCTCGGCGATAAGCGTGATAGAGATTGGCGGTACAGTGGGTGAGTATCAAAATGTACTCTTTATTGAGGCGGCGCGGATTCTGAAGCTTCGCCATCCGGGCGATGTGATGTTTGTACTCGTTTCATTTTTACCGGTGCCCTCTAAGGTGGGTGAAATGAAGACAAAGCCGACACAGTATGCTGTGCGCACGCTCAACTCATACGGCGTCCAGCCCGATATAATCTTCGCGCGGAGTGATCGGCCTATAGACAGGAAACGCAAGGAAAAGCTGGCAATCACATGCAACATTTCAGCAGACGATGTGATTTCTGCGCCTGATGTAGAGAGTGTCTATGATGTGCCGCTCAATTTTGAGCATGACGATGTAGGTACTGTTGTGCTCGGGAAGCTTGGCCTTCACTCACCGAAACGCACGACCGATCTCACGGCATGGCGCCGCTTTGTGGCACAGACAAAACGCTCTACGCCACCGGTCAAGATTGCTATCGTTGGTAAATATTTTTCCACAGGCGACTATGTGCTATCCGACTCTTATATTTCAGTTATTGAAGCGATTAAGTACTCGGCATATAAGGAGGGAATGACCCCTGAAATAACATGGCTTGACTCGGAGGATTTTGAAAAGAGAGGCGCGCGTGCACTCAAGTCCATGAGCCACTTTGATGGTATTATCATTCCGGGCGGTTTCGGTGGGCGTGGTATTGAAGGAAAGATTAATGTCATTCGCTACGCGCGCGAAAAACAGATTCCATATCTAGGACTTTGCTATGGCATGCAGTTGTTGGTGATTGAGTTTGCTCGGCATGTCGCCGGCATCAAAAAAGCGCACACGGCTGAAATTGAACCGGATGCAAAGGAACCCGTTGTTGATATCATGGCAGACCAGAAAATCAAACTCGCGCGTGGAAATTTTGGCGGGAGCATGCGACTCGGGGTGTATCCGGCGATTTTGAAAAAAGGCACGCTAGCATATGATGCGTATAAAAAAACGGAAATCAGCGAGCGGCATCGTCATCGTTTTGAGATTAATCCGGAGTTTGTTCCGCGGATAGAAGCGGCCGGACTTGTCTTTTCCGGTACATCGCCGAACGGCCTCTTGATGGAGATCGCCGAGCTTCCAAGAAAAGACCATCCATTTTTCGTCGGCACTCAATTTCACCCTGAATTCAAAGCCCGCCCTCTCTCGCCACACCCACTCTTTACTTCTTTTATAAAGGCGTGTATCAATAAGGGCGGAGCAAAGAAAACCACAAAATAAGGAGATATGCAATGTCAGTGAGCGTTTTTTGGTTGGTTAAAATTGTCTTGCTTTTTGCCGCCTGCGCGCTCTTTTTGTATATTGGCTGGCGTATTGGCGGGACGAAAAAGTAAGGAGGAGCGTGATGTTTTTTGATATTTTTAGTACTGTTGTGCAGATAGTAGTTGTTTTTTTTATTTGCGCTGTGGTAATCTACATATTTTTTTTGTGATTGACAAAATTGTGAAGAACTTCCGGAAGCTATAGGGGATACATATGTGCGAAGTGAAACCGCAAGCGCTTGTTTGGCTTGGTGTGATGGTCTTCAAAGAAATAGAAACACAAGTACTCGTGCTTCTCGGAAAGCGCAGGGGCGCGCACGCGGCGGGAGAGTATGCATTTCCCGGCGGCAAGCTTGATTACTTGGAGGGGTTTGAGGAATGTGTGCTCCGCAAAATCAAAGAAGAGTGTGGCGCAAATTTTCTCATCAAAAAGATTATCTTTCAGTCAGCGTTAAATCTTATAGAATACGCCCCATACCACTTTGTACATTTTGGTTATACTGCGGAATGGCGTGGTGGCACGCCGCATCTCTGCCTGCCGGAGAAGTGCGAGGGATGGAAATGGTATGACATCAACAAGCTTCCTGAACCGCTATTTGCTCCGTGTAAAAAAATGGTAGAAAGTTATCTGACCGGAAAAATATATTTTGGAGATGTGTAGGTTTGGAGATGTGTAGGTGTGTATGTAGTATGGAATAAAAATGCGCTCCGACGATACCGTCGGAGCGCAACTTTTTCATGCTAATGTGCATATGCAAAGCCACAGTATATATGCGCGGATTGGCTTCTGTGCGCGTACTGGATCGGGCTGATGAGCGGAACGCATTGCGCCTCTCCTTCCGAAGCCAGATCGCTTAATGTGTACGCAATTATTTTTTCAATTTCTGCTGGCGAAAGCGGTAACTGTGTTCCAAATTTGATTTTGTGCGTAAACCCTTCGTGGAAATACCAGTTTGAGGGAGTTATTTTTCTGATTTTCAGCTCGAGAAATTCTTCCTCGGATATCCGCAATTCAAGTTCGTGGACGGCTTCTTTAGGTGTCATAGGCCGCACTCCCGGTTAGTTTTTATGAAATGTCTGCCCTGACAATACAGCATATTATGTTTAATATCAAACAGCCGTGCAACATAAGGGTTTTATGGTATAGTAGTGAAGTATTATTAAGTATTATTGCCGGATCGTCTAATGGTAGGACGCTGGATTCTGGCTCCAGTAATCTAGGTTCGAGTCCTAGTCCGGCAGCCAACTTGAGCTAGCTCGAGAAGCGTAGCGATCTCGTGCGCCCGAAGAGCGTTGTAGGCAACTTGCTGTATAAATATGGTGATTGCGGTAGAATTAAATTATGAAAATAACTAGTTTAATTCTCGGAGCACTTGTTGTTGGGTTTGTTTTTGCTTCAGGAGTTTACTTTCTGTTCGGACAAATAGGTCTTTGGATATTCTTAGTTTTATATTTCATTGTATTTATCCCTTGGTTAAAAAAATAATTTTCTAAAAATAAACTTATGTTGCTATATTTCGCATATGGTTCAAACATGAATCACGCGCAAATGGTAGAACGTTGCCCAGGTGCAAAATTTTTATTTTGCGCGAGATTAGGGGAATATAAATTTCAATACGACGGTCATTCAAAAAAGAGAGGCGGGCCAGTTGCGAATATCAAACATAGCCAAGAAGATTATGTTTGTGGCGGTATTTTTCAGGTAAACGATGCACATAGAGCCGCATTAGATTGTTGGGAAGGTCATCCTAATTCTTACAGTCGGACCAATATAACAGCGAGCGACCTAAATGGCGATCTCTATGAGACATTCACATATCTTCGATTAGATGAAAAAGAGGTAGGTACACCCGCAAAGGAATATCGTGACATAGTTTTGCAAGGTGCGCATGACTGCGGTTTATCGGATGAGTATATTCAGAAGTATATATGACCTACCCAACAAAAAAATTAGAAGAAATATGAAAAAGTATATATCAGTAAAACTTCAAATCGGAAACAATCGCCCGCCGTCTGACGCAGCCGTAATTGAGCGTTCATGGAGTTTAATGAATGAGAGTATGAGAGCTATTGATCTTCAAATACGACGACTACGATCTAGCGAACCTGAAGATGCGGAGTTCGTTTTTCGTTGGTGGGTTGATCTGCAATTTTTAATTGTCGCTCTAAGGCGCTTACGGAGAGCA
The DNA here is from genome assembly GCA_002771515.1 of Candidatus Lloydbacteria bacterium CG22_combo_CG10-13_8_21_14_all_47_15. Classification (GTDB taxonomy): domain Bacteria; phylum Patescibacteriota; class Minisyncoccia; order Phycocordibacterales; family 21-14-all-47-15; genus 21-14-all-47-15. Next base: position 1,871 of record PCTL01000029.1, on the reverse strand, counting down.
ACCGAATTGGCTGCTCGAGTTACCACTGCTAAATCAGTATTCACAGATGCCATTGCGCAATTTGATCGAGATCTTCCTATGTTAGCAAAAATGCGTAACGTTGGTGAGCACATAGATGATTATGCGGTAGATAGTAAAAACCGTAGACATAAAGATGTTGAGCGTTTTTCCTTACAAGTTGGATCGTTCGATGGAACTACCTACAAATGGCTAGGTGAAGATCTAAATATAGACGAAGCTCAGTCTGTTGCTATACGCCTTTGGGAAGCAGTTCGTTCAGTTGTTAAAAATTTACCAAAGGATTCTAAGAATTGAAAAATGATCAACTACCCAACAAAAAAATTAGGAGAGGGAAAAGAGCTATTGATTACTAAGTCAAAATTATGAAATTAAAAGAAATAGATTTAAAAAAACTAAAAAAAGACGCCCAATTCCTCAATATTGATAAAGATGCTTCTTACATACAGGCTTATCGCGAGTTTCTTCAGTACTTCAAAAAACTGGATGTCATAGAAAAACATCAGTTTTTTATTGGAGCTCATTTTGTATATGGATGGATGCCAAGAATGCTAAATTTGAATATTCAGGAGCTCGAAGAAGTGTTGATGCTTTTAAACAAAGCAAAGGAATCAGAAACACTACTGAGCGGGCAAGAGCTGGAAGTGCTTAAGAATTGTATTAACCACTCAATGGTAGGGACCTCAAAACTATTACACTTCATCAACCCCAAAAAGTATGCAATTTGGGATAGTCGTGTTTTGAATTACCTCAATCGGTTGGGGTATGGCTGGAGTATAGGCAACACGGAAAATTATTTATCTTATCTTGACATAGTACGTGATATCGTAAACAACGCAGGCTATGAAGAACTACATACTTTGGTTGAAAATATGTGTGGTTACAAAATTGAACCAACGCGAGTAATAGAGATGATAATGTACGAGACTGATAGAAATGGATACGTGCTCGAAGAGCGTTGAATTAGTAAACTGAAATAGTTGAAAATAGCCTTATGGGGCTTGACCGACCACAGTTCTATCACGAGACGGCCAGCAAACTTGAGCTAGCTCAAAGATATCTAGTTTTAAACAAAAAATGTATTTTTTGTGGTAGGTTTATGGCATACCCATATGTCTTCAAACGAAACACACTTTGACCTGATTGTTATCGGAGGAGGGGCCTCCGGTCTTATGGCGGCCGGACGAGCGGCAGAGCGTGGTCTGCGTGTTCTTTTGCTTGAGAAGAATAAAAAACTTGCGGAAAAACTGCGGATTTCCGGTGGTGGTCGCTGCAACATCACCAACGCGGAGCATGATTTGCGCGTATTGCTTGGCGCGTATGGCAAAGCGGAAAAATTTCTGTACTCTCTCTTCTCTAAATTCGGGGTGCGCGACACATTTTCTTTTTTTGAGAGTAGGGGGCTTCCACTTGTTGTGCAGGCGAGGAAGCGCGCTTTTCCGCAGACAGAGAGAGCGGAAGATGTCGTGAGTGTGCTTGAGAAATATGTGCGGGATGGTGGTGTAACCATTCAAACCGATTCGCCCGTCACGCGTGTTCGCGGAACACACAGTGGAATCACCAGCGTAACCTCAAAGAAAAATACTTACAGCGCGGAGCACTATTTGTTTTCAACAGGAAGCATGTCCCATCCTGAAACAGGTTCAACCGGAGATGGTTTTAAATGGCTAAAAGAGCTCGGGCATACAGTTCTCCCAGCTACTCCGACTATAGTGCCGCTTGCAACGAAGGACGAGTGGAGTAAAAAAATTGCGGGCGTATCGCTCTCATTTATGAAAATCACTTTTTTTGTTGAGGGGAAAAAGGCGTTTTCTAAAACAGGGAAATTGCTCTTTACGCACTTTGGTCTCTCG
>PCTL01000027.1:9849-10702 GCA_002771515.1 Candidatus Lloydbacteria bacterium CG22_combo_CG10-13_8_21_14_all_47_15 | reverse complement strand
ATAAATAAAGTATATAAAATAACAAAACAAATGTAAAGGACACTTTACATTTGTTTTGTGGATAACTGTATTTTTAAAGATTTCTATCGCTCCAGAGATGGGTGGTGATTTTAACGATTATCATTACCACCAAAGCAATTACCAACCATGGATCAATGGAGTGTGAGTATCCCTGAATCACGATGCCAAGCATAAGAATTGCTGATCCGCCGAGAAAAGCATTTCGTCCAGCAAGTGAACGGTTTACATCATCTCGTTCATCAAATACTTTTTCTTTCAAGATAAAGCTCGCAAACATACCAAAGAGAACCAAAAGAATGGCGAGCATTCCCATCACCATCATATCTGGCATCCAAAAATGAAAAGGGTTGAGAAGCAAAACTGCGAGTACAACTAGCGTGAGAGGAACTATTATTTCTTTTGTGATTTTATTTTTCATAGGAAATTTTAAAAATATGTTCGACCGGTAACTTAAAGAAGTCGGCGATCTTAAGTGCAAGCCATACAGACGGTGTATAGTTTCCTTTTTCAATCGCAATGATTGTCTGGCGACTCACTTTTAGTTTTTCCGCAAGTTCTTCCTGCGTAATATTTTTTTGAGTCCGTAATTTATTCACTTCATTTGAAATATATTCTCGCATGATTTGTAATGTAAGTTTACACAATCAAACTAAAATGTCAAACTGACTTTACATTGATAACTTCTCATTTCAGAAGTTCGCTACTGGAAATTTCTAACGCATTAGCAATTTTTTCTAAAGTTGAAAGAGTAGGGTTCATTCGACCATTTTCAATGTTGCTGATATACGCTCTATCCACATTTAAAGCAGTCGCAAGGTCTCCTTGCGACATC
>PCTL01000027.1:0-9816 GCA_002771515.1 Candidatus Lloydbacteria bacterium CG22_combo_CG10-13_8_21_14_all_47_15 | reverse complement strand
GCGCAAAAGAAAAATTGTAAGGGAAAATTTCTGCGAGGTTGCCGCCGGAGCGTTAGCGGAGGCGGGCGGCGGGGCGGGTCAGTTCGTTTTCCGCTCGAAAAACGGCTGGCGAGCCCGCGTGGCGGGCGAGCCAATGACTTCATTTCCTAACTGGCGGTGGCGATGTCCGCAAGTTAGAACCAGCAAAACGGCTCAACTTCAGCACTATCGACAGAATGATACGGAATTTAAGACGAATCTACAAAGAAAGCCCAGTATATTTTGATATTCCAAAGTTTGCCCAAAAAATTTATTAATAATTTACTTATTTTTCTCTGGGATAAAATAAGCAAACCAACCAAACCAAACTATCCAAATTGCTTCTAACCAATCACCATGAAGCAGACCGACTATTCCTCTAATTCCCATTAGTCCCAAAAATCCCAAAGTCCAATTTTTTCTCATCATATGTTTTTTATTGTTAAATTAAAATATCGACCTTTTTATTATACTCTTAATTTCAGTTCGAATATGGAAATCTGGCGGAGAGGGTGGGATTCGAACCCACGGTCCGGTTACCCGGACGCCGCATTTCGAGTGCGGTGCCTTCGACCACTCAGCCACCTCTCCAAAATATGCCAATGTAGACAAATATAACATAGTATTTGCCTTTTTTTAAATTTTTGGTATGATAAAGCTCACTATGGCATTTGCGATTATAGAAACTGGCGGTAAGCAGTATCGCGTGAAAGAAGGCGATTCAATTACGATTGAAAAGCTTGCCGGCGACGCGAAAGAGGGGGATGCGGTCACCTTTGACAAGGTGCTTGTTTTAGACGATGGCAAGGAGACGAAAATAGGCACGCCATATCTTGATGGCGTCAAGATTGAAGCGGTATTTCAGAAGACGGGGAAAGGTAAGAAGGTAACCGTCATCCGTTTCCGTGCAAAGAGCCGTTACCACAAGAAAAAGGGCCACCGCCAGCCGTATTCAAAGGTTAGTATTTCAAAAGTTGCGTAAGGTATACATGTAACCTATGTAGGGGATTACGTAGTATTGAAAACCGCCGTGGTTAGCCGCGGCGGTTTTCAAACGCATGTTTGAAAGTGTCGGTGTCAGAATATTCAAGCTCGGTGCCGGTAGAAAGACCGCGTCCAAGTGCAGAAAGCGAGAGCGAATAGTGCGTGGCGAGCGGCTCAATGATTTTTTTCAGATATGCAAGCGTGTTGTCGCCTTCCGGATTCGCGCTTGTTGCGATAATGATTTCCTTGAGCGTGCCTTCTGTCGCTTGCCGCTGTGCCTCGTCAAAAAGCTCGCGCGCGCGGATTTTTTGCGATGGATTTTCTTCAAGTATCGGTATGTTGCCGCCTAAAATAAAGTATCTGCCGTTATAGCTGCCGGTTTTTTTAATTGCTTCAAAATCGGCGTCTTTTTCTACGATAAGAAGTGTTCTATGGTCCGTATGCGGGCTGTCGCAGATATCGCAGAATGTGCCAGTCTTTGGGCGGGGAAAGAAACGGCGGCATGAGGCGCATTGAGCGATACTATCGGATAGCGAAGAAAGCGCGCGTGAAAGCTCGTCACGGAATGTCTTGTTTTCTCCGAGCAAAAAATAGACGAAACGCCGCGCTTGTCGCGGCCCGATTCCGGGGAATTTCATAAACATTCCGGCAAGTTTTTCGAGCGAATTCATACCGCGCAGTATATCTTGAATTTAAAATTCTCCAAAGGTGCTTTTTTCTACAGGTAGGAATGTGGTCTTTTGTTCGTCAAAATACAACTCCACTTTGCCGGTCGGACCGTTTCGGTGTTTTTCAATCAAAATTTCGGCTATGTTCTCGCGCCCACCCTCGGCATTTTTATCACGGTGAATAAACATAACTACATCCGCGTCTTGTTCTATTGAGCCGGAGTCGCGAAGGTCGGAGAGACGGGGTTTGCCGCCTCGTTGTTCAACCGCGCGTGAAAGCTGGGAAAGTGCCAGAACAGGCACATCAAGCTCGCGGGCGAGTGCTTTCAGGCTTCGCGAAATTTCTGTTACCTGTTGAACCATGGAATCGGAAGCGCGGCCGGTATTCGGCATCATCAGCTGGAGGTAGTCTACGACGATAAGCCCAAGACCATGTTCGCTCTTGAGACGGCGCGCAACAGAACGCATACGGAGCACATTCGTCTGCGCCTGATCGTCTATGTATATTGGTGCGGTGGAAAGTCGGTCAAGCGCGTCTCGCAAGAGTTGGAATTCGCTGTCGCCGGAAATCTTTCCGGTACGGAGTTTCCATGAGTCCACTTTTGCTTCTGCAGCGAGCATACGGTCCACGAGCTGTTGCGCGCTCATTTCAAGCGAAAAGATGCCGACTGGAATATTGTGCTTTGTTGCCGCTTGCCGTGCTATATCAAGCGCAAGCGAAGTTTTACCAACAGAAGGTCTCGCGGCAAGAATAATCAGGTCCGATTTCTGGAAGCCGGCGAGCTTGTCGTCAATGCCTTTGAAACCGGTGCGTACGCCACGGATTTCATCTTTTGAATTATGCAGGTGATCCAGACGGTCCCACGCGTCGCCGAGTGTATCTTTGATACTGATAAATTTGTGCGTCGTGCCTCGGCCGGTGATCTCAAACACGCGTTTTTCAGCTTCATCAAGCGTTTGGTCAATTTCTTGTTCTTCATTGTAGCCGAGTTTGGCTATGTGGTCGGCCGCGTCAATCAGCGCGCGGAGAATGTATTTTCTACGGACTATATTTGCATAATGGCCGACATTTGTGGATGATGGAACGGAATTCAAAATCTCGGATAGGTAAACATTCCCGCCTATCTTATCCAGTGTGTTTTTGTCTTTCAGTCGTGCGGAAAGCGAGAGAAGGTCTATCGGCTCGCTTCGGTTTAAAAGCTCAAGCATCGCTTCAAAAATAAGCCGGTGTTTGTCGGCGTAAAATGCGTCGGGAGTTACGAAATCAATGACTTCATTTATTGCCGTTGGCCGGAGCATAACCGCGCCGAGCAATGCTTTCTCCGAGTCAATACTTTGCGGTGGAACACGAAGTGATTGGTCTGCCATGAGGGGTATTCTAACACAGCCTCTGTGGCTGGAAATCGGCAAGGTGTGAAGAATATGTGCGTAAGTTATTTGTGGCTTAACTTTGCACGATTTCTGTGCCAGTTTCCGTATCGCGCACCGTGTATCCTAGGGCTGCAATATCGGCGCGGAGTTTGTCTGCGCGCGCGAAGTCGCCATTATTTCGTGCTGTTTCGCGTGCTTCGGCAAGTTTCAACACTTCATCAGGCACCGGCGATTCTTTCGCGTATGTTTCCGCGCGCGCGAGCGCAAGCCCCAATACGCGGTCCATATCAAGAGCGGTTGCTTTTTTGTCGCCATCGGATACCGAGTCATCGTGGAGAAGTTCATGGAGTATTGCGAGAGCTTCCGCGGTATTGATATCATCGGCGAGCGCCGCTTCAAACCGCGCGCGGTATGCTTCATCTATTGAGCCGTTGTCGGGAAGTACCGTGATTGCCGCGTACAGTTTTCGGAGTGCCGTAGAGCTTCCGTTTGCGGCATCGTCCGTGAAGTTGACGGTTTTTCGGTAGTGGGCAGTAAGGAGCCAGTAACGGTAGGCGAGCGGTTGGATGGTGAGGTCTTGTAAGCGTATAAATGCTCCAGTTCGTTTTGCCATTTTCTCTCCTCCCATATTTACAAAACCGGAATGCATCCAGTATCGTACAAATGGCTTTCCTGTTGCCGCTTCAGATTGCGCGATTTCATTAGTATGATGTGTCGGGATAAGGTCAATGCCGCCGGTATGTATATCAAATGATTCGCCAAGATATTTCATACTCATCGCGGAACATTCAATGTGCCAGCCGGGGAATCCTTTGCCAAATGGCGCGTCCCAACCGAGATTATTGTTAAATTTCCAGAGCGCGAAATCGGCCGGGTTCTTCTTTTCGGGATTTACCGCTACACGAGCGCCTTCTTTCATTCCTTCAATATCAAGGCCTGCAAGCGTGCCGTATCCGGCGGATTTGTCGGTATCAAAATAAATGCCGTCGTTTGTACGGTACGCGACTCCTTTTTCAAGAAGCGTGCCTACGAGCGCGATATCTTCGGGTATATGCTCGCTTGCTTTCGGCATATACTGCGGTTGCTTGATGTTTAACGCAGAGAGGTCCTCCGTAAACTTTTCTGCGTAAAAGTCCGCGACTTCTTTCATTGCCGAAAGCGTGATCGGTTTACCCTCGCGTTTGAGGGCACTCGTCATTTTGTCTTCGCCATAGTCACGGTCGGAGGTGAGGTGTCCGACATCCGTGATATTTATTACCTGCGTAACCGCAAATCCTTTATATTCAAAGAACCGCCGTAGTATATCGGCGAACACGAAAGACCGCAGATTGCCGATGTGCGCGTAATCGTACACGGTCGGTCCGCAATGGTACATTGAAACGCGCCCCCCGGTGAGGGGGCTGAACGGCTCTTTTTTTCTTGCAAGAGTATTGTAGAGAAAAATATCCATGCGGTTACAGCTGTTACAACCATCGGTTATGTCTGAAAAACCAGAAGAAGCCTATCGTTGCGAGGAGCATAATGCCGATAATAATCCAGAAATCGTGCTTTAGCCCAACCAAAGGCAGGTATGATGTGTTCATACCAAAAATTGACGCGAAAAGCGATAGCGGGAATGTGACAAACGCCATAATAGTGAGGGTTTTCATAATCTCGTTCGTTTTTGTATTCAGAAGGGCATCGTTCGTTTTCCGCAACTCCTCCAAGGTCTCCTTGTTGCTTTCAAGAAAGTTTGCAATCTTATAATACTCGCCTGAAATCGCGCGAAGATGGTATGCGAATGTATCGCCGAACACTTTTACTCCGGCATGTTCCAGCGACTCAAGTACTTCCTGATGCGGGCGTGTCGCCTGCTTGAAATTCAACAGGTCGCGATTGACCTTTGAAATCTCAAATACCATCTGCTTCTCGTAACCATGGAAAATGCGCTCCTCAATGTTGTTCAGAGCGTTGTCCATAGCGTCAAGTTCTTCTTCAAGGTAGCCGTAGAGTTCGCGGAGGATATAATAAAATAGGTAGCCGGCATGGTCGCCGATGTCTACTTTTTCAAGCGTCGCATTTGTCTCAAAGAGTTTTGTGAACTTATAGAGCGGGTTGATGGTTTCGTAGTGAGTTGTAATGAGAATATTTTTTCCGATGATGAAATCCACTTCCTGGTCGTCGGACTCTTCGCCGTGACCGCGCGAGAAAGCGGGGAAATGTAGAATTATGTAAATAAGGTCGTTTTTTACCAGTTCTACTTTCGGGCGGAGCGTTGGTGCCAAAAGCTCACGAGCCACGATCGGTTCTATGCTGTATTCTTTTTCCAGCGCGTCAACTTCTTCTTTCGTGGGATTCTCAAGGTCTATCCACTTTAGTTTTTTATATGTATAAATTTTTTGCATTGAGTAGAGATGAAGTTAGCGTATGTTTATTATATCGGGCAAAAAATTTGACCACAAGCGTATGCTTTGAGATACTGTGCATATAATTATGCGAACTGCGATACGAATATCATCTATTCTTGGAGTCCTCTTGTTTGTCGGCGCCGCTTTTTTTGCGGGTGTATATGCCGGCTATACGAATCGGCCGGAAGTGGCAAAAGTCACCGAGCTTATCGGCGTAACGCCGACGATTGAAGAGCCGGTGGACTTTGAGCCATTCTGGCGCGCGTGGAATATTATCAACGAGCTCTATGCGGAGACAGCGTCAAGCACGATGCCATCAGCGCAGGAGAAAGTGTGGGGAGCAATTTCGGGGCTTGCGGATTCACTTGGCGACCCGTATACGGTATTTTTGCCTCCGGAAGAGTCAAAAATTTTCCAGAGCGACATCAACGGTAATTTTGAAGGCGTTGGTATGGAGATTGGCATTCGCGACGATGAGCTCACTGTCGTTGCGCCGCTCAAGGGTACGCCGGCGTTTCGTGCGGGTCTCCTTGCGGGCGATAAGATTTTCAAAATAAACGGCGAAGCGAGTCTGGGGATGCCGGTTGACGAGGCGATAAAGTTGATTCGCGGCCCGCGTGGTTCGACGGTGACGCTATCTATTATACGCAAGGGTGTGCCCGAGCCGTTTGATGTGGATATCGTGCGCGATGTTATTACCGTGCCGGTGATTGATATCGAATTAAAGGACGGTGTATTTGTTATCGCGCTTCATAGTTTTACAGGCACTTCGCCGGCTGCGTTTAGAAATGCGCTTCAGGAATTTGTTGAGAGTGGCATGCCAAATCTTATTCTTGACCTGCGTGGGAATCCAGGCGGCTTTCTTGAGGCCGCGGTGGATATTGCAAGTTGGTTTTTGCCGGAAGGGAAGGTGGTAGTTCGTGAAAATTTCGGTGATGAACGCGAAGAGCGTGTCTATCGTAGCCGCGGTTACGACATCTTTACAGACTCGTTAAATTTTGCCATTTTGATTGACCAAGGTTCCGCGTCAGCTTCGGAAATCCTTGCCGGCGCGCTCTCCGAACACGGCAAAGCGACGCTCGTCGGCGATGAAACATTCGGTAAGGGGTCTGTCCAGGAATTGATTGCCATTACATCAGACTCATCGCTCAAACTTACCGTCGCGCGGTGGCTAACACCAAACGGACGGTCTATTTCTGAACAAAAACTTTCACCTGATATTCCAGTTGAAATGACGCTTGATGACTTTAAGGCAGGTACGGACCCACAACTGGACCGCGCGATTGAATATTTGCAAACTGGCGAATAGCATGGTAAGGTGTGTCTCATAACATGCGAGTAGTATTACTTGAGGATGTGCCCTCATTGGGGCAGAAATATGATATCAAGGAAGTCGCAAATGGATATGCGCGGAATTTTTTGTTGCCGAAAGGATATGCCCACATGGCAACTCAAGCAATGGTTGCACGCTTTGCTAATGCAAAAAAGAAGTCCGATGAACTCTCGGCAATACGGGTTAAAGAGCTTGAATCTTATCTTGAGAAATTGAGTGGCGTAACGGTGACGCTCAGCGGAAAAGCAAACGAAAAAGGACATCTTTTTGCAAAAATTCATGAAAAAGAAATCGCTGATGCGCTCTCGGTGCAGGCGGATATGCCGGTGGACGCGGCATTCATTGTTTTAGACGCGCCGATATCGGAAGTCGGGGAACATGACATCAAGGTGAAAGTGAACGAAAAAGAAGGGGATTTTAAACTTGTGGTGGAATCGGAAAAATAATTTACGAATAAAATATGAATAAAAAAACAACTCGGAAGTGTCCGAGTTGTTTTTTTATTTTTTCTTTATTTTTCCGTCGTGATGCTAATCTCTTTTCGTCGTATCATCCTGCCATCGTAGCGAGTCTTTCTGACTTCGCGGAAAGATACCACACCGTCCTTTGTGGCAAAAATCGTATGGTCTGTGCCGAGAGCTGTATTTTTGCCCGCGATGATCTTTGTACCGCGCTGGCGCACCAAAACATTGCCGATCGCTGCTTTTTCGCCGGCATATTTTTTTGTACCGAGATATTTCGGCTGTGAATCGCGGAGGTTTTTTGCAGTTCCGCCTGCTTTTCTGTGTGCCATATGTCTGTTAGAGTAGTGCCTGTGAGTATAAAAGATATATTGGAAAAATGCAAGTCCGCGATTGCGGTTGTTGGGCGGCAGGATATCTATACAGCACTTATTATTATACTGGTTGCTTTTATTTCATTTGGTCTTGGGAGGCTTTCCGGTATGGCTGCGTCAAGGATGCCTGTGGCGATTGAATATGTTGGTGCGGCAAGTGTGTCGGCAGGAAGTGTGCGTGCGGCAGACGGAGTAGATACAGAGAAGCCGGTGTCTGCCGGCGGAGCGTTCGTTGCCTCTAAAACAGGCGAGGCATACCATTTTCCATGGTGTTCAGGCGTACTCCGCATCAAGGAAGAAAATAAGGTATGGTTTGAGACGCGCGAAGCAGCGGAAGCCGCCGGATATCGTCCTGCAAAAAATTGTAAAGGTTTATGAGTATTTTAGAAACATGGCAAGCGGATATTCTACAACGCGGCAGATGCTTGCCGCGTGATGTTTTTATGTACGGTATAGGAATTGCGACTGAGTTTCCAAAGTTGTTTGCGGCGCGCGAAGTATTCCATGGCGTTCAGCCGGAGAACAAAACTGAAACGGAAGGCGATGTCACGGTTTTGCCACTTGCCGGAGCATTGTCAGAGGGTCGGCATACAGGTCTCTGCGATATCTTAATGAAAGAAAGCGGCGAAGCTCTCACCGCGAATTATTATTTTGCCGAGTCATTCGCGCGTGCGAAAGGCGGGCTCTTTATAGATGCCCGCAGTGGAACGACACGCGTCCGGATTGCTACCACTGCAAAAGACGGCGCGTCTGACAGTATTATTATTGTCGCGCGCCGCGGCGCGAAGGTTTTTGTGTCTGAAGAAATCACCGGAGATTCTAGTGTGGGTTTTACAAGTGCGGACGAAACATTCGGGCGTACAGTTTTTCTTTTCGCGGAAGACGGGAGCGTGCTGACACATTCAGTGTTATACAAAGAATTGGCTAGAGCGCGGTGGTTTTATAACAGAATTGCCTATGCCGGCGTGGATGCCGTAGTCAATTGTGTGGAGAAAGAAGCTGTGAACGATAGGAATGACGCGGATGATGAATCTGATAATACGCAAAGCAGTATGCTGAAATCCGATACACGGGGGATTGTGCTAGGGCATGGCGGTAGTATCGGTATTATCGGTTTGATATCATCAGGCGGGTTAAATCATCGCGATAGCTACCATGGTGTTTTACATAAAGCTTCTGGAAGTACTTCACGCATTCGTGCATTCGGGGAAGCGCGCGGCGCAAGCAGGATTATTTATCGTGGCGGTATTGTCGTGCCGCCGCATATCAGCGGGGTCTCCGCATCTCAGCGCGGGAATTTTTTTCTGCATGGCGCCAAGGCGGAGATAGACGCGATTCCAGCGCTTGAAATAGAACACCCAGATACGCATACGGAACACGCGCTCTCTATTTCCTCGTTTACTGAATATGAACTTCTCTATCCACGCCTCCGCGGACTTTCAGAGAAGACAGCAGCTAAGCTTGCGCTTGCGGGTCGTTACGCCGGCTTTCTTGACGAATCAACGCGCGGTATGTCTGATATGCATGATATTCGCTTATTTTTTAAGAAAGCACGCGGAGGTATAGAGGAAGCATAGAGTGAGTGTCTGTGGACAATTGAACTATATAGCTTTATTTTTTTAGATTGCTTTTTCGCGATATATCGGCTATACTTTTCCCAAATGACCCCCGACGCGGAATATCTGACACAGGAAAAATATAATGAACTTGAGCTGGAACTCACACGCTTGAAGACCGAAGAGCGCGCGAAAATTGCCGAAGAGCTTGAGTTTGCAAAATCACTTGGCGACCTTTCCGAAAACGCCGAGTATCATCAGGCGCGCGAAGTGCAGGCCGCGCTTGAAGACCGTATCGCAAAGCTTGAGAATCTCCTTCAAACAGCTGAGATTATTTCGCACATGAAAGGTGACGGCGTGCATATCGGTTCTACTGTGGAGCTCCGCAAGAAAGGTGCAAGCGACACGGTCACTTATGCGCTGGTAGGTTCAGAAGAGGCCGATATGTCAGCGTGGAAAATTTCCAATCATTCGCCGCTCGGCGAAGCGATGTTCGGCAAAAAGAAGGGTGATGTCGTTCAATTCAAGGCGCCGAACGGCAACCAGCTCACATATACGATTGTTAGCATTAAATAAACAGTATACGCACTGAATACGGTGTGCCAATTCCACAATGTCCTCTTTGGAAAGCATCATACATGAGCGTCTTAAGAAACTCGCGTAT
>PCTL01000032.1 GCA_002771515.1 Candidatus Lloydbacteria bacterium CG22_combo_CG10-13_8_21_14_all_47_15 | reverse complement strand
TAGTGATGCGCAAGGAAGCTTAGCTGTCTTGGTAGAAATCAATAGTGATGCGCAAGGGCGCTTAGCTCAGTTGGTAGAGCAACTCGTTTACACCGAGAAGGTCGGGGGTTCAAATCCCTCAGCGCCCACCAATATAAAATAAAACCGCCAAAGCATCAATGCTTGGGCGGTTTTTTTGCGGTAACCCCATGTGGCGTCGGTTTACCTTCTTCATCCAACGCAACATAGACAATTCTCTCTATGGCCACAATCTTATGCTTCGTCGTTTTATTCCGCACTAGGCAACGCATAGTAAAAGAGGTTCTGCCGATTGCTGCGGTTTCAACACCGATTTCCAAAATATCACCATTCTGCGCCGGCATGATAAAATCAATTTCACTCATAAACTTTGTAGTAACGAGTGGTGTGCCAAGCTGACATATCGCATAAATAGCACATTCCTCGTCAATCCACTCAAGCAACCGTCCGCCGAAAAGAGTTCCTGAAACATTTAAATCTTTCGGCTGCACTATCCTCCTACTCCGATATTTCATCTGTCCTTCTCCTTAAAAAATAAAAGAACATTCCATTTTCTCGTCTCCCCGGTAGGAGTCGAACCCACATCAGCGGGATAGAAGCCCGCTACTCTAGCCATTGAGCTACGGGGAGGCGAGAAAAAAGAAAGCATTATTCAATATAGCCAACCCAATACTATATTGTATGCCTTTCTTTTACAATAATCTTAGAGTGATGGGTTTGTAATTACTGGCGGCGCCAGAAGAAGTGACTTGAATTCTCTTTCCCGTGCATTAAATTGAGAGATTACTGCCTGGATGCCATCGCGGTCAACACGCTCTACCTCAATGATTGCAGAACCGTCACTCTTCAAAAGAAATTCCGAGTCAATCGCGAAAAATAGCGCCGCAGCCGAAATGGCAGCCGTAATACCCAACATAACAGCAACGCGTACCATTATTTTCCAATCACGGGCAGGAGAAACGAGCGGCTGCCGCCGCCTCATTCGGCGCGACCGATTGAACATTTTCTTTATAGTTAATGGGATTGAAGTCATGATGCAAAATAATTAGCAGGCAGAGGTCCGGTAGAATAGTACGCTATCCGGACACACCTTTTTTGAAACTCGTAATCACGATTGTAACATTTGCTTCCCACTGAGCCGCGGCCGCTCGCGTTGCAAACCCCGCGCGCTCAAAGAAGATTTTGTGTGGCAAGCGTTCAACCAGAGACAAAAATCGGTATACATTTTCAAAAGCACCTTCCGCTTTCGCGTCTATGCGAAGCGTCTCTAGCCCGTCTGAATTGTCTCTACTCGTATTGACAGAGCGAAGCGTAAGTTTCACATTAAGCCGGCGAGCGAGCGTTTCTATCTCTTCAATCGTTGCGATAATAGATGTTGAGTCAATGAAATATCCATCGATGCGCGCGCGATCTTCTTTCGTCTCTTCTAACAGCACCTTAACCACTTTTGAATTTTCTTCACGAACATTTTCCAAATCAAGTTCTGAAAGTGCTCGTGATGCCTGTTTTACATTGTTTTGAATGCGGTAACCCAAAAGCCCGGCCGAGCCGAAAAACAACAAGTTCAAGAATGCAACGATGAATAAAAGGTTTTGTATTGGAGGTAATGAGTGCATGATATTTTAGTTATCGTACCGTGGCGCGCGGCATATTCATGACCAGTGTTACCGAAAATTCAATGTCGCTATCTTTTACAAAATTTGAAACCGGCAGGTCAACGGCGCTGAATAGCTTATTCGTCTTGAGAGTTTCCACAAACGAGAACAAAACTTCGCGCGTTGTCGCAACGCCCCGCAAACTGTACCGAAACGCATTTTCTATATCGGCTACCGGCCCATCATAGAAAATACCGGCGATAGAGATGCCAGAGGGCTTCTCCATAAGCACGATCTCCGCAAAACCCCCGTGTGCAAAAAGCGGCGGTGCTGGCATCGTAAGAATTGCAAGAAGCTCGGCTGTGTCCTCCACAATTTTGCGCGTTTCCGGATTAAGCCGAGCTTGGCTTACCTTCCTTGCATTAGAGAGCCGTTGGGATACATCTTCTAATTTAACCCGCGATATCACAAGCGCGGGCACAAGAAGAACCGCTACAGTCGCCCCGATCAGAAAAAACAGAGCTCCGGCTGCAATACCGCGGCGTATCCGATACATTTTTCGTATCGCCTGCTTTTGTTCCCCTGATAAAAGATTGTGGTACGGCATGGTATGTGCGTATTATTCTCTGGAGAATGATGAGAGCGCGAGTCCTATTGCTGTTGTGTACTTAAACGATTCGCGCCGTGTCATCGGAGGAATCTTCCTCCCACGGAACAAAACATTCTGCCACGGGTTCGCAAGCGTTGGGTGAAGAGGCAAATAATGAACAATATGGTCAAATACATCGGGCTCCGCCATCTCCGTACCGGAAACTATAATACGCTCAAGATCGCGCTCTTCGTCACCCTTGCGATGCGTCTTCCAGTATAGAAGATGGCGGTCCACTTCCGCTCCTAGTTCCTCACCGAACGCACGCAGTGCTTCCATGCGTTTTTGGGCAACATCAGCGTTCTTTTTTTCTTTTACTTGATGTGCACTCTCCACATGTATAGAGCCGATATCGGTCGTCGTCGCAAAGCGAACAAAACCATCTGCGACAATCGCGATAATAGTGCGGAAACGCCCGATATCAACGATTGCAACTGCGTCCGTCTCGTATGCCGGCACTACCGCACGCGCGATTGCCTGTATGTCTATCTCCACAGACAGAGGTATGATATTTGTACCGGCAAAACTGCCGAGGTAGCTATCTACAACCTGCCGTGACGCAACGGACAAAAGAATATCCGCTGTGTTTTCCAACACCGAAATAATTATATAGTCAAAAAGCGCATTCTCAGGCCTGAGTGGCACATGCTCTTCAAGATGCTCGGTGAGATATGCTCTGATTGCGGCATCAGTGCCGACAGGTACCAACAACCGCACAAGATAGGATGCCGCTTCAGGAATTGCTATGCGTGCGAACCCGACATTCTCTTTCACATGAAAGTGGCGCAACGCTTCCTGAACCAATTCCGGCGCGGCAACGCTGCCATCGGAAATACTTCCATCCGGAAGCGACCAAGATTCAAACGATGCCACATCAATCCCACGACGCGTAGAGAAAAGATTGATAAGCGTGATATCCGACTCGGAAATGGCGATGCCTGCCGCACGCATCGCGAGAAACGCCGGCGGCGGAAAGAATGTTTGTGGAAAAGAATACTTCATTCTCTCTATTATATAAAGAATATTGATGAAATAAAACTCACCCTGTGGGCAGACTGTGGGCAGACGCGACTACAAACATTCTTTCACGCGCGTATGCGCGCGCAATCAGGCCTTGTCTAAACACACCTAAAAAAGTAGAAAGAGTAGAAAGAGTACGAGTGTAATGATAGTCGCAATATTAAAATGCCGTAGAATTACTTTGCCGATTGATGCACCGTAACGGCGCATGATATAGGCAATCGCAAAAAAACGGATGCCGCGCGACAGTGTTGATGCAGCCACGAACATCACGAATGGGGCTTGGAACACACCAGCGGAAAGTGTGAATATCTTGAATGGAATAATCGGTACAAATCCTGCAAAAAAGACAGCCCACAGAGCGTTCGCCTGAAACCAGACCGATGTGGTCTCAAACGCCTGCTCCAGCCCATAAGCCGCTATGAGCGCATCGCCGAATCCTTCAAACGCTGAAAAGCCGATTAGATACCCAAAAATGCCGCCGATGATGGACCACAGCGTAGTGATGCCCGCGTAATATGCCCAGCGCTCCGCGCCGGCAAGAAGAATTGCAATAAGCAAAAAATCTATCGGGAAAATGAGAATAGAACTCTCCAAAAAAGAAACTGCTCCAAGCCACCATGCCGCGCGCGCCGAGAGCGCGTGTTTCTCAATCCATATGTTCCACTGCTCGCGCAGTTGTGCAAGAATATTTGCAACCATGAATGATTCGCCTTATTTTACGCGGACGCGTTTTGTTTGTCCAAAAAACTCTGGAGAATAATGGCGGCGGCCTGCGCGTCGCGGACTTTTTCGCGTTCATCCGTGCGCCCCGCTTCCGCCGTGGAAAAATACTCCGGCTCAAGGTGTGTCATAAAGCCGCGCTTTCGGAGCGTAGCTTCAAATGCCGCAATACCCGCCATGACAGGATTTGGCTTCCCCGAAAGCTCGCGCGACTCGCCGAGCACAATATGCGACACGCCATATTCTTCCGCAAGTGCCGCGACACGAGAAAGCGCGCGCTCATTTGATACGACCGAATGAGGAAACGCAAATGTACCACTTTCGTCGGAAAGCGCGATGCCAACTTTTTTTGTACCGTAGTCCACACCAATATATTTCATACTTGTTGCAGTTCTCCAGATGATTGATATCATAGCATATATGCTTGACCAATTTATCGCCTCAAATATCTGGATACTTTTAATCGTGATGCTCTGGGTGCTCCCGTGGAAAGGGTACGCGCTTTGGCTTGCCGCGCGAAACACACACAAGTGGTGGTTTATCGTGCTCCTTGTCGTAAATACGCTCGCCATCTTAGATATTCTCTATATTTTTATATTCTCAAAACCTAAAAAAGAGAAAACAACGGTGGAGCCAATAGAAAAATAAGAAGCAAAACGCCCGGCATATGCCGGGCGTTTTGCTTCATTCAGATAAATATTGTACTATTTTACGCGGAGAGGTGGCTGAGTGGTCTAAGGCGCCGGTCTTGAAAACCGGAGTCCGTTCACGCGGACCGTGGGTTCGAATCCCACCCTCTCCGCCAACATAATTTATTATCGGTGTCAACCTGCGTGCCCACCAGTAAATGGCGACCCGTGTGGCTTGATAAAGAACTGAAAGAAAAGCAGTCGTTGCCATAACGACTGCTTTTCTTTTTCGCTACTTCCTTTTTTGGTAGTCCACACTATCAACGCTTTCTTTCTAATTTCCAAAAACCAAAAATAAGAACGGGGCTACCGCGCTCCGCGCGGAGAAGTTTTTTGTGTTATTTTCGTTCCGCGATAAATGCTTCCACCTCTTGCCGCAAAGCAACCGCTTTACCAAGCATCGTTTCGTATTCGTTTAGGTACGCGCCATATGCTTCGTCATTCGGGTCATTTAAGACAATCGCTTTCTTCAGTTTCGCAAGCGCGTCTTCATAGGCAATAATGGCGCGGAGTGCCGTATCGGCGGTTGCCTGATAGCTTTTAACCACATCCCGTCCACGTAAATCACCCACCGAATGCGCCTCTTCAAAAAGAGTTTGCGCTTCGCGTGTCCGTAGGTACGCGACTTCGTCATCCCCAGCGCTCAACGCCGCAGCGGCAACCCGGAGTTTGTCCTCCCCATTACTAATGGTCGTGACATACCCTTGAAGGTCGGAAAGAAAGTTTGCGTGCCGTTCGCGCTCCGCCGCTTCGGCAAGCGCCTGCGCTTTCGCGCGCTCTCTTTCATATTCCGATTGCGCTTTTTGAATTTCCTCCTGCGACTGGCTCAATTCCGCCTGCGTTGTGGCAAGTTCGGCTTCGGCGTTTGCCTTTGCGGAAGTGGTTTCTTCAAGGCGAGTACGCAGCTCTGACACAGCTTGCAAACGCTCCGCCTCTATCTGTCGTCTCCGCAATGCTTCAAGCTCGGCCGTTTCTGCAAGCTCGGCAACCTGCGAAGCGTTTAGTTCTGCAAGCGAGGAAATTTCGGCTTCGGCATGTTCAAGGAGCGCCAGCGCGCCGTTGTATGAAATAAAATCAGGATTGGAAACGGCAACGCTCCCGCGCAAAAGCGCGCGCACATCAAACCATCTGCCCTCTTCCGCCGCACCCTCCGCGCTCGCATAGTTTGCCTGCGCGATAAAAAGCGCTTGTGTGTCAGAAATAATCTCGCCGAGGGAATCGTCGTCTGGCGTGTTTTGCTGAAGCCTGTCATATAGGGCAAGCGCGGCAGCATAGTTTCCCGAAGTACGCGCCAATAGCGCCTCTTTCTCTAGACTTTCCACTGATACTTTTGTTATAAAAAAATAAAAGCCGCCGGCACCGGCAAGGAGCACCGAGAGCGCGAGCGCGATAAGTGCGCTTTTTTTTGCGGTACCGGCTGCGTCTGCGGCTTCTGTATCAAAGCGCTCAAATTGCTTGAGCACACGCCGCGACAATGTTTCAGTATTATCTTGATTCGTGCGCGGCGCGTGCCGAGCCTCGTTTCTAATTTTTGTAATTGAAACGGGGTTTCCTTTGTCCATTGTCCACTAGTATACCATCGGAAAAAGAGCGCGCTATGTGTACAATCCCGAACGGACGCTGGTACTTCAGTTTTTTAACCACCTATTTTTAACCACCTATGTGCCGCCACAGGATATATTTTTGTAAGCGGATGCTTCGTACACTCATGCCGCCGCGCCGGACACACACGCCGTCCATATTCAATAAACCGGTATGTAAGCTTGAACCATTCTTTTTTCGGAAAAAGCTCCATCAGGTCGCGCTCAATAATTTTTGGGTCAGAAGAGTTCGTCAGGTCAAATCGCCTTGCAAAACGCCTGACATGCGTGTCCACCGCGATACCTTCCACAACGCCACACGCATTGCCAAGAACAACATTCGCTGTCTTCCGCGCCACGCCTGGCAATCCGAGCATCTCTTCCATCGTACATGGTACGCGCCCACGATGCCTACATTTTAGGATACGGGCGGTGGCAAGAATATGTTTTGCTTTGTTGCGGAAAAAACCTGTCGCCCGAATATCTTTTTCAAATGTATGTCGGTCGGCACGGCAATACGCGTCAAGCGTCGTATATTTTTTAAACAAACGCGCGGTCACTTCATTCACTTTTTTGTCGGTACACTGTGCCGAAAGCATAACCGCGACCAAAAGCTCCCAGTTGTTGGAATACCGAAGCGAAATATCCGGGTTTGGAAAAAGTTTTTTCAACACTCGGAGTATCGCCACGGAGCGTTTTCCCCGTCCCGTCGCAACTTTTTTTTTCGCAGTGCCAGATTGTTTACCTTGTCCATGCATATGCCTCAATACCTACTATGCGGTGATATTAACCTATCATGGAGAAAATCCACACGCGAATAGTTGCAATATGCCCTCCGTTGTCGTATTCTCACCATATAGATGGTCTGCCGTTATGATACAGACGGCCTGCCAACACAAGTTTAGTCGTTAATTAACCAAGTAATCATATGGGTAAAATAATTGCGTGGATTGTCATCATTGTCATCATTGTCTGGGGTATCTTTGCGTTGACAGGCAACAACGACAGTGCGGACATCGTACCGCCGGCTAATGAAGCCGCGGCAGTAGGTACCGCAGACACCGGTACAGAAACCGATGCGTCTGTAATTGATGAAACGGCAACCGGCACCGCCGACATACCGACAGACGACACTGGTGCTACTGATACAAGCGACGAAGCCAAAACAGAATAATCTGTTGTGGAAATCCCCTCCGGCGTTACCGCCGGAGGGGATTTTTAAATTGTAGAGTGCTATACTAAAAATGTTTTTAATCAACATCCGTTTCATAGTATGGCTCTGCAAAATACAAAACCTATTGCGTGGACCGCACCGGAATATCCCTACCAACAAAAAAAACGCGACTGGTATTGGGCACTCGGCATTATTGCAACGGCAATCGTGATCGCGGCAGTATTCCTAAAAAATCTCCTTTTTGCATTAATAATTGCTATTAGCGCGTTTTCCATGGCGCTCTACGCGGCACGAAAACCACGGCAGATTCAGTTTGAAGTGAGCGAGCGCGGCGTAAGCATCGGCGATACGCGATATCTATACCAATCGCTTGAATCATTTGGTATTCTTGAAAAAACATCCGGTCCGGTGCTTATGCTGAAATCAGAAAAAACATTCATGCCATTTATCAGCATACCGCTTGGCGATACTGACACAGAGGACATCCGTGATTTTCTGCTTGACTACCTTCCCGAAGAAACGCACGATGAATCACTCTCTGAAGTATTAATGGAATATCTCGGTTTTTAATGTGATATTGTTACCGCGTGCATACTCAAGACCTAGATGCTTGCAAAGCATTTAGGTCTTTGCTATTCATCTTATGGAACAAGCAGTTATTTGAAAGGAGAATTTAATGCTTACATTGGAGTGGCAAGACCGACAGAAGATCGGTATTCTGCGCATGCAAGACAAAGTTAATGTGCTCACCGTTGATTTACGGGACAAAATCAGAGAGATATTTGAGCAACACATCTACATAAACCCACAATACAGGCATATGAAAGCTCTGGTGATTACCGGAATGAGTGGCGCCGGCACACAAAAAACATTCTCTGCCGGAGCGAGCCTTTTTGAAATACGGGAAGCTATCTCACGCCTTATGGAGGAAAATGAGTCACCAATCAGAACATTTCTTTCCGGTGGCCATGAATTTATGAAGATGTTCTACTCACATTCCCTACGCATGCGAACATTCGCCACATTTGCAATTATCGGTGGCGCTGGTGCTTTCGGCGGAGGGCTTGAACTTGCACTCTCATGCAATCGCTGTATCGGTATCCGCGGAAGTACAGTAAGCTTCCCCGAAGCGTTTTTTGGCATGCTGCCCGGCTGGGGAGGCACAATACGGACATTCAACAAGGTTTCTTATGCGCACTACATAAACCTCATT
Source organism: Candidatus Lloydbacteria bacterium CG22_combo_CG10-13_8_21_14_all_47_15 (assembly GCA_002771515.1). Taxonomy (GTDB): domain Bacteria; phylum Patescibacteriota; class Minisyncoccia; order Phycocordibacterales; family 21-14-all-47-15; genus 21-14-all-47-15. Next base: position 1,643 of record PCTL01000032.1, on the reverse strand, counting down.
GAGCATTCAGCGCGTGTAAGCGTAGAAGAAGCGTTTAATATGAATCTGCTAGACGATATATTTGACAGTGAAGATGCGGCGATTGAGTACATAGCATCGCTTGACGCTGATAAAATGGAAAGAATCACAAGAGAAGCGCGTGTCTGCCATCCGGTTGATATTGACCAAGAGATCAAAAATTTCATTCATCGTGTAAAACTTGTCGGTATTCAGAATGTCATTGCAAACATCACGGCGTTTCTTAAAAAAAAGGAGGGATAGCATGCCTTGCGAAACGGACAGCAAAAGGATAGTGGCGATTACAGGCGCCGGCGGAATTGGAAAAGAAGCGGCGCGCCGTTTTTTAGAATCGGGCGATGATGTCATATTACTTGAACATCCAGCGAAGATAGAAGAAGCGTTGCAAACCGCGGAATCACTGCGCGGTGAAACCGGAAATTCTTGTATCGCGTATCCGTGCGATATTTCCGACAGAAAAGCGGTAAAGCAAGCATTTGAAGCGCACGAGCGCGAATTCAGTGCCATTCATGTACTCGTCAATACTGCTGGTATTATGCCAGACGCCAAGCCGCTCATAAAAATGGATTGGGATGAGATGGAAACATGGTACGACAAAATACTTTCGGTCAATCTGAAGGGGACTATTTACACGATGCGGGCGGTATTGCCGATAATGCGAAAGCAAAACTATGGGAGAATAGTGAACTGCGCGTCTATCGCGGCATTTGGTGGCGATGCTGGAAATTTTTATTCAGTTTCAAAAGCGGCGGTCGCGCGACTCACTGCACGGGTGGCGATTGAGGCAGTCGGCGGAAAAAACGGCGCCACATACAATATCAGGATAAACGCTGTCGCTCCGGGCATTATACAAACCCCGATGACCGATGATGTGCCGGAAAAATTTATGGAACCGTATTTAAACCGAACGCCAATCCATCGGAAAGGAACCGCTCAAGAAGTAGCGTATTGGATACATTTTCTTGCAAGTGACGAAAACACCTTATGCCTCGGACAGACGATAACACTGGACGGTGGCTGGTCTATCGCATAGTCAAACGCCTAGTCAAAGCCCCCGCTCTATTTTGAGCGGGGTTTTTATATATATCAAAAATATACTGACAATTACTCCCCCAACGCATACAATACATCATCGGAGACAATGTAGAGTATGCTATCTCCGATGGCCGGTGCGTTTGTGGGGCGTTCCAGATGAAATGTCCAAACAATATCCGCATCAATGGCAAGCAGAGTAATTGGAATAAGAGTTTTGATAAGATACTTTCGGTTAGCACCGTCAACAGATAGAGCACTTCTTCCGGAACTTGGAACGCCCGGAAGATGGAATGTGCTGATAACTGCTCCGGTTGTCGGATCTACAGTGAAGAGCGTATCGTTTCTGCTGAATAGAATGTTGCCGCTCTGGTCTAGAGTCGGCGGATTCTGGAGATTGTTCCCGATTGGGCGCGTCCATAGCACGGCACCATCCATGTCGTATGCCCGCAAGCCGATGTCGGTGTCGGTCATAATGATATGGTCGTTGTCATCAATCAGCGGTGCAAAAGAGAAGCGGAAACTATCTGTTTGAGTCCAGAGCGGTACCGGAGTTGGTATCGTTGTTTTTGAAGAAAAGGCGCGGAGTGTCT
>PCTL01000033.1:49588-50443 GCA_002771515.1 Candidatus Lloydbacteria bacterium CG22_combo_CG10-13_8_21_14_all_47_15 | reverse complement strand
ATTATGATCCATTAGTTTTGCTGGTGCGTTTTTTCGCATAAACTTTTGAAAATCATTTTGTGGTTCGGAAGAATACTCAAAATTTTCTTCATTTGATTTAATAAATGGTAAATCACTTATTGCTTCTTCAAGCGTTAAATATGGCTTGAGTTTTTTATTAAACAAGCTCGGCATTTCCTCTGGATTATAATGTGTGGGTTCCGGATATTGAAAATTTGTTTGAAGTTTTGAGCCAATAATCACAACCCTCTCTCTGATTTGTGGCGCACCATAATCCGCAGCGTTCAAAAGTTTATATTGCACATTATACCCAAGCGATTCAAAAAGTAAAATAATTGTTTTCAATAATTCTCCACATTGCATTGATAAAAGCCCTTTTACATTCTCAAAAAGAAAAAGTTTAGGATTAAATTCTTTCAAAACACGATAATATTCCTGAAAAAGTTTTCCTCTTGGATCATCAATCAATCTTTTCCCAACAGTTGAATATGCCTGACAAGGTGGTCCACCAACGATAATGTCAATCTCGCTCGCCTTAATACCTAAATCATTTTCAATTTTTTGTGCATTAAAATCTTTTATGTCCTCTACATATATTTTTACTGCTGGATGATTTAGTGAATATGCTTTTGCCATATTCGGCAAAATTTCATTTGTGGCAACTATTTCAAAGTTGTTGTCATGTGCAAAGCCATAACTTAAGCCACCAACACCAGAGAATAAATCAATTACTTTTAGTTTCCCGCTTTTAATCATAAAGGGAAATGGTTAATTAAAATTTATTTCTCTGTATTTCATTGGTTTTTCTGTAATTTTCCAAATGAAATAATTTTGGTCAATGTTAAAGACAGTTTG
>PCTL01000033.1:47744-49538 GCA_002771515.1 Candidatus Lloydbacteria bacterium CG22_combo_CG10-13_8_21_14_all_47_15 | reverse complement strand
GCAACCTGCCCATTGTATAAATCAAAATGGATTGCCAAAGTATGAAAACCTAAATCGCGGAAAACTCTTTTTGCTTCTAAAACTTTATGCTGTTTTATGTCATTTATTCCTGTAAACCCAGACTGCATTTCTATTCTAACTTTTTCTTTTCCATTTAATTTTATTTCTAAATCAGCTTTAGGAGTTCTTTTGAAAGTTTCAACATTTTTCAAATCATCATCACCAATTAGATCTATGCTTGAAGTATCAACCTCAAAAATCAATCCGAGTGCTTTCAAAAAATAATTTGATAGGACATAACCCCTCATCCAAGAGTAATAAACTTGCTCTGGTCTTCTGCCTTGATTATTCAGTACAGGCAAAATATCGTTTCCTTTCATAATTTCGAAAGTCCGATCTATGTGTTCTTTTTTGAAAGCAACAAGGTCATCTATTTTTATTTCTTTTACAACGACATCGTTGATTTTATCAATCATATTGTAAAGTCTGTCGTTCAAAAGTTTAATGTAGCTTAAATCAACTGTTGGCGTAATATCTTTCGCGCCAAAAAAATCCTTTACATCCGCTTGATTAGAAAAACCCAATTTTTGTCTATATTGGCGAAAATATTCTGCTGTAATTGTAATTTGTCTTGGCATAGTTCTATTTTATCAAATTATCAATACTTATTCCTAATCATTTAGCAAATCAATTTTGGTGGACCGTACCGGATTTGAACCGGTGGCCTCCTCCATGCCATGGAGGCGCTCTACCAGCTGAGCTAACGGCCCGATTCTCAAACTTCTCAATTTTCAATGCAGGCGCGGCGTTCTCACTCGCTTTCGCGAGCGGAAGCATCGTTTGGCGCCCTCGGCAGGAATCTCTCTCTACAGGAACGGTACAGTTTTCGCATCGCGCCCTGCGCGATGCGAAAACTCTTCGATTCCCACACGCAAGCAAAGTAGTTTGCCTGCTCTCGGGCGTCTCACTTTGTTCGATGTGTCTTTACAGTTTGGCTCGAACTCATTTTATCCGAAACTCCTGAACGAAACCAGACCAAGGAAGCCAGCCCGCCACCCTGCTCGTTCAGAGCAGAACCCAGCAAAAAAGTTTTCTTTTCCTTTTAGAAGAAAAAGTCGGTCAATTTTCCGACCAAGTTATGAATTGTGCCCTCGGCAGGAATCGAACCCGCATCTTAAGCTCCGGAAGCTTATGTCCTATCCATTGAACGACGAGGGCATATATGACATTCGGGGTGCCGAGAATCGAACTCGGACTACAGGCACCCCATGCCTGCGTACTGCCACTATACTACACCCCGTTATAATTGGTTTGGTGGACCTGGGGAGATTCGAACTCCCGACCTCTGCAATGCGAATGCAGCGCTCTAGCCATCTGAGCTACAGGCCCGTTCTGGTTGCCGGGAATCGGTCACAAGTCGCGCTTCGCGCGCTCGCGACCCTGCCTCGCCTCGCCAGTTCAGTTTCGCGGAACATGGCGCCGTCTTTCGATTCTGGACGCAAGGCAAGCAGTTGCAAGGCAAGCAGTTGCCTTGCTCACACCTCACTTCGTTCGGGCTGCCGGGAATCGAACCCGGTCTACACGCACCCGAAGCGTGCGTACTACCGGTATACTACAGCCCGCTCTATTTTCAATGGTCAAGTGGTGGGCGCGAGAGGATTCGAACCTCTGACCTTACGCGTGTGAGGCGTACGCTCTAACCAGCTGAGCTACGCGCCCAATATCACATCCGCGCCAACTAACCAAAACAGCTACGCGCCCATGTCATTCCGCGCCAACTAACCAAAACAGCTA
>PCTL01000033.1:0-47716 GCA_002771515.1 Candidatus Lloydbacteria bacterium CG22_combo_CG10-13_8_21_14_all_47_15 | reverse complement strand
CGCCAACTAACCAAAACAGCTACGCGCCCATGTCATTCCGCGCCAACTAACCAAAACAGCTACGCGCTCAACAAGCAACATCATACAAATAAAAATTCCTTTATACAAGGGCTGTCTGCCGCACTCACTATTGATTTCTTTGTTATTTCTAGTATAATTCTTTAATTGGGCCCGTAGCTCAGTTGGCTAGAGCACCGGTTTTGCACTCCGGAGGTCGCTGGTTCGAACCCAGTCGGGTCCACAATTCCGAATTTGAAGAAAGACAACCGCTACGGATATGTTTATTAGCGCAAAAAGAAAAAATACAATAATTGTTGTTGGAAATTCAGGAGTGGCAAAAGAATTTGCCACAGAGTTTCATAAGAAGGGTCTGGATGTAATAATGGAAGAAACTCCTACGACTACACTCAAGACAGCGAAAACAAAGAAACCTGACGCTATTATTTTCGTACTACCGGAACATTGGCATGAAATTACCGATTTCGTTGAAAATATAAGAGATACCTCTGAGCTTGTTGATATACCTATCGTTTATATTGGGTCAAAATTAGAAGGGTTTGACCAGAAAGCGCTCAAAGAATACGGTGTTCATACATTTACGATGGGCCCGATACCGATACAGGAAGTAGTACGGTATACTATTCAACATATAAAGTGATATCTAGATAGTCGCTCACATATCATGTGTGTATCGTATGAATAAAAATTATATTGGCGTTATTATTATTTTGGTTATTATTGTCGGAGCAGTTTCGCTCGGGGTATTTTTTGGTGAAAAAGGTCCGGCTCGCGAGACGGCGCATTCTGATGATCATAATACGGCGGGTAATCTTCCTTTGTATGCACTGGCGCAGGTTGGCGAACATGCGTCTGCCGATGATTGCTGGCTTGCCGTAGACGGGCATGTCTATGATGTGACAAGCTATGTCTCCGGCGGCAGCCACCCCGGCGAGCAAGGCGCGCTCATATCAGGATGCGGAAATGATGAAACTGAGCGTTTTGGGAAGATACACTCTCAGCGCGCGGCGGAAGAGTTGGAACAATTTATCATCGGCACGCTTGAGTAGTAATCGGTAAAAGTTCGCACACAAAACACCGCCGGCCGGCGGTGTTTTGTGTGCGAACGCAGTAACTATGTAGCGCACTACGGAGTATCCTACGCAGAAGTAAAATCCTATTTTCTATTTCCGACAGGTACCAGATACAGGATTGTCTCATCTTCCTCGGCACCGATAAATGTAGCGGCGTTCATGGCGTCAAAGCCACCCATGACGACTGTCGCAAGCCCAAGCGCCTCCGCTTGTAGATAGAGGTTTTGTCCGATGTGACCGCTTTCCTGAAGCGTAACTTGTATCGCGCTTGTTGAGTCAAAAAATTCCTGAGGTTTTAAGAAGTTACCGGCCATAAAAATAGTTGCCGGCGCGTTTGCCGGATGCGGCTGAGGCGTGACTTCCAAAAAACTTTCCATTTCTGTCGTGGCACCTTCTTTCAGAAGTTCAAGCTTGTGTACATCCGGCGCGTAATGATAAATGCCCGGCGCAAGACCGCTCACATTAGACGCCATCACATATAGTTCAATTGGATAGACACTGTGCGCAGAAGGCGCGGTGCGTCCACCGGTTTCAGTATCAGAGATACCTTGCGCCGCCCAAAGCATTTGTGAAAGATTGCCGAGCGAGAGCGGTGTGTCAGCGAAATCGCGTCGGCTTCGGCGGATAGAGAGTGCTTTTTCTACTGATTGTAGACCTGTGACACGCGGCACCGGCAGAGAGATTGTTTCCAGCACATTTCGTATGGGCGCAGTATATGTTCCTTCTTTTGGCGTGTCTGTCGTACCGATACCCCATTTCCAAAAGCCAATAAGCAGGCCAAGCGCAAAAATAAGGAGTGCCACTATGACAGCGTAACGAGGTTGTTGCATAGGTTTCAAAAATGATTATGCTAATACGAGAATTATACCACGCTTTTAGGAGGGTTTATAATGAGATATGTGGACGAAGTGAGTATCCGAAATACAAAAGAATTGAGGGAGATACATTTTGTCGGCACTTTGATTTCAGAGCATACTGAAAGTATATGCGTATTCGTTTCCGGGTATGATGAGATATGTGTACCAAGGAAATTGATAGCCGCACTTCCACAAGAAAACACTGATATACTGACGATTCGCAAACAATATCAACTTCATTTTGATCGCAATCTTACATTGTTGCATATTCGTTCAATTTAACCACTTACGCCGGCGCATTCGCACCGGCGTTTTTTTGTGGATAACTTGTGTGCGCCGCTGTCCCCGATTTCTTATAATTAAGAATGGTCGAGGAGTATCGTATACTCCACACAAAACAATACAACATCTCTCTCACTATCATGTGATAGCAGTATCACTTTTTGTTTGAGTATATATGGCAAAGAACATAACAATGATTTTTGGGTGGTTATTCATCGTATTCGGCATTTTGGGATTCATTCCAAATCCGTTTATCGGCGAAGGGGCGTTTTTTCATTTTGACATTGTTGGGAACATCTTCCACATCGTTATTGGTATTATTGCTCTTGCAATGGCAAAAAAGGGCGACCAAGGCAGTCTATCATTCATGAAGTCGTTCGGTATTATTTTCGCGATTCTCGCGATTATCGGTTTCTTTCAGATTGGCAGCGCGGGTGCTGGCAAACTCCTAGGCATTATGGAGATTAATGGTATCGTTAATTGGTTCTACATTATTCTTGCGATTATTTTTATCGCGATTGGGTTTGGCAGTAAGAGTGGCGATATGGCAATGGGCGGCGGTTCAGACAGCGGCATGGGAGGTATGAACGATATGAAGGGTGGACATATGTAAATTCAGCGCAAATTCAGATTTTTTAGAAATTGCTCTCCGATGTTATGTCGGGGGGCAATTTCTCACTTTGTGTTTTTGGTAGTACGCGGTACAATAGAAATATGTTCAAGAATTTTTTGATGAAAAAAATGCTCAAGACGCAAATGAAAGGCGTGCCGGAAGCCGAACAGGAGAAACTTATCGCGCTGGTGTCCGATAACCCCGAGTTTTTCCAGACACTTGCGCTTGAGATTCAAACAAAGATGAAAGGTGGGAAAGACCAGACGGTGGCGGCAATGGAAGTGCTTGCAGCGCATAAATCCGAAATAGAAGAACTGACCAAAAAGATTTTGTAAAAAATACGCATGGATTGGCATACAATTCTTATTATTTCGCATATCGTAGGGACGGTACTCGGCGTTGGCGGGGCAACCTTTGCGGAGATTTTTTATCTCAAAGCCATTAAAGATGGCGAGATTGACCCGACAGAGGGAAGCTTTTTGAAGACGACATATTTTGTTCTCCGTACCGGCTTGGTGCTTCTCGTTTTGTCCGGTTTCAGCATGCTTGCATTGAAGGTATCTCAAGGCGCATCCGGATATTTGTACAATCCGATTCTATGGGCAAAGCTCACAATAACCATAATTATTGCCACTAATGCGCTTCTCCTTCAGGCGCATGCGATTCCGTCATGGCTTGGTTTTTCGCTCTCGCTTACATCTTGGTATGCGGCAATGATTTTAGGGCTCTGGCGGAGTTTAGACGCGTCATATGTGGCGATCATGCTATTCTATATAGTGTGGGTGTTGGCGGTTGGCTTTATACTTGAACGCATCAGAGTGTGGTATATTGGCAATAGTAGGCATACACGAGTATGACAACATTTCTCATCGCGCATATTGTTATCGGTCTTATCGGCGTTATGGCATCGTATGCCGTTCTTATGGGGCTTCTCAAAAAGAGGCTATCGCTCGCGTTTCTCAAGACGGCGGGGTTTGCCGCATTTCTCGCATACATAACATCTTGGGTTACCGGCGGTTACTACTATGTGCTGCGATACGGACCTGTCGTGAAGCCGATTATCAAAGACGGAGGCAGTCCATGGGCGCATGCATTTTTTATGGAGGCGAAAGAGCATATCTTTCTCTTTATGCCGGTGCTCGCGTTCGTACTCTGGGTTCTTTTCGTGGCGGCTGGTGCGAGAATAGAAAAAGACGCGCGTTTCAAAAGCGCGATTATCGCGCTCGCGTCACTTGTGACCGCGCTCGGTATATATGTGGCACTCTCCGGTGTAGTTATTTCAGGCGCGCATTAGTTAATTTCGTTAACATATGACACGACGATTTCTCAATCAGGCAATGGTACTCTGGGGCGCGATTATCGCGGTACTCTGGATTTCTCTGTCTACGATATTTGGCGAGCTCCTCCAGCCGTTTAAGGATTTTCTTGCCGTGACATTTACGCACCATTGGATAGGGAAAAGCATCATCACAGTAGCTATCGTGTTTTTGTTTTTCTGCGCGGCATGGATGTTCCGGCGGACCGATATGCAGACAATACCTAGAGGATTAGTATGGCTTCTCTTTTGGGTATCGCTTTGTGGTGTCATCGCTATTATTATATTTTTTGCGTTGCATGCGTTTTAACAGCTTAGGATAATTATACACTGTATTATTTATGGCGGATAAAAAAAAGAAAAAAATTTTTGTATTTCTCGGTCATACAGATCCGGAGACGATATGCGGCTTTCTTGCTGAACAATACGCATCCGGCGCGGAGGCAGGCGGACATGAAGTGAGGCGTGTGAATATCAGCGACCTCCAGTTTGACCCGATACTTCATAAGGGCTACAAGGAAATTCAGGAGCTTGAGCCGGATTTAGTGCGCGTGCAGGAAGACATTAAATGGGCAGACCATATTTTTATTGCATATCCGAACTGGTGGGGCTCAATGCCCGCGAAACTTAAAGGATTTTTTGACCGCGCGCTCCTGCCCGGTTTCGGCTTTAATTTTCGTGACGGGAAACATTTGAAGTATATGACTGGCAAGAGTGCGCGTGTTGTGGTGACGATGGATATTATGCCGCCGTTCTTCCTCCATACTAGGACCGCGCTCACTATGCGAAACAGCATTCTTCGTTTCTGTGGTATCGCACCTGTACGCATTTCGGAAATCGGACCGGTGAAGCATACGCCCGCTAACAAACGGGAAGCGTGGGGAAAGCAATTTTATGATTACGGCAAGATTGCTGTCTAGTGGGCATATGCCGATATATTGACTTTATAAATAAATTATGTTTTGATAAAAATACCGGCATTGGATTCCATTCCGGTATTTAAAAATTGTTCCTTGGAAAGGAGGTTGCTAATTGAAAGCACATAATAACGACACGATACAGGAAGTAGAAGAGATACTCGCAAAAATTACCCATATTGTCATGGAGAAAGGTCTCCCAAACGGCAAAATCCGCTATGTTGTTACTTCGGATTCAAAAAAGCCGCGACACGGAGATTCAATCATTTTTTATCCGTGTGTGTGGGTCGGGGACACGCCACCACAGAAGAGTGGCAGAGTAAAACTTCATGTGGTACGGGGAGAGCGCGGTCGGCAGGCAATACGCGCTATACCCGCCGCATAACGCTACAGAACCGCAATCGCAATGGAGACTGGTATGGGTAATGAAAATAGTGGAAGAAGAAGGATTAACTTTAGAGAAATCGGAAGTCTTCGGTTTCGTTTTGAGGATGATACTCCTGTTGAGCTGCAGAATATTTCTTGTGCGGAAGCGGGGGCTAGCAACCGATGTAAAACATGCATCAATAATGTCAGTCTGACGCGGACACTCGAGAATATGCATTGGAAAGACCGTATTTTAAGAGAAGAAAAATATGCTGGCCTTCATCCGTATGCATGCTCAAACATTTTATTTGAAACACTTGATCAGAAAGCCGCGCAGCCGGACGGTAATATCTTGCTTATTTTGAAAGGTATTCCTGCGTGTTTTGCGGCGCGGAAAAGTGACGGTGAAGTGCCGGAATTTATCATTAGCCGGCTTGAAGCTATTGAGGAGCGGTATAGCACTGTCGGTCTGGTGTACGCGATTATTATGCTTCAGCGGTTTGGTATCCGCCGACTGCTCTCATGGAAGACGATTGAGAACCTTTCGTGCCAAATGGAACCGGCTGTATATCTGCGCCGGATGGAGGAAGCGTAACTCTCTTTGCTTCACACAACATTCTCTTCGCGCGGAACGCAATGCGTTCCGCGCGTTTTTATTTATCGCGTTTTTCAGCTATACTCTTTTCTATGTCACTATCTATCGGTATAGTCGGTCTGCCGAATGTTGGGAAGTCCACGCTTTTCAATGCGTTGACGAAAAAGGCAGTTGCGGCGGAAAATTATCCATTTACAACGATTGACCCGTCGGTTGGGGTGGTTGCCGTGCCAGACGAACGGCTTTGGAAACTTTCTGAATTTTCGCATTCCGAAAAGACGATTCCAGCCGCGATAGAGTTCGTGGATATTGCGGGTCTTGTGAAAGGTGCGTCTGCCGGTGAGGGGCTTGGAAATAAATTTTTGGCGAATATACGCGAAGTTGACGCTATTTTGGAAGTAGTGCGGATTTTTGACGACGCGAATATAACGCATGTGCATGGCAAGGTACACCCGCTCTCGGATATTGAAATTATTAATCTTGAGTTGATGATGGCGGATTTACAGACGGTGGCGAAGCGTCTGGGCAATCTGGAAAAAGAAGTAAAACGCGGTGATAAGGATGCGCACGCAGAAAAATCGCTCCTTGAAAAAATATCTGCAATACTTGAAGCGGGAAAGCTCGCCCAGGATGCGGAACTCTCAAAAGAAGAAAAAATGATGCTCCAAGGTCTTCACTTACTTACGATGAAGCCGATTTTATATGCGTTTAATATGAAAGTCGGCTCAAATAACATTGATGTTTCTTCTTTCGCGGATCTCATTTCCAAGTATGTTGTGTTTGACGCAAAAATTGAAGATGAGCTGAAAGAGTTTGAGGGGGAAGAACGGGCGGTATTTCGGCAGGAACTCGGCGCGGCTGAAGGGAGCGACGGGATTGACGCACTCATCCGCGCGAGCTACGAACTGCTCGAGTTGATTACTTTCTTTACAACAGGTGAAGACGAGACACGCGCGTGGACAATCAAAAAAGATTCCACTGCACCTGAGGCGGGCACCGCTATTCATACTGATTTTCGCGACAAATTTATCCGCGCGGATGTAATCCATTGGCAGACGCTCTTGGATGCCGGGTCATACGCAGCAGCTCGCGAAAAAGGCATGGTAAAGACAGAGGGCAAGGAATATATAGTAGCGGATGGTGATGTGATTGAGTTCAAGATTTAGCATAAAAAACAGCTTAACCAAGCCGCCAAAAAGGGGATAATTTCCTTTATTTCAAGGGTAATATGTGCTATACTAAAAACAAGGGAGAAACCGCAAATTCTTATCTCCCAAGCCCCACTTAGTGGCTCAACCACTAAGTGGGTTATAGGCTGAGATTATAGAGTAGGCATTTGCCCTATTTTTTATTTATGCCAAAAATTTATGCCAAAAAACGAGCATCATTATAACGCCGAAGATATTGCTGTTCTGGAAGGTCTTGAGCCTGTACGCAAGCGTCCCGGCATGTATATCGGAACGACCGGCATTGAAGGTTTGCACCATCTGGTGTGGGAGATTTTTGATAATGGCCGAGATGAGGCGATGGGTGGATTTGCCGACCATGTTGAGGTGGCGCTATTGCCGGACAATCGTATACGCGTGACTGACAATGGCCGTGGTATTCCGGTGGATAAGCATAAAAAAACGAAAGTATCCGCACTTGAAACTGTAATGACGACACTCCATGCCGGTGGCAAATTCGGCGGTGAAGGGTACAAGATCTCGGGTGGCTTGCATGGCGTTGGCGCGTCTGTCGTAAACGCGCTTTCAAAATGGGCGCGTGTGGAAGTGCATCGCGATGGTGGTAATTATGTGCAAGAATATGCGAAAGGCAAGCGGAAGGCGGCTGTGAAAAAGACTTCCGCGTCAAAACTTCACGGCACAATCGTCACCTTTGAACCGGACCCGGACATTTTCCCAATCATTGAATTTGAATGGAAGCGTATTACAGACCATCTACGCCAGCAAGCGTATCTTGTGAAGGGGCTTCGTGTGACGATTATTGACGCGCGCGAATACAAAGGCATTATTTCGGATGAGAAAGTATTTTATCTTTCCGAGCTTAATCTGGAAGTACCGTCAATCACATTTTATTTTGAAGGTGGTTTGAAATCTCTTGTGCGGTTTTATAATGAACATTTGAAGCCGGTACACAAGACGATATTTTATATTGAAAAAGAGAAAGATGGGGTATGGGTGGAGGTGGCGCTACAGTATGTGGACGATATTTCATCGCGAGAGGTTGCTTTTGCAAACAATATATACAATGCCGAGGGTGGTATGCATGTGACGGGCTTTCGCACAGCACTAACGCGTATTTTGAATGATTACGGCAAAAAGAATAATTTGATTAAAGATGTAGACGGCACGCTGACTGGTGATGATGTGCGCGAAGGTATGACGGCGGTCATTTCCGTAAAGCTTCGGGAGATCCAGTTTGAAGGCCAGACGAAAGCAAAGCTTGGCAGTGTGGAAGCGCGCGGAGCTGTAGAATCCATGTTCGGGGAGGCCTTTGCTTCGTTTCTTGAGGAAAATCCGGACGAGGCGCGGAGTATTTTGGGAAAAGTACTTTTGGCACTCCGCGCGCGGAAAGCTGCAAAAGCCGCTAAAGACAGTGTATTGCGGAAAGGCGCTCTTGAGGGGCTCACTCTTCCTGGAAAGCTTGCTGACTGCCAGACAAAAAGCGCAGAAGAGTCCGAACTATTTATTGTGGAGGGTGAATCCGCTGGTGGCTCTTCAAAACAAGGTCGCGACAGGCGCACGCAGGCGATTTTGCCGCTTAAAGGAAAGATTTTAAATGTAGAGCGCGCGCGGCTTGATAAGATGCTTGCGTCCGTGGAAATCAAGGCGCTCGTTATCGCGCTCGGTACGGCTATTGCAGATACATTTGAGATTGCGAAACTTCGCTATCATAAAGTTATAATCGCCACGGATGCCGATGTGGATGGCGCACATATCAGGACGCTTCTTCTGACGCTTTTTTACCGTCACTTCCGTCCACTTGTAGAAGCGGGGCATATTTTTGTCGCACAGCCGCCGCTTTATAAAATCCAATATGGAAAAGAAATCGGCTATGCATATACTGAAGACGAAAAAAGCGGTATTTTGAAAAAACTCGGTGTACCGGAAGATGAAGCACGGGAAATCGGCGAAGAAGAAGAGGTGGAAGCCGTGGAAGGTACCGTAGAGGATATGGCCGGGGAAGAAGTGGCGCAGACCGCGAAGAAAAAGAAAGTACATATTCAGCGCTACAAAGGTCTCGGCGAAATGAACCCGGATGAGCTCTGGGAAACTACAATGAATCCGGAAACTAGAATTTTGAAGCGAGTGACAGTTGAAGACGCTCAAGAAGCGGATCGTACATTTGATATTCTTATGGGCACTGATGTACCGTCGCGGAAATCTTTCATCCAAACAAACGCAAAAATGGCGAATCTTGACATATAACACCTGCGTGTTAAGCCTAAGGGGGGTTTAGTATTTGTAACCTTTGCGTAAAGGGGGCGTTATGGTAGAAGCTCTTAGGGAAATTTTGAAAGGCAAAACTATTTCCGATGTAATCTCTGTAGGCGCAGAAGGTGAAGTTAGGATTGTGTTCACTGATAGTCATGTTCCGGAAGAGGACGCACATCCGGATTATATAGAAATACAAAAAGACGAAGGGTGCTCCTCAAACGGTATAAAGTTTATGTGGGGTAGCCGCGGTTTTGAACGGATTGTGCATCGAATGAATTTCAAATATTGATTATGAAAAACGGGCATATTCATGCCCGTTTTTTTTCACCCACTTTTTATCTAACAAGTTAGCTTTGTATCAGCGCGATAAATTCTTCAATCGGTTTTTCTCCGATTGTTCCGCTGTCGCGACTTTCAATTGTTGCTGTGCTCGATTCTTTTTCCTTGTCCCCGATAACAAGCGTATAGGGGATTTTTTGCATATTCGCGCTTCGTATTTTTTTGCCAAGTGTTTCGCCGCTTGAGTCCAGTGCCGCGCGGACACCGGCTTTTTTTAATACCCCATAGACATGCTCCGCGTACTCATGGTGCGCCTCGCCTATCGGAAGTACGATTGTCTGAATTGGCGCGAGCCACACCGGGAATGCGCCGGCGAAATGTTCAATGATGACTGCAAGAAACCGCTCAAGCGAGCCGGCGATCGCGCGGTGTATCATAACCGGTGTCTTTTTTAAGCCGTCTTTATCAATATATGTAAGCCCGAAGCGTTCCGGCATATTGAAATCAATCTGTATTGTAGCAAGTTGCCATTCGCGACCGAGTGCATCTTTGAACATAAAATCAAGTTTCGGACCATAGAATGCCGCTTCGCCCTCGGCACGCTTAAATGGCAGATTTTCCTCCTCGGCAATCTCTCGGAGCATTTGTTCGGCTGTTTCCCAGTGCTCCGGCTTGCCGATGTATTTGTCAGGCGCGCTTTGGTCGCGGACAGAGAGTAGCACGCGGAAACTATCATTTTTAAACATTCCAAGTGATGAGTAAAATTGTCGGATCACAGCCACGATATTTTTTGCCTCGCCTTTTACCTGCTCAATCGTGCAAAAAACATGCCCGTCGTCCTGCGTGAGCGAACGGACGCGTGAGAGACCCAAAAGTTCGCCTGGCTGTTCGTCGCGGTAGTTTGTGGTGAATTCCATAAAACGGACTGGCAGGTCGCGGTAGCTCCGCATCGTAGCTGCATAAATTTGCGTGTGGTGCGGGCAATTCATCGGCTTCATAACGAATTCAGCGTCGGCTTTGCCCTTTACATGGAAAAGGTCATTCTGAAATTTTTCCCAGTGGCCGGATGTCTCATACAATTCGCGCTTTGCAATGTGAGGAATCCATACGCGTTCATATCCATATGGCTCTTGAAGTAGGCGGATTTTTTCTGCTATTGCGTCTCGTATCGTCGTACCTTTCGGGGTGAACATAGGGAGTCCGGAGCCGACTAAGTCGGAGAATGTAAAAAGCCCGAGCTCTTTTCCGATTTTTCTATGATCGCGCTTTGCCGCCTCATCGCGCATCGCTTTGTATTCGGCGAGCGCTTCTTTGCTTTCAAACGCAACACCGTAAATTCGCGTTAACATTGGCTTTTTTTCGTCTCCGTGCCAATACGCGCCGGCGATGCTTGTGAGTGCAAACGCGTCTGGGCTTATTTCTTTTGTATTCACCACATGCGGTCCTTCGCATAGATCTGTAAAATTACCGGTTTTGTACAGAGTAATTTTTCTGTCTGATCGCGCAATTTCATTTATCAATTCAATTTTATATGGCTCATTTTTGAACAGCTCGCGCGCGCCGGTTTCGTCAATTTCTTCCTTTGTGAAATCAAGGTTTTGTGAAGCGAGTTTTTTCATTCGTTTTTGCAGCTCTTTTAAGTCTTTGTCGGTAGGGGAGCCGCCGCCGGAAAAATCAAAGTCGTAATAGAAGCCGTTTTCAATCACGGGGCCGATTGCCATTTTTGCGTGTGGGTATTTTTCTTTCACTGCAATCGCTAGAATATGCGCGAGCGAATGTCGGATTTTATACAGTTCAGTGTGTTCCATATGGAAATAATAGCATTTTCTATGGAAATTTCTAGGCATCGTCCAAATCGCGCGTCCCTCCAATATTTTTGGAAAGCACACGGATACGCGTCAATGGAAAATAAAGGAGTATTACAGTTCCTTTATTTCTTCCGCGATAATTGAGAGTTCGTCGTTTCGGTCGGAGAGGCGGCCTCGTAGCGCGATGCATTTTTCGGGTTCTATCTTTTCACGATGCTCGGCAAAGACGCGTGAAAAAACAACGACTTCAATCGTGCCTGTGAAGTCCGCAAGGCGCAAGAATGCCATACGGTCGCCTTTTTTGGTAATCACGATACGGGTGTCTTCTATGAGTCCCCCGACAGTTACTTCCATGCCGGGTTTGAAATCAGTCGTAGCTCGTTCAATATTTGCTTTTGTTTTTTCCAGTTTTTCTCGGTGTTTATCAAGCGGGTGTCCTGAAATGTATAATCCAAGCAATTCTTTCTCCCATTTTAATTTTTCATCCGGTTCGGCATGCGGCGCGTTTTTTAATGTGATGTTTGGAATGTGTGCGCCGTCCGCGAGGAGGCCGAAGAGTGACTCCTGATTTGCTGCGGTTTGTGATGCCGCGTGGTTGTATTCAAGCGCGAGCTCAATATTGAAAAGAAATATACCCCGTTCGCCTAGCGTATCCATCGCCCCGCATTTTATGAGTGACTCTAGAGATTTTTTATTCAAATTTTTATGCTTCACACGGTCTAGAAAATCAGAATATGAAGTGAATTTCCCGCCACGCTTACGCTCCGTGATAATCGCATCTGCAATATCGTAGCCCAGATTTTTGACCGTATAGAGACCAAAGCGTATTTGGTCTTTGCCGCGTACACCGTCTTTGATTACAGTAAAATCACCGAAGCTTTCGTTAATATCCGGTGGAAGCACGGGAATCCCCATACGCACGCACTCTGCGATTATTTCAGCCACTTTTTCAACATCGCCCGAATCAGCAGTGAGGACCGCCGTCATATATTCGGTTGGAAAATTTGACTTCATATAGGCGGTTTGGTATGCGATGCGCCCATAGCTTGCCGCGTGCGCCTTGTTGAAACCGTATGCCTGGAACGGCTCAAATAATTGCCAGAGTCGTTCCGCGAATTCTTTCGTTTGCCCGTTTTTGATAATGCCACGGATAAGTTTTTCTTTCTGCGCGGCCATTTCGGCGGGGATTTTCTTCCCCACCGCTTTTCGGAATTTGTCCGCCTCAAGCCACGAATATCCGGCCAGTTCAATGGCAGAAAAGAGCAGGTCGTCCTGATAGACGATCAACCCATACGATTTATCAAGATACTTTTTCATTCTTGGGTCTGGATACGAAATACGCGCGGAGTCATGTTTTCGGCGTATATATTCAGGAATGACATCCATAGGTCCGGGGCGATAGAGCGCCACCATTGCGTTTATGTCATGGATTGTTGTCGGGCGCAGTTCTTTAAGGTATCGGGTCATGCCGGCGCCATTTAACTGAAAGAGTCCCATGGTCTCACCCCGTGCAAGCATTTCAAATGTTTTTTTGTCGTCCATCCGTATATGTTCAATCTCAATATCAACCCCGTGGTATATTTTTGCGAGGCGAACTGCGTCTGCGAGTATTGCCAGATTTCTGATGCCTAAAAAGTCAAACTTTAGGAGTCCTGCGTCTTCCACCGCGTGCATGTCATATTGGGTGATTTTTTTGCCGCCCTTCGGGTCTGTCTGCACCGGTACGAAATCGGTGAGATCTGTCGGACTTATGACGACGCCGGCTGCATGTACTGAAATATGTCTGGCGCATCCTTCAATCTTTTTTGCGAGATCAATAATTTCTTTGGCATCTTTGTCGCTCGTATACATTTCAGCAAGTTCCGGCGCAAGCTCCATCGCGCGGTCAATTGTCATCGGGAAGCCCTGTGAACCCATGGGAATAAGCCGTGCGATTTTGTCACCGATAGAGTATTCATAGCCGAGCGAACGCGCCACATCGCGGACTGACCCGCGCGCAAGCATTGTGCCGAATGTGCCAATCTGTGCCACTTTATCCTCGCCGTATTTCTCGCGCGCGTAGGCGAGCATCTCGTCGCGACGGTTGTCGGCAAAGTCCATATCAATATCTGGCGCGGACGGTCGTTCCGGGTTTAGGAATCGTTCAAACGGTAGATTATACTCAAGTGGATTCACATGAGTGATGCCGGTTAAATATGTGACGAGTGAGCCGGCCACCGAGCCGCGGACGCTTGTGAATATGCCATGTTCGCGCGCGTAGTGTAGAAGGTCTGCTACAACCAAAAAATATGGTGAAAATCCTTTTTCACGGATAACCTTGAGTTCGTAATACACTCGTTCCACCGCATCTTTTGTTTTTGGAATGTCTCGCTCGTTGAATCCGCTGTATGCCAACCGCTTCAATTCGTCGTCATAGTTTGTGTTCGCGCCGATTTTTAAATCTGGAAATGTCCATGTGCCAAGCGAGAGTTCAACGGTGCATCGATCGGCAATCCTCCGTGTGTTTTCAATCGCATCCGGCAGATCGCCAAAATATTCTTCAGCCTGCGTTCCGCTGATGAATGATAGGTCTGTGTCGCCGGTGTTCATGTCGGCAAGGTCGCGGCTCGTCTGGATAGCAACCAGCGTATCGCGCGCTTTTTTGTCTTCAGGGTCTAGGTAATAGAAATCCTGTGTGGCGACGAGCGGAATGCCGGTCTTTCGTGAGAGTTCAGCGATTTTTTCCTGTACCTCCGTATGCCCGTCAATCTCTGGATGGTGAATCGTTTCCAAAAAATAATTTTCCTTTCCGAATATATCTTCATACTCGCGCGCGATGCCCTCGGCTTTTTGTCGGTCATTATTCCGAAGCGCGCGCGCGATTTCTCCGCCAAAGGTGCCGGAGAGGCAAATGAGCCCGTCGTGGTATTCACGCAAGAGTTCTTTGTCTACGCGCGGTTTGTAGTAATACCCCTCAAGGTGTGAGAGAGTCACAAGCTTGATTAGATTTTTATACCCTCTATTTGTCTCGGCGAGAAGTACGATATTGTACCTGCGATTATCCATGCCGGCCTCCTTGTCGTGTCTGCTGCGTACGGCGACGAATGCGTCAACGCCGATAATTGGCTTTATGCCCTCTTTTCTGCATTTTTTATAAAATTCAATTGCTCCGTAGAGGTTACCAAGGTCGGTCAGCGCGATAGCGTCCATATTCTCCCGTTTGGCGCGCGCTACGATGTCAGGAATCTTCGGGAGTGCCTGAAGGAGTGAATAATGCGAATGAGTGTGGAGGTGTATAAAACGGGACGCCATAGTCGTGGTATAGTATATCGTATCAAACTGATACAGAGAAGCGTTATGAAGCGTTGTACCAGACGAATGACAAACAGGAAAGTGAAATATATTGTCGGTATAGACGAAGCGGGGCGAGGGCCGCTCGCCGGACCGCTTACGGTCGCCGCGGTGGCGTGGCGGCAAGTGTATGACCACAGAAAATTTTTTGCCGGCGTCCGTGATTCAAAACAACTTTCAATGCATAAACGCGATTTTTTTTATGCCGCGCTCCGCGCCGAGAAACAGGCGGGCAACCTCATGTACTCGGTATCTTTTATCATGCCGTCAGGCATTGACCGTTATGGACTGACAAGTGTGTTACGCCGTGGCGTAGCATCGGTGCTTCGTCGCCTAGGTATTGCGGCACGGGACGCTCATGTAATGCTTGATGGATCGCTATATGCGCCAGCAGATTATCTGCAGGAGACGATTATCCGCGGAGACGAGATGGTGCCTATTATCTCACTTGCATCGGTGGTGGCGAAGGTGAAGCGTGATAAGCGGATGATAGAGCTCGCGCGTAAGTATCCGGAGTATGGCTTTGAACAGCATAAAGGCTATGGTGTGCCGGCGCATTACGCGGCTATTAGAAAGTATGGCCTTTGCGATATCCATCGCAGGCGTTTTTTGAAGAAGTTTGACAAAAGGAAATAAAATTGCTAAAATAAAAACATAGATAGTTCTTAATAAATAGATATAGATAGAGTAGATATAGATAGAGAAAGTATCCTGAAAGTATCCCAATATTTTGGAGGGCTGACAGATGAAAAAGAGAGAGAGTGGGAGTCCTATTCCTCCTTTGCCGGTGTACAGGCCTGTGCCGGATTCGGTTTCTTGTTTTTGCGCCGGTGTCGTTTGGCGTATGCATGAAAACAGAATCCAATATGCATGGGTGCCGTATAAAATGAATGGCACTGGAATGTATCAGGTCAAACTTGCCGGTGGCATGTGGAAAAAGGGCGAATCTCCGGTGAATACAATTCGGCGTGAACTTGAAGAAGAGCTTGGTGTGGAAATTAAACCTGAAGAAGCTGAATACATCTATGGTGTGTTGGAAGACTGCCGTATGCATGTAAAATTGTTTTTTCTGATTACTGCGCCGAAGAGAGAGCTTCGTCAAGATGCGTATGATGCGGAAACAGGGAAGCCGGAATGGTCTGGCGATGTTGAATGGCTTGAAAAAAACTTGTTTGGGATGCATCAAACTGCGTTTAGGTATGCCAAAGAACGATTGGCGGCGTACATTAAAGCAGAAGAGTGTATGGCGCATCTCGTTGCGGCAGTTATGAGCGGACTCATTGCGCCTGATAACCGTATAAAAGGTCTGTTGCGTCAGCGCGCGCTAAAAGATCCCGATTTTTTTATGCGATATGCGGAAGAGCTCGTGGAGATTGAGGCTGCGTAAAGCGCGATACGCCTAAGGTTAATAACCGCTCTTTCAGTATTGAAAGAGCGGTTTTTTTATTGTGGCACACGATGTTATTTTGTTCGGTCTTTGTCAAATGGCTTGCATCTTTTTGAAAAATACGGTACGATAATTCAACTATGACGGTACGAATGAGAACAACCCGCTCAAAGACGGCACATCGCCGGTCGCATCACGCGCTTGTGCTCCCGCGGCTTTCAAAATGCGAGGAGTGCAGCGCGGATAAATTACGGCATCGTATGTGCTCGGAATGTGGCTCATATCGCGGGCGCGCCGTGCTTGATGTGAAAGGGAAGCGCGCGGAGCGCCAGAAGAGGCGGGTTGAGAAACTGAAGACGCTCGGTGAAGAGCCGGATAAAGCTCGGGAGAAGGCGGCAAAAGAAGCGTCACAATCGCTTGATGCGGTAGATTTGTCAAATAAGAAATAATGGCAACATATATTTCCGTTTAGTTGTGATATTTTGGATGTTAGAAGATTGAGAGTAGAATGTGGTTATAAACGGCTTTCCACTCTCAACTTTCTAAGTTTGTGACATGGCAAACAGGCACCTTTCAAGAAGTATCGTAATGCAAACACTCTTTGAGTGGGATTTCCGAAATCTGGCAGAGTCGGATACCTCGGCGATTCTTGCGCGAGATATTGCTGAATTCGCGCCCGGCTCCGGCGACGCGGTATTTATGGAAGAGCTGGTTGGTGGCGTGTTTGCCAAGCGCGCCGATCTGGATACGATTATTGAAAAAGCGGCGCCTGAATGGCCAATTGATAAAATCTCTATTGTTGATAGGAATATTCTCCGTATCGGGCTCTATGAGCTCCTTTTTGGCGACAGGAAAGAAGTGCCGCCGAAAGTCGCCATCAACGAAGCGATAGAGCTCGCAAAGTCGTTTGGCGGCGATACGAGCGGTAAATTTGTGAACGGCGTTTTAGGCGCAGTGTACAAGGAGATTGGCGAACCGGGCAAAGACGAAGAATCCAAAAAGAAAAAGAATACAGAACCGGTGGATCTCTCTAAACTGCCGGTGCATACGCTGGGCGGCGCCGTAGTATATAGCATTCATGGAGGCGAGGTTTTTCTCGCGTTCGTACACGATGTGTTCGGTTACTGGACCCTCTCAAAGGGGCACATTGAAGCAGGGGAGACGGTTGAGGAAGGAACTAAACGCGAAGTAAAAGAGGAAACATCGCTTGATATAGATATCAGGAAAAAAATCGGTTCAAACGAATATGTGGCATCTGACCCGGAAGAAGGAAAGCTTAGGAAACAGGTTACATATTTTCTAGCAGAAGCGCCGCATGTGCCGGTAAAACTTGAAAAAACCGGCGGTGGTTTGGACGATGTGCGCTGGTTTTCGTTGAGCGAGTTGCCGGAGCTTAAGATGTATGATGATATACTGCCGATTATCACCAAGGGCGTTAGGATGATTCAGAAAAAATAATAACAATAATGAAAAAAGATTTTGGAAAATTTGAAAAAAGCGTCAATGTCGCGTTCCGCAATCACTTACTTCTGAAACAGGCGTTCACTCACCGCTCATATATCAATGAGCATCGCGATGAAAAACTTGAGCACAACGAGCGGCTCGAGTTTTTAGGCGATGCTGTGCTTGAGCTTGCGGTTACGGAGTATCTTTTTGCAAAATATCCAGACAAGCCGGAAGGTGAACTTACATCGTATCGTGCGGCGCTTGTGAATACTAATACACTTGCCGATGTGGCTCTGGGGCTTGGTATGAACGATTTTTTACTCCTTTCTCGCGGCGAGGCGAAAGACACCGGCAAAGCACGGCAATATATTCTCGCGAATACATATGAAGCGTTTGTTGGTGCGCTCTATCTTGATCAGGGATACGGCGTGGTAAAAGATTTTATTGCGCGCACTATTTTTCCGCTGACCGATGATATAGTCGCACAGCGTTTGTGGAGGGATTCAAAAAGCTATTTTCAGGAGCAGGCGCAGGAGCATGTATCCATCACCCCGGAATATCGCGTACTCAAAGAAGAAGGCCCGGACCATGATAAACAGTTTACCATAGGCGTTTTTTTGGGTGATGTACTGGCGGCTGAAGGCGATGGAAAATCAAAACAGGAAGCCGAGCAAAACGCAGCTTCTGCCGCTATTCAAGTAAAAGGGTGGAGGTAGTGTTGTATATAGTAATGGCAGTACAAACAAAGAGACGGACACAAACAAATGGACGGCCTTTGTTTTTTTCACTTACTCCGGAAAACCGGATACGGTATACTACAATCACATGCGCCTGAAAAAAATTGAAATGAGCGGTTTTAAGTCGTTCGGAAAAAAAACCGAACTTTTGTTTGGTGCCACCATATCAGTCATTGTCGGCCCAAACGGGGCCGGCAAGTCAAACATTGCAGAAGGGATGCGGTTTGTTTTGGGAGAACAATCGCTGAAATCTATGCGTGGCAAACGCGGTGAGGATTTGATATGGAACGGCTCTGGCTCGGTGCCTCGAGCCGGGCGCGCTTCGGTTACGGCAGTGTTTGATAATCATGACCGCGCTTTCTCCTCCATTGATTTTGACGAGGTGGCGATCCGCCGCGTGGTGCATCGTGACGGCATCAACGAATATTCGGTGAACGGTTCATTGGTCAGATTAAAGGATATCGTTGAGCTTTTATCAGCGGTTCATATCGGCGCATCAAGCCACCATATTATTTCACAGGGTGAGGCGGACCGTTTTTTGCTTGCGTCTATAACAGATAGGCGTGGAATGATAGAGGACGCGCTCGGTTTGAAAATTTACCACTACAAAAAAGCGGAGAGCGAACGCAAGCTTGCAAAAACAGATGAGAATATCAAGGAAGTCGGGTTGCTACGGCGTGAGCTGTCGCCACATCTAAAGTTTTTGAAAAAGCAGGCAATACGCGTGGAGCAGGCGCGCGTGATGCGTACAGAGCTTGTTGAAAAATATCGTGAGTATCTGGGGCGCGAATTCCTCTATCTTTCTTCCGTGCGTAAGGCGTTATTGGATGAAAAGATAGAACCGACCTCGCGTCTTGCCGGAATAGAGCGTGAGCTTGAAAAAGCGCGTAAAGAAGCTGTGCAAGATGGTGGCAGTAAACATATTGATACAATTGTCGTTCTTGAACGGGACCTCAATCGCGTGCGGGAAGAAAAAGACGCGCTCTCGCGTGAACTCGGCAGGCTTGAAGGAATGCTTGAATATCGCGTGATGTCGGGACCGGCATCTTCGTCTGAATCGGTTGTGCCGTTGCCGGAGGTGCGTCGGTTTTCAGACGACATTCAAGCGCTTATTGCTAGGACTGAAGAAAGCGATGACATTTCGTTTGTGCGACGAACGCTTGCCGCGTTACGGGAGCTAATCACCGATTTTATGGCACGCTATCGTTCCGGAGGTGACGGGTCGGCAAGTCGTGAGTATATGGATGAAGAAGAAAAACTTAATGCGGCCAAAGACGAACTCGCGCAATCGGTGCAAGAAAAAGAAAATGAGGAAGAGGCGCTACGCGCGCGCGCCGCAACGCTCCGTATGGAGGTAGAAGCAAAAAAAGATGCGTCACACGATGCTGAGCGGCGGCTTTTTGAGCTTATGTCGGAAGAGACGCGTACGCGCGGAATCCTCCAGACGCTTGCCGCGCGCGAAGACATGCTTTTACGCGAGGAGGATGATTTTAAGCGAGAACTCGGCGAAGCTGGGATTGCGGCCGGCCGCGCCGCTACAGAATACGAATCTGCCGCAATTTCATCCGAGACCGCGGAAACAGAGACGAGAGATAAACAATACGAACGCAAGCGTACTATTGAGAAACTTAAGGTGCGGCTTGAGGAATACGGTGGCGGCTCCGGCGAAGAGATAATCAAAGAATATGAGGATACGGCAGAGCGCGATCGGTTTTTAGAGCGCGAACTTGCCGATCTTGAAAAAACATCCGCGTCGCTCCGTGACCTTATCGCAGACTTGGTGGAACGGCTGGACAAGGAATTTAAAGATGGAGTAGAAAAAATCAACGCACGGTTTCAGGAATTGTTCGCAATGCTTTTTGGCGGTGGTACTGCGCGACTCAGTGAAGTGACTAGAATGAAGCGACGACGAATTGACGCCGGACTTTTAGATGATGACATTGCGGTAATAACCGGTGATGAGCCGGAGATAGAAGATGGGATTGATATTGATGTATCTCTACCGAAGAAAAAAATTCGCGGACTACAGATGCTTTCCGGTGGTGAGCGAGCGCTTACTTCAATCGCACTCCTTTTCTCTGTTGCGGAAGTAAATCCACCGCCCTTTATGGTGCTTGACGAAACGGATGCGGCGCTTGATGAGGCGAATTCCGAGAAGTACGGGAATATGCTTGAATCGCTTGCTGGAACTTCCCAACTTATTGTTGTGACACACAATCGCGGCACTATGGCGCATGCCGGTATTCTCTACGGAGTGACGATGGGTGCCGATGGTGTCTCAAAAATTCTTTCCATAAAATTTGACGAGGCGAAAGCAATCGCGGAATGATTCTCACACAACACACACCGTAACGCCGGAGTGTGCGAGCAATCAAGCTCCACACTTTTTGTAAACATTTGCAAACCAGCCTACACGGTAGCAATTATTCCGCGATGACAAAATCTATTGTCTTTCGCTTCAGGTCTGTTGCCACGACTTTTATTCTAATTGAGTCGCCTATGCGGTAGGCCTTTTTTGTGCGTTCGCCGCGGAGCACATGATGCTTAGGATCAAGCACATAGAAATCGCCCTTGAGAGAGCCGAGTCTTACCATACCCTCGGACTTTGTTGCATTCGTTTCTGCATACATTCCCCATTCAGTCACTCCTGTGATGGTGGCGTCAAATATTTCACCGACATGCGTAGAGAGATACTCGGTATGCTTGTATTTGATTGACGCGCGTTCGGCATCTGTAGCGGCCTGCTCCATTCTGGACGAATAGTCGGCGATATTTCTAAAATGTGAGAGCTCTTCTTCGGACACTTTTTGCCCAGCTAGGTATTTTGCAAGGAGGCGGTGCACGACGATATCAGGGTAGCGGCGTATCGGTGATGTGAAGTGCGTGTAGTGCTCAAATGCTAGTCCGTAGTGCCCGATGTTATCAGTAGCGTAGATTGCTTTTGCCATTGAGCGGAGTGTCGCGATATTGATGAGTGTTTCTTCGGCGGTGCCTTGTGCCTGCTTGAGAAGCGCGTTCACATCTTTTGAGTGTACTTTGCCATCTGTTTGTTTAAGTGTATAACCAAGTGTTTTTAGGAATTCGGAAAGTTCTCTAACTTTTTCTTCATCAGGCATATCATGTATGCGGTAGACGAAGGCGCGCGCTGCGTGTTCGTCTATACCTGCGATATATTCGGCAACTCGCTTATTCGCAAGAAGCATCCATTCTTCAATTAGTTTGTTTGCCGCGAGCCGAGATTTTACCCGAACCGCAAGCGGCTTGCCGTTTGGGTCAAGTTCAAAGTAGACTTCGGTTGATTCAAAATCAATCGCTCCTTTTTCAAAGCGTTTTTTTCGGAGATGTTTCGCGATTTCGTTTACGGTATTTAGCGCGCCGGACAAATCACTTCCATCCGGGGTATCAAGAAGAGTTTGCGCTTCTTCATAGGTTAAGCGCCGGTCCGAATGGATAACCGCCCTTCCGAACCATTCGCTCGTTATCTGCCCGTCTTTCGTGATTGAAAATATCGCGGAAAAGGTGAGCCGGTCTTCATTTGGGCGCAGACTGCATATATTGTTTGAAAGTGTTTCCGGAAGCATTGGAATCGTGCGGTCTACGAGATAGAGCGATGTTGCGCGTTTAAGCGCCTCTTTGTCAAGTGCGGTGTCAGGACGCACATAGTGTGTAACATCCGCGATGTGTACGCCGATTTCAAAGGTGCCGTTGGGGAGCGCGTGGAAAGAAAGCGCGTCGTCAAAATCTTTCGCGTCTTTTGGGTCTATGGTGAATGTGAGTATGTCACGCATATCACGCCGCTTGCTTATTTCGTCGGCGGAAATGTCGTTTTTGAGCGCGGCGGCTTCTTGCTCCACCGGTGTCGGAAATTCTGTGTCAAAGCCGCGTTCAAGAACGATTGCCTCCATTTCTGTGTTGTTTACCCCTTCCTGCCCGATTTTTTTAATTAGGGCACCGAGAGGATTTTCCTTCGGGTCTTGCCATTGTGTAATTTTTACATATACTTTTTCACCTTGAGAAAGTCCGCTCGCTTCGTGTGGCGGAAGTATAATATTGGTGTACATTTTCGGATTATCGGCTACGACAAAAGTGACGCCGTTTTCCATATTCACCGTGCCGACAAACTGCATCCGTTCGCGGAAAATAATTTCTAAGATTTCTCCGTTCTGTCGCCTATTTTCCACGCGCGGTAGAAGTTGCACTTTGACGCGGTCGCCGTGAAGCGCCGTGTTCAGACGCGACGAGTCAATTTCAATATCCTGTTTATAGCCTTCTACTTCAACATATCCCACACCTCGCGCTGTGAGCCGTACTGTACCGGAAACGATTTTTCCTGTATTTCCGGTGCTTGGTTTATCATACTTTCCGTGCGGCCGTTTTTCCGGCCGCTTGACATACCGCTCCTGTTTATTCTCTTTCATAGGCCTATTCATGCGGATACTATACCACAGATTTGTCAAAATGCTTTGTTTTTGGTAGTATCGCCGAATATGCTAAAGATACGGCTACAAAGGGTGGGGAGGAAACATGACCCGTCGTACCGACTGGTTGTGACGGACTCAAGAAAAGCGCCGCAGGGCGCGTATTTGGAGATGCTCGGTTCCTACAACCCGCGTACGGACAATAAAACGCTCAATAACGAGCGCATTTCCTATTGGCTTTCAAATGGCGCGCAGGCGTCTGATACGGCATACAATTTGCTTATTTCAGAAAAGCTTATTGAAGGAAAGAAGCGCGATGTGTCATCAAAGAAAAATGTAGGCAAGAAAGAAGCGGAAGCGGAAGCAAAAGCGAAAGCGGAAGCAGAGGCTCTGGCAAAAGCGGATGCAACAGCGAAAGCGGAAGCAGATGCTTTGGCAAAAGCGGCGGACGAAGCGAAAGCGGAAACAAAAGACGAGCCGTCTGCGGAAAAGAAAGAAGAAACTCCAGTTGAAGAATCCACTCCTAAAGCAGACTAAAAAAAGACACAATAACTACACAGTGTGTATACGCTACGGCAGATGGCGGAAAAGCAGTCCATGCAGATGAGCATCTTTACTCCTACTTTTATCCGCGGTTTAATTACACAATGCGTTATAGGTTTGACAAATGCTTTCAGATGTGGATAATATAGAGTAAGCAATTCTGGATGTCTGAACTCTCGGATTGCTGCTCGCATTACAAGCTTAGCCAGTATTTTCGTATGAAAGACCAGGAATTTCTTGAATATGTGATCAAGTCGCTTGTTGATAATCCTGATGATGTGAAGGTGTCGCGGAATGTTGACGAAATGGGAGTTCTCTTGACGCTCGATGTCGCCAGGGACGATATGGGCAAGATTATTGGAAAGCGTGGCGCTACGGCAAAAGCAATTCGGACGCTTCTTCGCGTTGTCGGTATGAAGAACAGCGCGCGCGTCAATTTAAAGATTAACGAGCCGGAAGGCGGTATGCCAAGACCAATGGCTGCCGACACGGCAAGTGTTGACCAGGCAATGGAAGAGTTGAAATTTTAAATTATTCACTGGCATATTATACAAAACGCCCCTCACTTTTTTATGTGCCGGGCGTTTTGTTTTTTAGTAACGCGGTATACAAAGCATTATGATTACCTTTCATGTCATAACACTTTTCTCGGAAGTTATACGCTCATACGCTGATGAGTCTATTTTGAAGCGCGCGCAGAAGAATAAGAACATTGCAGTGAAGATATACAATCCGCGCGATTTTGCGCGGGACAAGCATAAAAAAGTTGATGATACGCCGTACGGCGGCGGTCCCGGAATGGTCATGAAAGCAGAGCCGATTGTAAAGGCAGTGGAGAAAGCTGTTGGCAGAAAAAAACATGGCATGGTAAAAATCATTTTTCTGTCGCCACACGGGAAGCAGTTTACGAATCATACCGCATCGGTTTTTACAAAAAAATATACTGATGTTGTGTTGATTGCCGGTAGGTACGAGGGGGTTGACGCGCGGGTAAAAAAAATTCTTCGCGCCGAAGAATGGTCTGTCGGTCCTTATATTCTTTCCGGCGGCGAATTGCCTGCACTTATCATACTTGATGCTATGTCGCGACAGATACCAGGTGTACTCGGTACGCACGAATCACTTGAAGAAAAAAGAATTGCAGGTAGGGATGTATACACCCGCCCTGAAGTATTTGAGTATAAAGGAAAAAAATATCATGTGCCCAAAATTCTCCTTTCCGGTCATCACAAGAGAATAGACGCGTTTAGAACGAAGAAATAAAAATAAAACCCGCCACATACGGCGGGTTTTATTTTTATGATGCTCGGTGTAGGTTATCCACACTTGACAAGAGATATATTTGACAAACTAACTAGGGTAGTTTATATTAGTTTTACTACGCTCGATTGAGTTTCGGGAGGCTCGCTTATACGGAAATTTTCTATATTTTTATTGCCAGCTATTGATTCTCGGTTTTGGTGAAAAGGAGGCACCGGTTCCGGGGCAATATAATATTTTGTTGTCTTATACGCGTTAGCACACAAATGTTTACGATGCCTTTTGTTTTGAGGCAGGTTTTTGTTTGTGGTGAGAACGCTAGAGCAATAACGATCCATATACCGCTTGGTCATTCCTTATTTATTTTCGCGCGATAAGGAGACTGGGGGGTCTGTGCACACATTAACTTATGGAGAAAAAATACTTTTCACGGTATAAGGAGCCATTGGTACCTTTTCCATCGCTTGTATCAACGCAGGTGGAATCGTTTCAGTGGCTTGTTACAACTGGGTTACAAGAACTTTTTGATGAGTTTGCGTCTATTCCGGATTATACCGGCAATAAATTCATGTTTGAATTTGTTGGCGCATCTCTTGATGAGCCGAAGTATGACGAGTTTTACGCAAAAGAAAATAAGTTGTCATATGAAGCGCCACTTCGTGTGAAGGTTAAGCTTACTAATAAGTATTTAAATGAGTCAAAAGAGCAGGAAGTGTTTATGGCGGACTTTCCGCTCATGACACCGCATGGCACATTTGTGATAAATGGCGTTGAGCGTGTACTCGTGCCTCAGCTTGCGCGGAGTTTCGGCGCATTTTTTACGACTAACGAATTGAAAGGCAAACGGTACTTTGGCGCGAAAATTATTCCGGCGCGCGGAGCATGGATTGAGATTGAAGCTGAATCTGACAAAGGTCTCTATGTGCGAATTGACAGGAAGCGGAAGTTTGCCGCGACAATGCTACTGCGTGCGTTTATGGATATGGACGGTGATGAGGCGATTCTCGGGCTTTTTGCTGATGCGCCTGAGCAGTCTAAAAAATGGATTCTGAATACACTCGAAAAAGATTCTGCAAAGACAGCTGACGAAGCGTATGTAGAAATATATAAAAAACTTCGAGACGGCGAACTTGCATCGGTGCACAATGCGCGTGAATTTTTTAAGAGTATTTTTTCCGTTGACCGATATAATCTTCAGAAAGTCGGCCGTTTCAGTATCAACAAGCGTTTTGGTAAGCCGGTAGACGAAAAAGAAATGAGTCGTGGGACGCTTTCGCTTGATGACCTCGTGTCTATTGTCGGACATGTTCTTTATCTGAATACGACGCCTGGAGCGCGCGCCGATGATATTGACCACCTTGGTTCTCGTCGTATCCGTGCGGTTGGTGAAATGATGCAGCAGAAACTACGCGTTGGTATGTCACAGATAAAGCGACAGATTCAGGACCGCATGTCCACGGTAGACCATGATGCGATTTTGCCGGTGAATTTCATAAACCCGCGACCTTTACAGGCGCGTCTGAAAGAATTTTTTACAACAAACCAGCTGTCGCAACTTATGGCGCAGGAAAATATTCTATACGAAATCGAGCACTTGCGGCGGTTGTCTGCGCTTGGACCGGGCGGTTTGACGCGCGAACGGGCCGGGCTTGAAGTACGCGATGTGCATCCTTCGCACTACGGACGCGTTTGCCCAATCCAGACGCCGGAAGGTCCGAATATTGGTTTGATACTGACGCTCGCGGCGTACGCGCGCGTTAACGATTTTGGAATTATTGAAACGCCGTACGCGAAAGTTGAAAAAGGCCGCATTACGGGTGACATCCAGTATTTGAACGCGCTTGAAGAGGAGACATCTAGCATTGCGCATGCAGTTACACCGTATGACGAAAACGGACATCTTCTTAATGAATATGTTGAGGTTCGTGTGCAGGGCGGTAAACCGAAACTGGTTGCCAAAAATGAAGTTAATTTTATGGACATCGCGGCGAATCAGGCATTTTCTGTGGCGGCAGGAATGATTCCGTTTCTTGAGCATAATGACGCTAACCGAGCGCTTATGGGTTCAAACATGCAGAAACAGGCGACACCGTGCATTATCGCTGAAGCGCCTATTGTTGCTACCGGTATGGAGGAATATGCGGCAAAGGATTCCGGAAGACTTGTGATTGCAAATGACGCAGGCACTGTTTCAAAGGTGGACGGTCGGAAAATCGCGGTGACTGACCAGAAAGGCAAAGA
Source organism: Candidatus Lloydbacteria bacterium CG22_combo_CG10-13_8_21_14_all_47_15 (assembly GCA_002771515.1). Classification (GTDB taxonomy): domain Bacteria; phylum Patescibacteriota; class Minisyncoccia; order Phycocordibacterales; family 21-14-all-47-15; genus 21-14-all-47-15. The sequence goes on along the minus strand of PCTL01000033.1, from coordinate 20,791 downwards.
ACATATTTATCCGCTGATAAATTTTTCACGAACAAACGGTTTTACAGTATTCCACCAGCGTCCAGTTGTATCGCTTGGTGACAAAGTGAAGAAGGGCGACTTGCTTGCCGACACTTCGTCTTCAGACCGCGGTCAGATTGCCATCGGGCAGAATGTACTTGTCGCGTTTATGGCGTGGGGCGGCGCGAACTATGAAGATGCTATCGTTATTTCAGAACGGCTCGTGCGCGAGAGTAAATTTACTTCCATTCATATGGTTGAGTTCGTTGCGAATGTACGCGACACGAAGCTAGGTCCGGAAGTGACGACGCACGACATTCCGAATGTAGGTGAAGTAAAATTAAAAGACCTAGACGAAGAGGGAATTGTCCGTATTGGCGCGGAAGTGCGTCCTGGCGATATTTTGGTCGGGAAGATTACACCGAAAGGCGAAACGGAGCTCACGCCGGAAGAGCGTTTGCTACGCTCTATTTTTGGTGAGAAAGCGCGCGATGTGAAAGACACTTCGCTTCGCATGGAGCATGGCAAGCAGGGACGCATTGTCGGCGTAAAGGTCTTTTCGCGTGAACGCGGCGATCATCTGGAATCCGGTATCATAAAGCGTATTTATATTGAAGTAGCACAGTTACGGAATGTATCGGTAGGCGACAAACTTGCTGGCCGGCACGGCAATAAAGGAGTCATTTCCCGTATTCTTCCGATTGAGGATATGCCATACATGGCGGATGGAACACCGATTGATATTATTCTAACACCGCTCGGCGTGCCATCACGCATGAACCTGGGACAGATTCTTGAAATGCATCTTGGGCTTGCCGCGCATACGCTGGGATACCAAGCGGTGACCCCTACATTTATGGGCGCTACAGAAAAGGAAATAAAGGAAGAGCTGACACTGGCCGGATTTAATACGGACGGAAAGGTGACGCTCTACGATGGGCGCACAGGCGAAGCGTTTGAACAAAAAATCGCAATCGGTTACATGTATGTTCTGAAACTTCACCACATGGTGGAAGACAAGATACACATGCGTTCTATTGGTCCTTACTCACTTATTACCCAGCAGCCACTGGGTGGAAAAGCGCAAGGAGGCGGTCAGCGGTTCGGTGAAATGGAAGTCTGGGCGCTTGAAGGGTATGGCGCAGCTCACACCCTACGCGAAATGCTTACTATCAAATCAGACGATATACTCGGTCGTACTGCGGCTTTTGACGCAATCGTTAAGGGTGAAGATATAAAACAGATGAATGTCCCCGCGTCATTCAATGTACTTTTGAACACGCTCCGCGGACTGGCGCTTGATGTCAGATTACAAACCAAAGAGGAATTAACCGCTTAGCCGTTCACTAAGTTTCTTATCGTATGAAAACATTTGCAAACATAAAAGATTTTGACGCGGTGACGCTGAAACTTGCTTCACCCGATGATATCCGATCGTGGTCTTATGGTGAGGTTACGAAACCGGAAACAATCAATTACCGCACTGGTAGGAGTGAGCGTGGCGGGCTTTTTGACGAACGCATATTCGGTCCGGAGAAAGATTATGAATGTTACTGTGGCAAGTACCGCCGTATCCGTTATAAGGATATTATTTGTGAAAAGTGTGGTGTTGAAGTGACACGGTCTATTGTTCGTCGAGAGCGTATGGGGCATATTGAACTTGCTTTTCCCGTGGCGCACATCTGGTTTGTGCGCGGTATCCCCTCTAAGATGGGCATGCTCCTTGACTTGTCGGTTGCGGATTTGGAGAAAGTCATTTATTTTGCGGGTTACATCATTACATCTGTCAACGAAGAAGAAAAAACAAAGATATCAAAAGAGCTGAATGCGGAATATAAAACAAAGAGCAAACAGTTTACTGATACGAAAGATAAAGAGAATCTGAAAGAGCTCTTTGACACAGCCAAGCGTGAGCTGGATAGTCTCGTGCAGGGTACTGTCATTGATGAAGTTTCGTATCATCGTTTCTCGCTAAAATATGGTCAGGCATTTGAGGCTGATATCGGTGCGGAAGCTGTATATCGGATTCTTGCGGCTATTGATATGCAGAAGCTTCAAGACGAATTGGCAGAACGGATTGAAACTGCCGGTGCTGAGCGTACGCGGCTCGCGCGCAAACTTTCAATGGTTAAAGCGATGATACAGGCAGGTGTACGGCCGGAATGGATGTTTCTTTCGGCGATACCGATTATTCCGCCGGCGCTTCGACCGATGGTGGCTCTTGAGGGAGGACGACACGCCACTTCAGATGTAAACGATCTGTATCGTCGCGTCATCAACCGAAATAACCGCCTGAAAAAACTGAAGGAACTTAGCGCTCCGGATGTGATTCTTAGAAATGAAAAGCGGATTCTTCAGGAAGCTGTGGATGCACTTATAGATAATTCAATCCGGCATGGCGTCGGTTCGGGAAGTGCCGCGGCAATGTCGTCTTCGCAGAAGCGTACGCTCAAGTCGCTTGCCGACGCGCTTAAAGGAAAGCACGGTCTATTTCGTCAGAACTTGCTTGGAAAGCGTGTTGATTATTCCGGCCGCTCGGTTATTGTTGTAGGTCCTGATTTAAAACTCCATCAGTGCGGACTGCCGAAACATATGGCACTGGAACTGTTTCGTCCATTTGTCATTTCAAAACTTCTCGCGCGCGAGTTTGCGTTTAATATCCGCGGAGCCGGACGGTTGATGGATGAAGGTGTACCAGAAGTATGGGCGATTCTTGAAGAAGTGATTGCCGACAAGTATGTGCTCTTAAACCGTGCCCCGACACTTCACCGTTTGGGTATACAGGCTTTTCAGCCGGTCTTGATAGAAGGAAATGCCATACAGGTGCACCCACTTGTTTGTACCGCGTTCAATGCCGACTTTGACGGTGACCAGATGGCTGTGCATGTTCCACTTTCGGAGAAAGCTCAATATGAAGCTCGTGAAATGATGTCGGCGGCAAAGAACCTTCTAAAACCTGGCAATGGAGACCCTATCGTGAATCCATCGCTGGATATAGTGCTTGGCTGTTTCTGGATGACAAAAATCGTGTCCGGTGAAAAGGGGGAAGGAAAGGTTTACCCGAGCCCGAACTCAGCGATTACTGCATACGATTTCGGCGATATAGGTTTCAGGGCGAAGATACAAGTACTTGGCACTGACAGCCCAAAGTACGCTGCATTTGAAGGCAAGTCGTTTGAAACGACTGTCGGACGGCTCTTCTTCAACAGTGTTCTTCCGAAAGATTTCCCTTACTTAAACAAAGAAATTACGAAAAAGATAATGGGGAATCTGGTTGAAGATATCATTGCGACCTACAGCATTGCCGCGGCGCCGCCGATTTTAGATAAAATAAAAGCGTTCGGTTATCGTTATGTCACGAAATCCGGCATTACATGGGGTATTGACGATGTAATCGTTCCTGCCGAGAAAAAGGAAATTGTCGGCGCGGCGCGAGAAAAAGAAAGGATAATTATTGAACAGTTCAACGAAGGTCTTCTTTCCGAAGAGGAACGGTATCGCAAGGTGATTGAAATATGGCAAGGAGCTATTCATGATATAGAAGAAAAAATTCCAGGGACACTTGCGAGTGAAGGGTCGGCAAACGACATGCTTTCTTCTGGCGCGCGTGGTTCGCTTACCTCAATGGTGCAAATGAGCGGTATGAAAGGAATCATTATCAACACCGCCGGTCTTGCGATTGACTTTCCGGTGGTGCCCTCGTACAAAGAAGGTCTTTCTCCTATTGAATATTTCGTTACAACGCACGGTTCTCGCAAAGGTCTTACTGACACGGCTTTAAACACAGCAAAAGCCGGCTACTTGACGCGACGACTTGTAAATGTGGCGCAGGATGTAGTGATTATTGAAGAAGATTGTGGCACGAAGAAAGGGCGGTTGATCGGTGCGACAAGTGCGTCCGGTATCACGGTATCGCTTGCGAAAAATATCCGAGGGCGGGTGCTTGCTGAAGATGCTGCCGGCTATAAAAAAGGAGAACTTGTTACCAAGGATATGGCAGCACATATAGAAGAGAGCGGTGTTCTACAGGTTTTGGCGCGTTCGCCGCTGTCGTGCGATTCTCTTGGTGGTATATGTCAGAAATGCTACGGACGGGATCTGGGTCGCGACGGGCTTGTGAATATCGGGGAACCGGTTGGTGTCATTGCCGCGCAGGCTATTGGCGAACCTGGTACCCAGCTTACGATGCGCACATTCCATTCCGGAGGTATTGCGTCTGTGGGCGGCGACATTACTATGGGTCTGCCGCGTGTTGAAGAAGTGTTTGAACGGCGGATTCCAAAAATACCGGCGGTTATAAGTATTTCGGACGGTGAAGTAATGGAAATTGAAATCGGTGGGAAAGAGACACTCATAAGGGTTCTTGCTGATGAGACGGAGAAAAAATCCGTTAAAGACGGCAGTGTGGTTGAGTATACGATTCCGTTCCGCCGCATGGCGCTCGTGAAAAAAGGCGACCGTGTTTTGAAAGGCAAGATTATTTCCGATGGAAAGGCAAACTTGCAGGAACTCTTTAAGTACGCCGGACGCGATGTGACCGAGAATTATATTATTGACGAAATTATAAAGGTCTATGAATTGCAGGCCGCGTCTATTTCACGGAAACATATTGAACTTATCGTGCGGCAAATGTTTTCCCGTGTGCGGGTGAAGCATGAGGGTGATACGCGGCTTACGCCTGGAGATATCGTGCTTGCAGAGGACTTTGAAAAGGAAAATGAGCGTATACGGACAGATGGAGGAATGGAAGCGAAAGCGGAAACCGTACTCCTCGGCATTTCCGAAGTAACGCTCTCAACGCCGAGTTTCCTTTCTGCGGCATCGTTCCAACACACATCTCGGACACTCATCAATACTGCAATTCGCGGTGGTGTGGACATGCTCCGCGGTTTGAATGAAAATGTGGCTATTGGGCGTCTGATACCTGCGGGAACTGGTTATCACGCGACAGAGGAAGAAGAGGAAGAAGACGAGAGTGAGAACGCACGCAAGTAAATTTTTTTTCTATATCTTGCAAAATATAGATTGACAATCCGCGTTCTTCAGAGCACGCGTTAGAATCTTCTGCGAGGATTTTACGCTCACGACCAGTTTAGTTCATACAATGTATGTCCTCCAACACTGAACAAATTAAAGAGCGGCTTGATATTGCGTCAGTGGTTAGTGCGTACATAAAACTTGAAAAAGTTGGCGCGAATTTCAAGGCGCGGTGTCCGTTCCACTCGGAACGCACACCGTCGTTCATCGTTTCTGCTTCGCGAAATACATACCATTGTTTCGGATGCGGGCGCGGCGGAGACATCTTTTCGTTTGTGCAGGAAATTGAGGGGGTTGATTTCAGGGAGGCGCTTGTGTCGCTTGCGGATAAAGCCGGTGTGCGGCTTGCGGATTCAAATTCGCGCGAGCGCACGGAGCGCACGGAGCTTTTTGACGCGCTTGCTTATGCGGCATTATTTTACGAAACGACGCTTCGTACGCGTCCGGATGTACTGGATTATTTAAAAGAACGCGGGGTTTCGGAGGGGGCGATAAAAAAATTCAGCATCGGCTACGCCCCGAACCGATGGGAGAGTTTACTACAGGCACTCTCCGTCCGCGGTTTAAGTGACGCTGTATTAGAGAAAGCCGGGCTCGTGATTCGTGGCGACCGCGGTTTATACGACAGGTTTCGCGGGCGGATTATGTTTCCTATTAGGAATCCTTCGGGAAAGGTCATCGGATTTTCAGGCCGTGTGTTTGATGAGCGTAATCGTGATGATGTAGCGAAGTATATGAATACGCCAACGACCGCGCTTTACGATAAGTCAACGGCGCTCTATGGGTATGATACCGCAAAGACCGATATCAGAAAGCGGGATGCATGCGTTATCGTTGAGGGGCAGATGGATGTAGTGCTTGCGCAGGAAGCTGGGGTGCCGCATACGGTCGCCGCTTCCGGTACTGCACTCTCTGTCGGACATTTGGAGAGTATAAGAAGACTCACGAACCGCGTTATCTTTGCGTTTGATTCCGATGATGCCGGTCTTTCAGCGACAGAACGAAGCGCTACGCTCGCGCTTGCGCTCGGTATGGAGATATGTGCCGTGCCGTTTCCTGAAGGATCGGACCCAGCAGACCTTGCTAAAGACAATCCGGAAGCATTTCGCGCGGCGATTGTCGCCGCAGAGCCGCTCATTAATTTTTATCTTGCGATGATTTTTCAGCGTGAGAACGGTGCGCCAGCGCGCCAGCGTGCGATTGAACAGCGGGTCTTGCCGGCGATTGCCGGGACGGCGAATAGGATAGACCGCGCGCGGTATGTGCGTCAAGTCGCTGATGCGCTCAATGTGCCGGAAGATGCGGTATGGGAAGAGGTGCGGAAACGCGAACGGCCTGCTGTGGCTTCGGAAAATGGTAGCGGACAAAGAAAACAGAAGATTACTTCTGCGCGAAAGACGCACATGGAAGCGGTGCTTGAGCGGTTGTTTGGGATTCTTTTTTGGCAGGAATCAGTGAAAGAGCCTGCAATAGACACGAAAGCAGTGCGATCTGCGTACGAAAAGATTGTGGGCATGGAACGCGCAGAGGAAATTGAAGTACTTTTTCCGGATGCGAAGAAGAGCGCGCTTGCAGCGCGCGCTGAAATATCAGCGTCTGTAAAAGAAACCATTGCTTTGGAAGTGAAAGAGCTTCTTCGCACTCTGGAAGTAGAGATGATACAGGAGCATATCAACGAGCTCCATATTCGCATTAAAAATATTGATACCGGCGATAGCACGAAAGAAGCGGAACATCTTGCAGAACTTCTCAGATTACAAAAAAAGAGGGAAGAATTAATAAGCACGGAGTAAGTGTGTGAATACTTGATACTTACTACCGAATAAGTAATACTTTTATGTATGAAAGCAAAACATCCGTCTAAACAAGCTTCGCGACGCCCGAAACCGACAAAGGCGCCACGCAAAAAGACGACGGTAAAGAAACGCACGCCGATTCTTAAGAAGCCGTTGAAAACAAAGGCGAAAACGCGGAAAAAAACCGCATTGCGCGTTGGGAAAATAAAGACCGGCACACAGAGAGTTGTTGCAAAAAAAAGCGCGCCGATTCAAAAGCCGGCGAAGCGGCGCGAAAAGCGGAAAGACACCAACAAGCAGAAAAAGCTTGCGTCGCTTATTGGCAAAGGCAAAGAGCGCGGGTTTATTACCTATGGTGAGTTATTGAACCTCTTTCCGTCAATAGAGGAAGATATCAGCTTCCTTGAGGACCTTTACGAACAATTAGGTGAAGCTGGTGTTGATGTATTGGACAGTGGCGACCTGCTTGGTTCAGGCGTGTCACACAAAAAGAAGGCAGAAGAACCTCGCTATGGAGCTGGCCGTGATTCAACGCACGATTCCGTACAGATGTACTTGAAAGAGATTGGTCAATATTCGCTTCTTTCCGCGGCGGAGGAACGCGAATTCGCGCAACGGATAGAAGCCGGCGATGAAGAGGCAAAAAATCTTCTTGCAAAAGCAAACCTACGGCTTGTTGTGTCAATTGCCAAAAAATATCTTGGGCGGAGCCGTGATATGACACTTTTAGATTTAATCCAGGAAGGGAACCTGGGCCTCTTCAAAGCGGTTGAAAAGTTTGACTGGCGGAAGGGGTATAAATTTTCAACCTATGCCACATGGTGGATACGCCAGGCGGTAACGCGCGCGCTGGCCGACCAATCACGGACAATCCGTATTCCGGTACACATGGTTGAAACAATTGCGAAGTACAAACAGGTGCTACGCCGCCTTTCGCAGGATTTGGGGCGCGATCCGTTACCGGAAGAAATTGCGACGGAAATGGGCATTGAGCTTGAGAAAGTTCGCACAATTCAGCAGATTGACCAGGAAACCGTTTCGCTTGAGAAACCGGTTGATAATGAGGACGAAAAATCAACGCTTGGTGATTTTATTCCTGATGATAAGATTCTCTCGCCGGCGCAAGAGGCATCGCGCCGTATTCTTACCGACCAGGTGCGCGATATCCTATCGGAGCTTTCGCCGAAAGAGCAGAAAATTCTTGAGATGCGTCATGGTTTGCACGGCGATATTCCGCATACATTGGAAGAGGTGGGGAAGGAATTCGGCGTGACTCGCGAGAGGATCAGGCAGATTGAAGCAAAAGCACACGAAAAAATCCGCCAGCATGACAAAGCAGATCGTCTGCGTGGATATTGACAAAATCAATTTAATATATGAAAGTAACCGCAGAAAATGTTTTATGTTCTGCGGTTCTTTATTAAAAAATTAAAAATGTGTTGCTGTGTTTGGTATAAAAAAGGGGGGTGGATGTAATGGAGTATGATTTTGATTTTTCTTTTTCTGGCGAGTTACGCGAGGAAGAAACATCGGCATACGACAAAGAAGATGATATTTCGGATATTGTACGCATGTATTTAGACGAGGTCAGAAGATATCGGCTTCTGTCTTCGGCAGACGAACTGACACTTGCGAAACAAGTAGAGTTAGGTAACGAGGAAGCAAGACAGCGTTTAATTAAGGCAAATCTCCGGCTTGTGATTGCCGTTGCAAAACGGTATCGGCGTGCATACAAGACAGTGACTTTTTTGGATCTAATTCAGGAAGGGAACCTAGGTCTCTTTAAAGCGGTTGAAAAGTTTGACTGGCGGAAGGGGTATAAATTTTCAACCTATGCAACATGGTGGATACGGCAAGGCGTGACCCGCGCACTGACCAATCAATCACGGACGATACGGGTTCCGGGGCCGATGGTTGAAATGATGATGAAATACCAACGGACTGTGCGCCGTATACGGCAGAATACGAGTGTCATGCCGTCTCTTGAAGATATCGCGGGCGAGATGGGTATTTCTGTTGAAAAAGTTTCTGCTATTCAAGCGGCTTACCACCAAGTACTGTCGATTGATAAGGTTATTGACCACGAAGATAAGCAAGCAAAAAAGATACTGCTCGGAGATTGTATTGCCGATACTAGTGCGGTATCGCCGATGGAAGAAGTTTCCAGACGATTGCTCGCAGATAAGATACGAAGTATCCTAGCTGATATTCCGGAGCGGTACCGCAGAATTCTTGAGATGCGTTATGGGCTTTACGATGCCGTGCCAGGTACACTAACTGAAGTGGGCGAGAAATTCGGTTTGACCGGCGAACGCGTCAGACAGATACTGGCTGAAATGGAAGCAAAAATCAGGTTGGATAAAAGAGTGGAGAGTTTGAAAGAGTGGATTTCCTGATATGTTGTGTTCAGCAGTCGGCGTATCGCGCCGGCTGCTTTCCTTTATTGAAAATGTATTGTATTATGTTTTGAATGAGCAGAGCAGGCATAACCGTAGAATTAAATATGACCACGCCAACACATATGCTTGTGGATTATATTTCCGATAGTAAGCATGAGCCGGAATGGATGCGTGCAAGGCGCCATGAGGCGCTTGATTTGTATCTGTTGTCACGGTTGCCTGAATGGGGTCCGGATATTTCGGGGCTTGATTTTTCATCAATATCTTACTTTACCGACCCGAACGCGCCGGAGACGGATTCATGGAAAGAAGTGCCGCAAGAGATTAAAGATACATTTGAGAAGCTGGGTATTCCAAAAGCCGAGCGCGAAGTGCTGGGTGGGGTTGGCGCGCAGTATGACTCTGGTGTGGTTTACCATAAGCTCAAAAAAAATCTGATGGAGAAGGGTGTTATTTTTGAAAATATGGATACTGCAGTTCAAAAATATCCAGACCTTGTGAAAGAACATTTTATGACCCAATGCGTGCCGGCGGCGGACCATATTTTCACCATGCTTCACGGCGCGCTCTGGAGCGGCGGTACATTTATTTATGTACCGAATGGCGTTTCAGTAGAACTTCCACTCCAAGCATATTTCCGCATGAATAGACAGTCGTCGGCGCAGTTTGAGCATACGCTCATTATTGCCGATGAAGGGTCCGAGCTCACCTACATTGAAGGATGTTCGGCGCCGAACTATACCACTTCATCACTACACGCAGGGTGCGTTGAGCTATGGGTGAAGCGGAAGGCGAAGGTGAAATATGTGAGCATTGAAAACTGGTCAAAGAATACTTACAACCTGAATACGAAAAAGGCGCTTGTATTTGAAGATGGCGAAGTGCAGTGGGTGAATGGCAACATGGGGAGTGCTGTTACCATGTTATATCCCTCATCGGTACTTGTTGGTCGTGGCGCGAAGTCGGAAAGCGTGAGCATCGTACTCGCATCGGGGCGACAGGTGCAGGACACTGGCGCAAAGGCTGTACACATAGCGTCTGATACGGTCTCAACCGTACGCTCAAAATCAATATCAATCGGCGGAGGAAAGGCGGTGTTTCGTGGACTTGTCAAAGTTCTACAGAATGCCGAGCGTGTCAACACGGCGGTCTCTTGTGATTCGCTCATTATGGATGATGTATCGTCTGCCGACACATACCCATCAATTACTAACAGGAACGCTACTGCCCACATCTCGCATGAGGCGCGCGTAGGCAGGATTGGTGATGAAGAACTTTTTTATATGAAAAGCCGTGGGCTTTCAGAGGCGGAATGTGTCCGCATGGCTGTTGGCGGATTTGTTGAGCCGGTTATAGAGGCGCTTCCATTTGAGTACGCGCTGGAGTTGAATCGTCTCATTGAATTAGAAATGAAACAATGACCAATTTGTATAAAGAACATATTTTGGACCATTACCGGAATCCTCGGCACAAAAAGCCCCTCAATGATTTTGATATTAAAGAAAACGGAGTAAATCCTTCATGTGGCGATGCGCTTGTCCTATACCTGAAATTCAGCGATGACGGGCGCGTTTCTGATGTCGGCTTTGACGGAGAAGGGTGCGCTATAAGCCAGGCATCCATGTCTCTTCTTACGGATATGATTCTCGGTAGGACGCGTGAGGAACTTTCAGCAATCGGGGAGAAAGATGTTTTTTCCCTGCTCGGCGTGTCCATAGAAGGTGCACGCGTCAAATGCGCGCTCCTTCCACTTGAGACGCTTCAGTCAGCTCTCCGGCGTATGGAAAGCAGAGTCATTTGACATAAGATTCAAATAATTGCACTATCTGGTTATAGGACGAAATGCTTTATGTCGCTTATTTTTGATACAATTTCCATAGCTCGAGAAGGGCGCTCCATCGTTCGGGATGTTTCTTTTGCAATTCCGCGCGGCGAGCTCCATATTCTTATGGGGCAAAACGGTTCTGGGAAGAGCACACTATTAAATGGTTCAATGGGGTATCCGTCGCATACGATTTCTCGTGGAAAGATTCTTTTGGACGGCGAAGATGTTACCGGTTTTCCAACAGAAGAGAAAGCAAAAAAAGGACTCTTCCTTTCACCTCAGAATCCGCCGGCGATACCGGGCGTTCCACTTGCGTCTTTTCTTTATAAGGCATCGTCCGCGCTTCACGGCACAGCAGAATCAGCGCTTGATTTTTACGCTCGCGCTGAGAGTATAGCCGAGCAGTTCGGTCTTGACGCAATGCTTCTCAAGCGTCCTGTACATGAAGGGCTATCAGGCGGAGAGAAGAAGCACGCGGAGCTTATCCAACTTGCCATTCTTGAACCTAAATTCGCGATGCTTGATGAAATAGATTCCGGACTTGACCGTGATTCTCTTCGTCTGGTGTTTAAGACGATTGACGCATTTCGGAAACGAGGTATGGGGTTTCTTGTGGTAACGCACTATGACACTATTTTAGATATAAGCGCGCCGGACGCGGTGCATGTTATGTACGGTGGAAAAATAGTTCGATCCGGCGGTACCGATCTTGCCCGTGAGATAAAAGAACAGGGGTATACACAGCTTGTGTGCAAAAAATAGCGCGCGCAGAGTGGAATAAATATGCGGTAAATATATGCACATCACAGAACAAAAAATTATTAAAACATTACAGGGAGTAATTGACCCTGAACTTAATATTGATATTTACACACTCGGGCTGATATATGAGATTCAGACGGACAGCGACGGAGGTATTGCTGTGACGATGACGCTCACGACGCCGTTTTGCCCGTATGGCAACGAGATTGTCACAGCGGTGGAAGACGCGCTCTGGGAGTTAAAGCCTGCCGGTGTGACGGTTGACATCGTCTTTGAACCGCCGTGGAAACCGCCTGAAGCGCTCCGAAAGACATTGGGAATATAAGCCGGTATCATCAGACCACACCGGCTTTTTATTTATCCACAGTGCTTTTTTTCGGGTCTGTTACGCTTGAATAAGGAAGGTGCCGTTCGTTGAAAAATAAAAAGAAAGAGGTTTCGCGTGGCTAAAAAAATAGAACATACACGGAAAAAGAAACTCACGAAACGAGGCGCTCATTCACAGTATCTGTTGCGGCTCTTGGAAGCGCATCCGGAAGTTGAAAAGTCATTACGGAGATGTTTTATTCAGGTGTATGAAAAACGGGTTGAAAATTTAAGGAAGATGTGCGGGCAATATCGAGCATTCATTTTAAAGTACACGACACCTGATAACATTGAAACGCGCTTTATGAATGCGTGCGACGCGTATGCGCGAAAGCATCTGTGGAAACGGAATACTGACCGTGTGCATACTCATTACTTTTTGAATGGATTATTTAAAAAATATCCAAAAGTAAAACAAGAAGTAAACGCCGCTTGCAAAGAACCTTTTGCGGACCGTACCGTAATGTTGAGCGATATTTTCAATGCCAACAAAGAGTATTTTCGAGGATCAGGTGTGCGTCCGGAGCAGTTTGCAAATGCATGTGTTGCGTATGGTAGGCGTGCCGGTTGGGTTGAAAAAGGTAAACCGTCAAAATCGTCATGGATTGCCGACGAATCTTTCGAAGTACAGAAATTGCTCAAGAGTAAATGGAAGACGGAGCCGTCGCTTGAAAAAATCGCTCAGGATTTAATAGATGCCGGTGCGAAAAAAAGAGTGATTACCGCGAACGATCTTATTAATGCGGGACGGACACTATTTCTTACTGGACGAAAAAAATTGTTCTTACAACAAAGAGATGTCTGGAACGATGTACCCGGGCTTTCCAAACGGTTAACCGAATGTTTTAAAAGCGGTGTAATTGCCAAGCGCGGCATTGATGCTATTGCTAAAGAGCTGAAACAGGAGTTCGCGGAAGCTCTGAAAGAAAAGTCACATCGACTGACAATAAAAGACATAAAAGCGGAGCTTGAAGCGCTTTTTTGGACCAAAGACCGCGAAAGCTCAATGAAAGAGGCGATCCGCGGTGATATGACTTTTGATGAGTGGTATAAGTACCATGACATAATGCCGCTCTCGCTCGCGAAAGAAAAATGGCGGTGGATGACCGGCGCGACCACTTCGTCGCCAAGGGCAATCGGACACATTAGTGGCTTTAATCGCTTCAAAGAACTCTTTGACCTGAAAAGCAAAGAGGTTCGTCTTTTTTCTTTCCCGGAGCATTCATTTGCGTCGCCATTTTCCATTCCGGTATCTGATGCGGACAACTGGAGCGTTTCTTTGCCGAACGCATTTCATATCGGCGCGGTACACAGCAGAAATATTGAAGAAAATCCTGCTCGGCTTTCGCTTGTAGACGCAAGACGGCGTGGAGACGCTGCGGTGATTCTTTCCAATATGTTCCATCTTGATATTGCTAAAAAAGATGCAGGTGGTCCGTTGAATGTTTTGCGGGCACTTGTTGCGGGATATAACCCCAATGTGGATTTGCTTGATGAAGCATATCAGGAGGAAGCTCAGGCGATTCTTGAAGGAAAATCTGACGATTTGCTCTATGAGCGGACGGAAGAGGCTTTTAAGAACCTATTACAGGGTCTTCGCAAGGTGTGCGTACAGCCCGATGGTTCTCCAGAGTATCCGGGCCCTGTCTATGTGCTTTTAGGGTGGCAGGAAGAGGCGCTTGCCGCCGCGATTGCCAGATGGGAAATGTTATATCGGACAGAGCTGTTGCGGTTGAAGCTTGATTCGGAAATCCGTGTGGCAAAAAAAGCCGGCAATATAACGCAGGCGGAAATATTGCAAGCTCGCCGTTCGCGGACAGTGATTTCAAATGTGCGATACCAACGGCGAGAGCGATTTCAGCAGGCTCTCGTATATATTGTAAAGCAGATTGAAGCAACAATTCCGAATGCTGTTGTTATTGGTATGGGAAGCGCGTGCTTTAAAATCGGCTCTGCGACTCTTGAGGTGAAAATCCCGAGCCATGACCGCGTTACCGGAAGCCTTTTGGACGATGAAGTATCCGGGCATACGCCGAAAGTATTGAGGCGAGAGCTTGCCGATGCGACTGTCATCTGCCATCCATTTTCCCTAGGCTACCGTTCTACAAACAGAGAACGCGATTCAATGGGGAAACGCGGTCGTGACGCGCGAATTATTATTGCTCCGGTTCTTATTAACGATGAATATGTTCGCGCGCGTATTACGAATACTGTCCGTAAGGCGCATCAACTTTCACGCCTTGTTTCAAATGAGCAATTTTGTCCGGGTGTTGTGCGGCTTACTTGTTGTTCCGGCATGGTGAATACGGATGATCTTTCTATAAAGACCCTGCTCACCCATGCGAATATTCCTCATAAAGAGGGGGCACAGCTTCAAACAATTCCCGGTGGGTATGGAAAATCAAAGTATATTTATTTTTACTTTGATACCGACAGGCATTATGGATCGCGGAACCGCGAACATATTTGGATTCCAGAGCAGGAGTCGTATGGCGGTGTTGGCGAAGCGACTATTGCGCTTCTTCGGCGAGCCGGCATGTGCACTCCAGCCGCGTTTCCTATCCATTGTGCTACGACAAATGATGACGGCGTTCAGGGCAATCACTTCCAAGTCCAGCAGCAGCCGCATCCGCAACAGGTACCATACGCGTTTATTGAACAATATCTTTCCGATGCGAAGAAAGATATGTTAAACGCAGATACGCCAGAGAAGCGCGCAAAATGTTTTTCCGATACGCGTGATTTTATACTCCGGCAGTTTCTTCTGCGTGGCGTTGACTGGACCCAAGACCAAGTTGAAGAGGTGTTTGCGCGCCACATTGAGCCGAACCTTGATTTTTATAATTGCCTTATTTCACGGGCATTACAATCGGGACTTCGGTTTCGCGGGATAAGTGAGCTCGCTGGCGTTCCTTTTGATGGGCGCGATATTGGTGCCTGTATGATAGGAACCGGAAATCACTTCGCGAAAACCGTGAACAAGGAAATGACTGAAGGCGTATTATATGCCAGAAGTATTCGTGAGCGTTTGCGGGCATTGCCGAAATGGCGCGACAAAGAAGAGGTGCTCAAAAAATACATCAAAGCGCCGCTGTACAGTAACCAGTTTATCGCGTGGGGCATTATTGAAACCCCGGGCGGGTGCCAATTTGGGATTGACTTTCGCAGTACTCCCGATGCGCACGGTGTGAACTGGAACGATCCGCTCTTAAAAGTTATCAATAATGATTATAAGAAGCGGGGGAATTATTCGCGGATATTTGATGGCGTGGAAGCCGTGTTTAAGACATTTGGCGACAAGCATTTTCACGCAAGCGCCTCAACCGCGCGCACTATCTACCATATGACGGCTTCAAGCACAACGACGGACTTGTTTGGCGAGCTTGGGTTTCCACCGAATAATACGGGGAATTCCATTGTAGGGTTGCCGGCAGACGGATTTGCCAGTGGCCCTGTTATTCGCAGGGTATTCTGTTACAGACAGGTCAAAGAGCTTGTAGAAAAGCCGGGTGCGAATATTGATTGGGAAAAATTTCTGCCCAATCCGTTATAAAACATAACGCCCATTCCGATGTTATATCGGAATGGGCGTTCTTTTAATTTTCTTGCTTACTTTTGCGGCATTTCGCAGTGTTTCCAATCTTCCGGATTTATATGGACAATATGCGATTTTAAAAAGTGAAGTGGCGTCTTGCCATACTCCTCGGGAGAAACCCATGTTCTGCCGCGGGTAGTGTATCGGTCAAGTACATCTTGCGTGTGTTCTAAAAACAGTTGCGCCAGTGTTTGTGGAATATATCGAAGGGATACCGATAGATCGGAAAAAGATTGGCATATCATCAATACATATACATCCTGCTTGAGTTCAAATGCTTTGCGTATTTCAGATGCGACACCAGCACCGAATTTGCCGTCCGGATATGGCATCCCAATCGTGACTGAACATTGTGGAACGAGTCTTTCTGTAAAATATGACATGCCGTGTGCGGTATATTCCGCAGCGTGTGCCGGTGTGTTTGGGCATATGATATCGTGGTTCGGGAATCTGCGCTTTATAACTTCAAGAGCAATGCCCTCAAACGGAGTCTCGTATGTATTAATGGGGTGAGCAAAATATATTTTCTTTAGCATCTGTTTCTCCTTTTATTTGTGAAATATCAAATTGGTTGATGAGGATAGTATCACGGTATTATGTTTTAAGCACTTGACATAAGTTATTATATAGTATATAATATAAAAAGAAGGTAGATTTCCACAAGAAATCCACAGGTTTGTCCACAGGAGTATTTAAAAGCTTGTATTCCTCTATTTAGCTGGAATGAGAAGCTCTTGTTCGCTCGGGCTCGGTGTGGAGGGTAACAGCTCGTAGGAAGGAAAGGGCTAAGTTTATCCAGTTTACGAAAGAATACTCGGATAAATTGTCGACTCTATCCCTAGCGGGGTGGCTTTGCATGTTAACAATTTATCCGAGTGTTTTTGTTTTCTTGATAACCTTATTCATAGTATCTTGAAAGGGGTGATGAGAAATGTTTAACAAAGTAGGTATCGCGCTGATTTCTTTGGTGGTGACATTTCTTGTCGCGGCTAGCGGATACTCTGCCGGAAAAGAATCTGCCGGAAAAGAACATGTTTGTATGGAGTATCTAGCGCCACAGCTTGAAATAGCGAACAGCGAATTTAATTCTATTGTAGGAGAACGCATTGGAAACGGGGCGTTTGATTACGGCTGGCATGAGGCAGTGGATTTAGAGCGTGTGAAGCGTCTGACACCGGTCCGTCTCTCCGATATACCTATCAGAGATAGCGCGGAATTGAAGCGGCTTATTCTCAATGCCGCGTATCGCGGAGATAGTCATGAATACGGATGCCTGACGAGCGAGATGGTTGACAAAGGTGTTCGCCAGCCCCAAATCTCCGAACAACTTGATGTAGTTTATATGAAAAATATAGGCGCGCATGGAACATTACCTTGAGGTATGGCAACGCAATTGTAAGATCAATTTTTGACGCCCGAAATGTCGGTTGACATTTCGGGCGTTTCTCTGTGGTATACGGTATGTGTTTATATCTGCTTGCGCATTATTCTTCAATTGTTTATAAAAAGATAAGGAGTTCATATATAGGACGGTGCTATTTTCTTTTCAGTCTGTAGAAAGGAAAGGGCTAGCCATTCATGATGAGCATTCAAGAAAACAGCTCGAATGTGGTGACGACTCTATCCCTGGCAGGGGTTTTTGTTGTCGGCGCGTTCGAGCCGTTTTGTTTTTTGAAAATTAAAAATCTACAGCAATACTGATGCCTTAACATAGAAAGGAGGCAGTTATGAAGCATATTCGCTCTGTCGCATGTACCATTATGGTAAGCGTTCTGACAATGTTTCTCTCTGCCACCATATACGCGGAGGAAATTGTAAACGAAGAACATGCGAAAAACCGATTTGAGCAAGCCAATCAAGACGGTAATTGGGATGTTGACCCATCTTCTTTGGTTGCCGTCGGTGTCAAATGCCGTTCACCGGATAAGTCAAATGAACCAGGCTACGACCTCTTGATTCTTGAATTTCACATAAAAAATGACGATGCGCCTGGACTTAAGCCGGAGCACATTATGAATAAGAATACTTTTGTGTGGCTCGGGTATACGATAAAAACATCCGATACCGCTTACAATATCCACGGTATGGGTAAAGATGCTGTCATTGAATACTACACAAAGGAAGATGTGCAAACGCATGGATACAGCATTCATCGAAAAGCTGTGCCTGGTAAACTTGGCGCGCTTATCCTTGGTAAGAATCAGACTATGAGACCTTTGGCAAATCATGTCTACTGGACCATTGATTTAAGTGATATTAGACAGCTTTGCCCAATGTACAAGCTAGAATAAAAATAAACCCGTCCGCAAGAAAAAGTATCTTCCGGACGGGTTTTTACAAAAATGGCGCGGACCCTTGGCAGTCCGGTGAAAAGGAGGTGAATAGCCATGAAACTCAAGCATGCATCTATTGCCTGTATGTTCGCGCTCTTTGTGATTATGTTTCCCAAAAGTGCGTTTACGGAAACGGGTTACGCGAAAGAGATCCTTCGTTGGAACATTTTTATTTTGAAATACGGGCTCGGTTGGGATACGCTACCGAACGGTACGCTAATCGTAGCTCATAACTGTCTGCCGCCGCAGGCATCCGATACGCCGGTTATGTATGAACTCTTTATGTTGAGTATGCACACGCATGAGCCGGCGCGTTCTGACATCACACTCGGCGATGTCGTAGCGCGGAATATGGAAGAAACACATGGACGCTATCACTTTTTTCTAAAAGAGTCCGGCTCATGGGGATATTCGGCCGAACTCAAACCGATAGCTTACTTCGTCTTTATTCGGGGTGCAAAAGAAAAGCATTTGCCGTGGGGCCATTTGAAATGGGAATTTTTAAGCGAATCCGCTTTTAGAAACATATGTGTGCGAAGCGGCATGCGGTTTGTTCCACCAGGATTTTTCGGGCAATGAGCGGTTAGATGTACAAATTAGATATCAGTGTCCGGATTGAGCGCTGTTCGTCTTATATATCCATGACAATACGCATCAATCTATTCTTGAGATATGCAAGTGAAATAATTCCTCCCGCAATGCCGAAAAAAACATCTTCCCAGAAATCGCGCGTGATATCTTGTGCGCGGTCGGAAAAAAGGCTGATGCCGAATATTCGGTCAAGCGTATATTGTCCGCCTTCCCAGAGAAATGTCATCGCAATGCCGGCGATAATAAGCGTGACGAACGGAATACCATGCATCAGCATACCCGGGTTTTTAAAGAAAATGGAAATAAGCAAAATGAACGCGTAAAAATACGCTATACCCATTGTAAAATGAAGGAAGCGGTCATACTGGAAGCCGAGATTATGCAAAAGTAAACTTGCCGGCGCGTTTAAGCCGACAATTATAAAAAGCGCCCGTTCTATGTTGATTAAAAGTCTGGTGGAGCCGCGTCCGCGTGGGAGTGCATAATAATAGTAAAGAAAGCGCGGCATAAGAACGATGAGTGGTATAATTACCGCATATGGTATGACCACAAACAAACGCCCGGCAGTGAGATATTCAACGAGTGCCGTGCCGAAAGATATAGAAAGTGCAAGAATAAGCCAGAATGAGCGATGTATCATAGTATAAATATGTGATGTACGGCTTGGTAGCGCACAGTTATCAGAGTCAAATGGTTTGTTGCTACATTGTCAAGTATATCATATGACGCCAAAGGAGGTGATGCATGTGGGACGGTGTCTCTATTGCGACAGACAAGCGCGTATTATGACTGCAGTGTCATGGCATGTTTATTACATATGCCGTCGTTGTTTTGAAGTATTGGGTGATAGAACAAGTGTGCACGAACGAGACCATGAGTTTGTATTGAGTTCAATTTATGATTTGCTCCGTGCCGAACGCGAAAAACTTGAAGGATATCTTCATGTTGGATTGCTCAATATAGGAGATTTTGAAAAAGAGATAAATCACCTGTATCGTGAGATGCAGACACTATATGAGGGCGAATACCAAAGGATTTTTTCAGACGGTACATAAAAAGGGGTTATCAATTATACCATTGATAACCCCTTTCCTTTAATGCGCTTTTTTTTGCGCCACCTTTCTGTCAATCCATTTCAAGACGATATTTGCCTTGCGGTGTGTCATTTGTTGATTATTTCTCTCGGCAACAATAACAATGATAATGTACGGAAATTCTTGTTTGTGCGGTTGTTCTCCGTCTCGGTCTTTCCGTGGAACGAGACGAATGCCATCATGCACCGAATCAAGAATATACAAATTTCTGAAACGCGCGCCGTGTTTTATAATAAAATTTTTCACGCCGTCTGACGGGCTTTTTATCTGCAGGTAATTGTCAACACTTTTGCGCGCGGTTTGAATAGGGATAGTAATATCAATACCCTTATTGTCCAGTATCCGCGGTGGTTTATACGCGTCTGCCACAAACCATGCGTATGACGCGCGTTGCTCGTTGAGTGCACTGATAAATGTATATTCCCGCTCGGAGCCGTGCCGTTTCCGCTCTTTTTTTGTCATTGTGCCGTCCCTTACTCTAGCTTGGATATTCTATCGGTACTGTATGTGATTATTGCCATCTGTGCAAGAATACCCCGCTATCGCGGGGCATTCTTGCACAGATGGCAGAGTGACAGAGTTATTTAATTTCGTACTGCACATTTACCGTAATCTTCACTTCTTGGCTTCCGGGCTCAATAGACGGTGCCGGAACCGCAGCATCAGCTATCTCAAAGGAGACAGCGCGCCCACCATATATTTGTGGCGTGAAGAAGTTTTCATTGATTGATATGATTTTCCCGATGCGGAATCCTGCAGCATCCGCGATAGCTCGGGCTTTTTCTTTGGCATCAGCAAATGCTTTTTCGCGGGCTTCGTTTTTGAACTCGGTTTCATCGTCAATCTCAAACGAAATGCCCGATACGGTGTTGGCTCCGTTTTCAACGACGCCGGAGAGAAGCACGCCCGCCTTTTCAAGGTCGCGCACAGTCACCTGCACGCTCTGCGAAATGCTATACCCGACAATTTCTGCCGGTGGACAAGGTTTCGCTG
>PCTL01000023.1 GCA_002771515.1 Candidatus Lloydbacteria bacterium CG22_combo_CG10-13_8_21_14_all_47_15 | reverse complement strand
TTACTTCTTTGTCTACACGAAAGTATTCGCATCGATTATTACGCTATACTGTTTCTACTTTTTTATTTTTTGTCGGTATTTTTATACTAATTTTTGTGGGGTTTCGTACATACTCTCTAATTCAATACGACAGTGCTCTTTCTGAGATAAATAAGGAGTCCGCGAATCTTACAAGGGCAAATGATTATTTGGAGAGGAGTTTGGTTCGTCAAGATATCCCCGAGGTAATGAGATTGCTCACGAGCTCTTACCTGAAAGAAGGAGAATCAATCGTAAATAACGCGCACGGATCATTGTCTGAAATGGAAAGAAGTCGCTTGGCAGAAGTCTCAGAGAAAGTGATAAATCTTTCAGGCAAACTTACTGATGAAGAGCCTGATAATTATAGAAATTGGATTCTATCTGGCGATGCACAACTATTTGTTTGGGCACTAGGAAGAGATACCAAGTCGCTTGAAAATTCCCTTGAGAACTATAAAAACGCACAAGGAGCTTCAGGTGGAGCGCATCCGCTACCATTTTTTCTTGTAGCTCAGGTTCTTGTTATTCAAGGAGAAGCTGAAGATGCAAAATTGAATTTAGAAAAAGCGCTTGCCTTGAAAAATGATTACGAAGAGGCGGGGCAGCTTTTGAGCCTTATAGATGAGTGATTGTATGCTTTGCATATATAGGGTTAATACTCTATATAGTGCGTCGCCCCCTGCAATAAGCAGGGGGCGTATTTAAGCTTTAGAAGAAGAACAGTTTGGCCGCCGATAGTATAACGACTATCACGAACACCCATTTCACTCGGACATCACCCATCTGTATTGCGGAGCGTACTCCAATGGAAGCTCCAATTACGTAGGCGACGGCGAGTATAATGCAGGTTGCAGGGTCCACATCAAAGTTTTTCAGAAAAACGATTGATGCTGTTACAGAAATGACAAATGTAAGCACTTTTGCAATTGCCGCACTCTTTATAAACGTTATGCCAAAAAGCGCGACAAATATAAATATAAGAATTGAGGTCATCGCCATCCCGATGAATCCTCCGTAAGTGCCTACAATAAACCCCGCCACGGCTCCGTAAATGAGGTTTTTCTTTGTCATCTGAAAGGTCTCATCTTCCAACCCCATTTTTCTAGGACCAAAAATCACAACTACTGCCTCAATGAGCAGAATGGAAGCAATTATTGGTGCCAAGAGCTCTTTGTCTATTTTCACGAGCAGAGTTGCGCCTATATATGCTCCAACCATTGCAAAGAAGGAAATTATGAGTGCCGTCCTTAGGTCCAGGCGACCTTTTCTGTAATACAGTAAGGCGCCAGTTCCGTTATTGAAGAGCATCGCTATTCGGTTCGTGGCTATTGCGATTTTCCCCGGCAGACCAAGGAAAATAAGCGCGGGGATCATAATGGAAGAGCCACTACCAACGATGACGTTGATAAATCCTGCCACCAACCCGATACTGAATATCGCTAGAAGTGATATTTCTGAGGACATCTTACATCTCCGGTTCTTTTTTCTTCGGATATAATATACAATCGTCGCGTTTTTTACAACACATCATTAGCTTATTAGTACGAGTATGTAAGTATGCTAAATAACGGGCTTTCGTATTTCTAAGATTTTCTGTTATGGTAACTGCCGAACATGATCAATTGGAAACGTCACAAAACATATATGCTATATGGCATTGTTTTTTTTACGACAATGTCTTTGTTGATGTCCGAGATTGCCGTTATACGAGCAGCAAAGATTGCATTTGGATTTAGTTATGAGTTCTTTCTCATACCACTTGCGATGATGGGCATTGGTTTTGGCGGTATATTCGTTTTTTACTTTTCTCCCTTATTTAACTTCGGTAAAAAACATTCGTATGTGGCAGGAATGTTCTTTTTGTATGCCGCAGTAACACCAACCCCGTTTTTATTTACCAAATTTTACACTGTACTTCCGGGAATTAGCGCAGAAGTATTCTTTTTTGCAACAAGCACGTTCGTCTTTTTTATTGCTGGTGTATTGCTTTCATATGTATTCAAGTTACATTCTCACCAAGCTCCGGCATTATATTTTTTTGACCTATTCGGGGCGGCGCTCGGAGTCTTTGCGGTTGTTTACCTAATGGATTTGCGAGGCTTTTCCGCAGCCGTGATTGTAGCTTTTTTTGTATCTATCGTGCCAGGAATTATTTATAGTTTTCATGTACGAGCCCACCGTATGGGGGTTTGTTTTTTATCCGGCATTTTTGTCTTAGTTCCCGTTTTTTATCTTATGCCGTTTTATAATATCTTTTCCATACCATGTGAAGGAGAATATTCATTGGCGACTCAATCAAATTCATTCTCGCAAGTTGATGCCGTGTTCTTTCCAGATAAATTTAATACGGAATATGGTAATGCCTCTTTCAATACAATTCCGGAATCTGTAAAGGCTTATAAATTTGGCGTGGACTGTTTTTCGATCGGAACATATTTATATAACTTTGACTCAATTGAAGAAATGTCGTTTTTAAAAGAAGGACTTCGTAGCATTCCATTTGAATCATCAAACGAAAAGATATCCTCGGTTCTTGTTATAGGCGGAGGAGGCGGTTCAGACGTGATTCGGGCCCTTTTGCACGGATCAGAAGAAATTATCGTAACTGAGATCAATCCTTTAATGGTTCAGTTTGCACGAAATTTTACGACTCCAACAAGTTACCCGTATGGGCAACCGGGCGTTCGTCTGCACGTGGGTGACACAAGACAGTTTGTTGAAACGACAAGTCGAAAGTACGACTTAGTGCTATACGCTATGAGCAGAAGATTCGGCAATCTTGGATTTCTTACTGAATATCCAAGTTATGTGGACACGGTTGAGGCATACTCTACATACCTAAGACAACTTCAACCGAATGGAATGTTGGTCTCTGTGTTTCCTCACCGAGCCCAAGAAAAATACACGGGATTAGTAATTTCAGCATTTGAAAAAAACGACATTGACCCAAGAAACAAACTAGTTCTAATTGAGGGTTCGAGAGGATTAGAAGACCTTATCATTGCAAAAACAGAAAACATTCTCTCCGAGGAGTTACAAAAAATACGAGAAGAATCAATGTCTCGCGACTTTGAGTCTGTTACGATGTATGAGGGCAATAACCTTGCAAGATTCGTCAATGTTCCCACTGATGATAGGCCATATCTTACAAGACCTATCGGTAACAGGGCTTCGTTGAACTTGAATCCAGATACATTACCTCTTTATTTTTTGTTGCCAACGCTACTTATTTTTTTAGTTGTCGCCGCGACCTTTTTTAGGGCAAGGATTTCGGCCAACACACTGACGCGTCTCGGTTCCTTGGTGTACTTCTCTTTTCTAGGAGTAGTGTCTGTCTCCTTTCAGATTGCCTCGGTAATGAAATTCCCTTTTTTCCTGGGGAATCCAACTCATACACTTGGTGTTGTACTCACGTCAATTTTGATATTCGGAAGCCTTGGGAGTATATCGACTCTACGACTAAGAACAAGCAATTTCTTTCGTACTGTAGCAATTATCAACGCAATTATTGTGGCACTTTTTTTGGCTCTGATTCCGGTCCAACAATTTATTCTGGAATCGCTTCTTTCCGCGGGACTTACTCAAAGACTCATCTTAGTAATTGTACTTATTGCACCGCTTAGTTTTACTATGGGGATGTTGTTTCCGTTTGGACTTAAAACAATAGGAAAAATTTCGGAAGATTTAGTCCCGTGGATGTGGGGTTTAAACGGCTTGGCTGCTGTACTGGGTGGAATAATTGCACAGATAATCTCTATACACTACGGGTATACAGTGCTTGTTCTTTCGGTGGCTTTATCTTATGGCGCGGTCGTATTAGGGGCATTTTTATTGACAAGTTTGCCTAAAAATTAAAACATTGATGAAAACATTCGTCTTCTAGAGGGACTTTCCTGTTACAGGTTTCTATCTAAAAGATCCATTCCAAACTCAGACTCAAAAGATGTATACAGGGAGTTATTTGCATCTCGAAGTTCGTGCCTGCGCTCGTCTGATAGTGCTACTATAGACGCCCCATTTTCTAAGAGTTCAGAGCGTGTTTTATCAGCAAGACTTTTTGAGTCCGCTCGCTCTGCTTTTGCCGCAGTCTGGGCGGATTCCATGAGCGCATTTTTTTGCTCTGTTGTGAGAGAATCGTAAATAGCATCGTTTATAATCAAAGTAGTAACGAGCGCGCTGTGTCCAGTCTCAACAATTGATCTCATAGTAGTTGGCTTATCAAGCTGTGCAAAACGGGTGTATGCGACTTCGGTACCGTCTAATGCGGATAAATCGCTCGCTTCGCTTATTGAAACCACTTCAACACCGAGGTGCGATAGTGCGGATTTAGTTATGTCATCTCCCAGAGATGCAATTGTTTTCCCGCTCAGATCTTCTTCGCTGTCTACGCCTTCTTCATGGAGAGCAATTACTCTGAACCCTCCACTGAATGTAAAGGCAAGCGCGGTTACCCTAGTTGATGAAGTAATGTCTGAAAGAATCTCCTTAGCCTCGTCGCTGTCTAGGAATCCAACCAGAGAATCGTAGTTACTAAATAAAAACGGCATTAAAAACACATTTGAGCGCGGTGCTTCTCTTTGAAATGCGGAAGTGATTGCCGTACTTATGTCTATTTGACCACTGTCCATAAGTTCGTATACATCGGCAAGCGGTATGTCAGTTTCGTATCCAAAGTCAGATGGACTGAGTACCTCTAGTTCCATTGTGCCGTTACTCCCATTTAAGAGCTCCTTTGCGAAAATCTCATTTGAGCGCTCAAATACGCTTACTGGCTGATGCGCAACTAAAAGCCGTATCTTTATCGCGTCATCTTTTGCGGTGGCATCATCGCTGTATACATAAAACCCCGCACCCACTGCAAGAATAATTACGATTAATATAATCAACTTGTTATTCATGCGCTAAATGTAGCATCGGCGAATACAGAAGGTCAAGGGTAAAATCAAGTGATTGTGTTAATATACATTCTGATATGATGGGTTTGTACAAGAATTTATTCATAAAGGTTCCCCGTAGCAAGCTCCGGGGTATTATCGGAACTCGCTTCGCTCGTACATTCTCGCAGCAAGCTGCTAGGTATAAACCTATATTAGCTCCTCGGCTCGGAAATACAAAAACTCGCTTCTCTTCGCTTTTGTATTTCACTCGCCCTACGTCGCTAATAAAACAGTCAGATATTAAAATCAAGCATAAATACAAAGAGCTAAATATACAAATTCAGGAAATACTTGATTTTCAACAATATAAAAAGATATTGGAGAAAGTGCAAGAAAAGATCCCCGACCGCATAAATTTTAGAATATTTCCAACGTCGTTTAGTCCTGAGGGTTATGAGGGTGGGGGGTTTTTTAGGGCTGATGACTGGAGGTGGGATACTCTAGAGGAACACCTAAAATCATCAGGTGCGCTTGGAGTATTGGTCAGATTGCCATTATTTTGGCAGGTAGAGCCACTTATTTATTATGCTTGTAAAAATGCGGGATCGTTTCTATTTTTAAATGATGCCTCCAATATGCCTGTCGGACGAGTCGCAATAAAAAATGCGAGTTTCAATACGATTGTTACTACATCAGATGATGCTCTAGAATTTTCTAAACATATACAAGAGCATAATTGCAATGATTTTTTAAATTGGATAGTTGTACACCCGATCAATGATATAGACATTAACCGCATGAAGATTTCGTATGCGAATACTTCGTATATCGCCCATGAGGTGCACTTATTTCCTGGAATTCCGCTTTTTGTGCAGTGCTCACATCTAGCCAGAGGAAAATCGCACCATTTTCATGTCGCATCTGAATTTTCACTTGACACTCTGGAGGGTTCCATCTCTCTAACAGGAAATGAGTCAGACGCGGTGCCTTTGTATAAGGTTAGTATAAATGTTTCAGCAACAAGAGAAAAAAAGAAGTGCCCCTGCGGGAGGGAAGTTTTTATTTTATTAGCGACGTAGGGAGAGACCCGGCCGTACTTTTTATAAAACAAAGGAGTTTAGTTAACGTACTTACTCCGTAAAAGTACGGCTGGGCGAGCCGAGGAGCTAATATGGGGTATTATCATATAGATATGTTATCTCTTGAAAAAAGGAATGAGTTGGTTGCGTTTGTGACGGAACATACCAAGAGTAATTTTTATCGTGGGCTTTACGGCCTCCAAGATAGTTCAGATACATTTTCCGTATCTTCTGAGGGAGAGTGGAGGAATTTACCGACGTTTACAAAGGATGACCTGATTCCCATACAAATGTCCGAAATGTCATTTCTGCCGTTAAAAGAAATTGACCATGTTCGTGCATCTTCCGGCACAAGCGGCAAACCGCCACTTTTTAGCCCCCGTACAGAAGTGAGAGGTGTTGATTATAGATTGAAGTATCACGACTTTAAAAACCCGATTCTTTCTTTTGGGGTGCCTTTAATGCCACATTGGCATGAGGAACTGCAACGAAACCAAGGGTCTCGCGCAACGACCGTTACATTTGACCCGCAAAATCCGGAAATTTGTGCACATCTTGCGTCAGTAATTGGAGTTGATGCCATATCATTTTTTGTTCATCACATGAAAATCGCTGGAGAGGCTCTAAAAAAATATAATCACACGAGCGAGATACGTTTTATTGAACTCGCTGGGGGTATTTGTTCACGAGGACTATATGAATATATTAGGGAAACATTTAGAAATGCGGTAATCGTTCCCTTCTATGGTTCAAGTGAGACAGAAGATGTTCCGATTGGGGTGCCGTGTCATCCTATGGATGGAAGCGATCCACTGTCTGTATATCATCCGAAGGACACTCATTATTTAGAATTGATTCATCCCGAAACCGGAGAGTGGGTGGAACCCGTACCCGGTGCAGAAGGAGACCTTTTAATTACATCATACCCCGGTTGGCCGTGTGCTGTTCCGTTGATTAGGTTTAGGATTGGTGACAGGGTCAGCATACTTGATTCAAAGTGCAGTCACACTGACTTTGCATTTACTGTTTTGGGTCGTACTGATTTAGACATTCTTAAAATACAAGGAGGCGTGATAAGAGCTGATGAGATTGCGCGCGTACTTAGACTGTTCTCCGATTTAGTCACAGATGATTTTGAATTGCACAGCTACGAAAAAAAATCGGGACACCTAATTGATACCAACATTGAGATACATGTGGATCCCAAACGGATTCCTTTTGACTTTAATCAGTTTGCAAGGAGCCTGGAAAGCTCTATAAGAGTCGGGCCGGAAAAAAGTTACGCAGACGGAGTTTCCGTTGGCACATATAGATCTATTTCGTGCAAAAAGATTGGGCCAAATGATGGTACGAAAAAGAGGAAGCGCATCGTCTTGCATACTATATAATAATGATGTCAACAGACGATAGACGCAGTCAATTGACAATAATAACTGCTTACAGCTACTATATAGTGTATGGATAAAATGGTTCTTAGGTTTATACAGACTTTTGCTCTTGGATTATTTGGCTTTGTTGTAGCCACTATTGGGTTTCTTATAGGCACCGGCTCTAATCTATCGCAAATATTTTCAAATAATGCCCATCAAAAACTTTCGAGTATTGTGTACAATTCGCAAAAAAATACAGTTGCACAGGCGTGCGTTTCGCAGAAGGGGAAAGAGGATGAGGTTTTCTTTTTAAGTTGCGGGGGCATATTTTAGAATGTTTCTAGAGTTGGGTTGGGTTAAGTTTTGTTTTCTTGGATTTTTATGTGCAATTTTTCTGAGCGCGATAGCGCTTGATGTGATAAATAAAAAATCAGCCACGGAAAGTCTTTCGCATATCTTACTGGAGGCACGTGTAAATACTGATGTTGTAGTTGGAGGAAAAGTTTTTTCAGTTGAGAATGGGTCTTTATCTTTAAATGGCTCACAGGTTTCCGGTTATGAATCTTTCATACCTTTTGCCCTTGCATATCAAAAGGCACTTGCCCAGCGCGCCCCGGTTTTTTCTTTGGCTGGCACTGATTTAGGGATGCTATCAGAAGCTATTAGCTCTCTTGAGAGAGCAGAAAAAGAAATTGCAACCCTGCAGGATTCACAAGACGAAAGTTATTATGTAAAAAACTTTCTTTACCCTGTTGATTTTCTTAAGTCGGCACATAAAGCAGAAATTGCCAGACGCAAATTTATTTTTTCGGGGGATGTTAAGGATTTTTTAGTATACAGAGAAGCGTTGTGGAATGTACTTGATTCATACCGTGAAGACGCAAGGGACTTTTTACAGGCTTTTGAAGCACTGGTACCTGAAGATGTTCCAAGCTATGCAACAGCAAAGGAAATAATGAGTAGAGAAGAGGCGGTTAGAGGTATAGGCAATTTAATTAAGAGAATGGATCAAGCAAGTACTGACCTCTTGGAAAGAGAGGGGTGTTTTTTGGGTGATATGAAATTATGTAGCGCAAGCGCGCTTGCTTATCCGGATATACCGCGGATAAAGGAAAATTTCTTGACTCAAGATGAATTATCATTTTCAGAATCCGTTAGATTGTTCCATGATGATTTGGGGCGTTTTTTTCAAGACATGCCGTCTATAGTATTGGAAGATAGCGTATGCATCGGGGACACATATGCAAAACCGATTTTCGCTCCACGGATACGCTCTACAGGCCTGCCGTCAGTGGTTCCCTTGGGCAACATTCGGTTCGTACACTCTGGCCAAAATTCGGAAGTTGACTTTTTCGGTTTCTTTAACGATCTGGGCGTTGAGTACGTACTTTTAGAGGAATTCAATCATTACAATTGTTTGGGTATTAACCGTGATTCTGGACTAGTTTTTGCCGTAAAGGCGATTATTGATTATGCAAAAAATTCTCCAATTAGTGAGCATGCGCGCCAAACGGATCTTTTAAATGCATTTCTTGAAATTGAAGATAAATTACAGAAGAATGTAGTTCAAAGCTCAGATGCCGCAAGATATCTTGAAGCGGCTCATGTCCTTTTAGAAAAGTACGACGTAAGTTCTACACTTGAAAGTGAGGTATTTGATCTTACCTTGCAGTTGAGAGATCGAAGCGCCGGGTTTGAGTTTGTGCCAGGCAATATCGCGCGTACTGAGTTGGGAAATATTGCTCTTGTTAAAAATGGAGTTGCTCCTGACCTTATTGCTACACATTTGTTCTATACGCGTAGTGGTTTCCCCTCCTTGAGTATGGTTGGGAATATGACATTTGGCTATCATCCACCGCTGTTTCGTGAGCGAACAAGTATTTTGGGTAATGAACCTTTTGTTTATTTTTCGAACCTTGTCGCAGACGGCAAGGGGGAATCTGTTAAAGAAGATGTAAAATTATATTTTAATGTACATGATGGGGCTATTTGGGATTAGCGTTTTGTTTTGACTAACCCTAGCACTGGTGCCTACAATTAAAAAATGACTAAACGCAGCACCTATTCTTCGAGGGTTTTAATTTTTACTATCTTTGTTATTTTTCTTATTTTGATATTGCTTTTGGTGAATAAGAAACACATAAGCTATGAATCGTTATATTTTGAAGCTCGGTTTGATCCATTACTTTCCATAGCAGGTACCGATACTAATGAACTGCGATCTCAGCTTGTTGAACTTGAGAAAACTATAGAGCGGTTGGCTGGTGTGCAAGAAGACCAGAGACATGCACAATACGTACGCGACGCTCTCTATCCAATAAATTTCCTATATTCTCTTGCATATCTGGAAGATGCCCGCATTCGTTTTTTGTTTACCAATGAACCTGGTGACGGAAGGGCGTACGAATTGGCGCTTTCTAATGCTATAAAACACGGCACTGAATCTAGCAGGCGTTTTTATGAAGCACTGGAATATATGAATCAAGAGTACGATGGGCCAGAGACCTTCTACTCTCTCACGGGAACAATTTCGCGTGACAGCCTTTTACGGTCTGCAAGTGAAGTAGTGAAAAGATTTGAGGAGGTTAAGGATATTGAGGATGAACGGCAAAGGTGCCGGAGGAGTAGGGTAGAGTGCAATTTGCAAATATCAGCACATAATTTCTTGGAAAATCTTAAAGCGGAATCAGAAAATGCATACATTCTCTCCGGCACCAATGACCTTCACGAATTTTTCTCACTCTTTTCGTCTATGGTTGGTGGTATCTCGTATGAATACGCGCTTGCTCGGCCAAGAATTGTTATGAATGAAAGCGTATGTGCCCGCGAGATGGATCCACCCTATGTATACTCAGGGAGACATCTTGTAAGCGACGCTTTTTTTGTTCCTACAAACGTTGAAGGCCCGATTTTGGGTCAATTTGAAGAAGCCGGAATCAGGCATGCTCAGGTGCGTCCCCTATCTTTTTATGTATGTCCGGAAATACAGCATGATCTGGGTATGATTGTGGCACTTGAGGAAACACGAGAACTTGCTCTAAATTATCCAAACATAGCAACGCACGCTCGCGGGGAGCTTCTTAAGGAAGAGGAGTTTATATATGAAAGTGCCACTAGAAATTATCTATACGAATCTCTCGCTGAATTGAAAGAAACTGGTGACAAAGATAAGCTTGATAAGTACGAAAAAACGTCGCTCATGCTCAGTGGTCTAAGCGCAGAAATGGAATATTTAGTACAAACAATATCCGTGGTATTAAATGCGCGGATAAAAAATTATGAGGATGGATTCCAATATGATGTGAGCGCACCATTTCTATTTTTAACTCACAGTGCATTTCCTTCATTATTTCTTACACATAATGTTGGCACTGGTACTACACAAGTGCAGGTAGCTTATGAAGATAGGGAAAATATGGAAAGCTTTTTAAGCGTACACGATAGTTTTGACGAAATTGGCAACAAAGAGAAATTATTAGAAGACATTGTGACTGTTAGGAAATTGGACTTGGCTTTTTAATTGTGGATATAATAATGTTATAAGTACAAAAAGACGGTATACTGTTTTTACAGTGGATTGTTATTGGGTATGGACATGGAAAAATGAGACAAGAAGATAAATACAGATACGATAGCAGGGCTTTAATCCTGTATGTGGTCGTCGTAGTCGGTTTAATTGCGACGATCTTCAGTTGGATTTTTACTGTTTTTGCACCAAGGACTCTTAATGCGGGGCACACGTGTCCGTTGCCTCCTTCACTTGACTCCGGGGTTATTAGCAGTGATTCTCAAGAAGATGAGGAACTGTTATTTGTGTCGTGTTTTGGATTTTTGGAATAATTATTTACACTTTTCTCATCCGGATCTTCTTTTTATTTTTATTTTGTGGGATTTTTTCCACTAGACGTACTGTGGTTGGAAGAAATATACTCTCATCTATCAGCTGTTTTAGTGTTCGTGTTTTTGTAACTCGCGTTCTCTTATTGAATTCTTCCGCTATGTAACTTTCGGAATCTGCGTGCTCTAATAACATTGTCTTAGGTTCGACTGAGATTGAAACTTTTCCATAAAGCTTTCCTCGTTCTTCAATTTCCGAAATTTCGATAAAAAAATCAGATACGTACATTTGGAGAGTATTGAATACACGCTCAACTTCTTGAATGAGAAATACTGCTCCGACGCACCCAATAACATCGAAGTTGATTCTCCCCTGAACAATTAGCGTATCGTGAGGGTACCCGGTACTCTCCTTTTTTAATAAGATTCCCTTGTCTCCCGTATGCAGATTTTTGTACTGGGGGGTTGAGATAATTATTTCTCCGTACCCCTCCTCGTCAGGGTTTTTGATTTTTATGCGAGTGGTGCTAAAGGGGTGAAATGTGTTAAAGCGGTTTTCTCCAAATTCCTCGGCGATTTTTGGATCATAAAACATACAAACATCGGACTCGCTGAGTCCGT
>PCTL01000002.1:11964-12598 GCA_002771515.1 Candidatus Lloydbacteria bacterium CG22_combo_CG10-13_8_21_14_all_47_15 | reverse complement strand
TAGTGTCACCAACCTCCTTTATGGCGTATCTTCAGACCGTGCTTCAGGGTCTTCGCGCGCTCAAGATAGAAGCATCGGCAAAAGATATTCAAAAGCGGGTAGGGGAGCTCGCTCGCCACATTGGGAGCTACGAGCAATATATGGAGCGTCTTGGCAGTTCACTTGGCACAACGATTAACCACTACAATACCGCCTATAAAGAATTGGGAAAGATAGATAAAGATGTAGTGCGGATTACCGATACAACAGAGGCCATTGGAATTAAACCGGTAACGCTGGAGAAACCGCATATGGAAAAATTCTAATGCCGGTACGCTAAAAAGACATAAAAAGACAAAAGAAAAAGCGGCATCGTGATGAGTACAATGCCGCTCTCGGGTCCGCTATTAAGGAGCCGGAGGAGGTAGCCCCTTGTGGACCCTTATGAAAATCCCCCTATCTAGGTTAAGAGAATGGCTTGTCTCATCGGGCGGGTGCGTATGGGGGGAGTGGTAGTGAAGAACAGGCAATCAGAAGTCTGAATATCTTTATACACCATAGACGAATGTTGTCAACCTATCTGCTTGATAAACCTTTCTATCTGCTTGGTATTAAAGATTGCAGATTGTTATAGATTGCCCATAGCTATAAATAT
>PCTL01000002.1:0-11880 GCA_002771515.1 Candidatus Lloydbacteria bacterium CG22_combo_CG10-13_8_21_14_all_47_15 | reverse complement strand
AATCCGGGTTCGATTCCCGGTGGGGTCACCAAATTGAAACTTCTGCCAGAGTGAGGGCTTACGGTAAAGATATAAATTATTTCATCAAATAATATGCAACGAGGATTTATTCAAATTCCGTTTTTAATTGCAATACTTATCGGCATTGTTGTGCTTGGTGGTACTGGCTATGTTGCATATGAAGTCGGCCAAAAATCTCCGCAAAATGCTTCGGAACCTGTGGCCGCGACAACGACAGCAACTAACAATTCGAGCGCGACAACGACCGACGATGCCGACGATCAGTTGACTGAATTTGAGTTGTTAAAAAATGAAGTTGAAAATCTCAAGAAAACAGGTACGCCAGTGCCGATAAAGACGGCATTACCTCCCGCTCAACCAGTCCAAACCCAAGCACAGAATAAAAACGTTGCGTCCGTTTCTGATTACAAACAGCAAACTACTGCAATTCTAAATGGAGCCAAAGACAACCTCGTTAGGATACAAAGCTTTAGCAAGAACTCCACGGGTTTTATAAAAAAGGAAAAGGACTTTTTGCAACAATTTGCCAATGCAATTCCTTTAAACACGGGTAGTACGCTAGATGAGACTTATGGATTGCTTTACGATTATTGTTTGTCTTCAATTAAAGTTCTGAGTGAAAAACAAGTATATTTTGAAACTACTGCTCCCAACATACTCCAGAATGAAATAAACCAAATCAACCAAACAATCGCGTCAATTCAGAGCGACACCAAGCCGGTCAGTTTTGACACAATGCAAAGTTTTCAAATCACCTATTTCAGCACAAATAGATTTGAAAATTATCTGGGCGCAATTCAAGATGCCCAAAATAGTACGAAGGAGAAAATATCCGAAATAGATAACTTTATAGGGCTCGTGCTGGATAAAGTGCGAGCTTACATAGATCAAAATACATCGTCTTACAGTTCACCGGTTCAATACACGTCCCCAATCATCACCTTGCCGTCTTTACCGCAGACGACCCGATGCACTATAAGTGGAGACGGTGGAGTTGGCCTCCAAGCCTATGTGAATTGTACCACTGGTAGTTTCTAGCAGTTGTTTGTACCCCCCAGAACAACATGGATGACATTGAAAATAAATACAAAGAGTACTCTACAGAAAATGTTTGTGCCTACAAAAGTAAATGGGACAAGGATTACTTCCGCAGTGTCGATTTTATTGATGTTGGAGAAATACTCTTTATTGGCCTCGGGACATTTACTTTCTTGTGTTTGTCGTGGGGATTTAAAGTGGTGTTTATAGTCACGCTGGTTCTTTTCTATTGGTTTAGAATCAAATGGACGGAGAAGAAAATCGTAGAAGCAAAACAGTATCTAATCCTAGGTTCAAAATTTCTTGATGAGAATTTTAGAGGTAGGGGTGTGACGGTGGGTGGAGCAGAACCACATTACAATGGACATAAAAGAGGATTTGAGGATTTTATAAATTTCTTAGAGACACAAAGAAATCATCTGGTTGCCCGAATGGTTATATTGAACTTATTTGCTCTTGTTCTTTTAGAAATAATTAGGATAAGATAGTGTCCACATCCGGCGGGCACAATCAGCAAAGAATTTTGTATGGCGAGGCGCCGCCTTGTATTGCATTTGAATCACGCCCTTACTTTTTCCTAGCATTGGCACGTGGTCGGAGAGCGTACTTGGCGGGTTCAAGCCACCACGCACGCGGAGCGTGCGATTAGCTCTCGAAATAAGTTCGCGCAAAGGATATGATTAGATCACCACTTACAAAACCCTTGAGCTGGTGGCTCAAGGGTTTTGTGGTTATTTTGCGTGAAGCCAATTGAAGATATCTTCTAGGGCGCGAACGCCATCACCGGCAGAAATGTTATTTTGGTGGTAGCGTACATTTGTGCAGTCGCCGGCGGCCCATATACCAGCTTTTGATGTTTGTTGCGTCCATGGGTCTATTTCAACCGCGCCAAAATTGTTTAATGCGACAAGTGTTTTAACAAAGTCAGTTGTCGGTATTGCCCCGATTTCTACGAATATGCCCTCTACTGATTTTTCTGTCTGCTCGCCGGTCTCTGTATTTTTATATACAATGCCAGACACAAATTTTTCGCCTTTTATCTCAATCGGCTCGGTATGTTTGAGTGCCGTCATTTTCGGATGCTTAAGAACTTTTTCAACCGTGACCGGATCCGCTTTAAATTCTCCGCTTCGATTAAGTAGCGTTACGCTTTTTGTATATGCAAGAAGTTGTGCGGCCGTCTCAAAAGCGGCATTGCCGCCGCCAACCACCACCACATCCTTATCGGCAAAGAGAGGTCCATCGCAAGATGCGCAATAGGTAATGCCTTTGTTGTCGTATTCTTTTGCGCCCGGGATATTTAGCTTGCGCCGGTGACTGCCGGTGGCAACGAGAATAGCCCGCGCGGTATGCACACCACCGCTAGTTTCCACTTGGAATCCGCCATCTATTTCTGAAACACTTTGTATTTCCTCTCCTTCTTTGATTGCCACAATGTCGCCGGCGTATGTTTCCAGATGTTTTCTAAAACTTTTTGCCAGCTCTTCTCCGGAAATGGAGGGCGAACCGAGCCAGTTTTGGATATCTTCCGATACGACAGACTGCCCGCCGAATTCTTTGGTTAATAGCGCGGTATGTAATTTTTTTCTTGCGGCATAAACGCCGGCTCCCGCGCCAGCTGGCCCACCGCCTAGAATGATAAGGTCATAGTCCATATTTTTATTATAACAGATAGTAGTAAACGGTAAAAATAAAAGCCGTCCGGGTGCAAAGCGCCTGAACGGCTCACAATTACATCATTACAATCATTGCAGTCCAACGGTTAATCTTTTTTTCGGCGCAGGAAAGCCGGAATCGCAGCCCAATCGTCATCCCCAGCTTCGTCAATTGTTTTTTCCGAGCTCTTCTTTTCAGGAACTTTCTCTGTAGGTGTGATTAGAGAATTGTTGATTCCGCGGGCAGTATCATCACCGAACGATTTCCTTATCGGCGTTGTGGGGGTGTCCGTATGACCGCCATCCTTTTTAGCAGTTGCTACGCCGGCAGAAGAGAAAAGAGAGGTGGCTTTTGCTGTTCCGTTTTCCGGGAAACCAGATGCGATAACCGTTACTTTCACCTCGTCTTTTTTCAGTTTATCATCTTTGACCGCGCCAAAGATGACTTTGGCGTCGTTATCAATGGATTCCGTGATAGTTTTCGCGGCTTCGTTTATTTCATTGAGTGTCAGGTCTTCGCCACCGGCAATCGCAAATAGCACGCCTTTTGCGCCCGTTATAGAAAGGTCAAGTAATGGGGAATTGATTGCGCTCCGCGCCGCTTCTTCCGCGCGTTTTTCACCCGTGCCAAAACCTATGCCCATAAGCGCTGAACCTGCATCTTTCAAAATTGCTTTAATGTCGGCAAAGTCAACATTGATGATGCCCGGCGTAGTGATGAGATCGGAAATACCTTCCACCGCGCGGCGGAGGATGTCGTCGCACATGGCAAATGCTTCCACGGCAGTTGTTTCTTTTTGCACAGTGGCAAGAAG
This sequence comes from Candidatus Lloydbacteria bacterium CG22_combo_CG10-13_8_21_14_all_47_15, assembly GCA_002771515.1. Taxonomy (GTDB): domain Bacteria; phylum Patescibacteriota; class Minisyncoccia; order Phycocordibacterales; family 21-14-all-47-15; genus 21-14-all-47-15. The sequence goes on along the minus strand of PCTL01000002.1, from coordinate 8,351 downwards.
GCGGTCATTTGGAATTGTGATGAGCGCGTCTACTTCGCGAGAGAGGTTTGCAATACCCTCCTCGGCAATACGCATACGCTGGGTGCCCTCAAAGAAAAATGGTTTGGTCACCACGCCCACTGTCAGCGCGCCGAGCTCGTGCGCCTTTTTCGCGACTATAGGTGAAGCTCCACTGCCAGTGCCACCACCCATACCACAGGTGATAAACACCATGTCCGCGCCCTTTGTGATGCTCTGGATTTCCTCTATGGTTTCTTCAGCAGCGCGTTTACCCAAATCCGGGTCCATACCGGCACCCAAGCCGCGCGTCAAGTTTTTGCCTATATGCACTTTCTTTTTGGTGGGAGAGTGATGTAGGTCCTGCGCGTCTGTATTTACAGAGATGAACTCAACACCCTTGACATTTGCCCGAACCATATGATTAACCGCATTGGTGCCCGAACCGCCGATGCCGATAACCTTAATACGCGCGAACGCCTCTACATCTGGTTGGATTTTTGGCATATAGAAAATTATGGTATTTACCAGCTTGCTTTACGGTACGAAACTGCACAAAACATGCTTCGTCAATTCCAAAAGCCAGCGCAATATAGGGAAAATACTAGCAGAAAGTAAATAAAAGAAAACTTGACAAAAGAAATAAAGTCAGCCCAACTTGCGTGACAAAAATCGCATGAATTTGTTCAGTCATGTTCAGGTGCGGGTATTATGCAGATATTACAAAAGAAACTACGGCAGAAATCGCTTCATCAAGTCCAGTGCCGCTTGCTTATTCCGCCGGAACCAATGTTTGAGCACTTGTGTGTCTTCGTTTTCGGGTGACCATAGACATAGGCCGTATGCCACAGCCCATGACGCATCTTCCGGACGGTACTCTACGGCTTCCTGTCCAGTGATTATTCCGAGACGAGCCGGTAGACGGAGCATGCTTCTTGCAAGTTCATCTATTCTTGCGATACTCGCGCCGCCGCCGGTCAGAATAATGCCAGCGGGTAAGAGCCCGCTCCGCTTTAATTGTTTGAGATGTCCATCTATCAATTCAAAAATATCAGATAGGCGTGCTTCAATAATTTCATTCAATCTACGGGCAGGGTAGCGGCACGCGGCTTCACCGCCACATTTGATATCTTCAGCTTCTTCCAATGGTATCTTTAAGCCAAGAGCGATGTCATTTGTAATAGCCCTACCGCCGATGGGAAATACCTTGAGTGATGTCGCGGCATTGTTTTCATGCACACAGATAGAGATGGTCTCAGAACCGATATTTGCAAGTACAACGCCGGCAATCTTCTGCTCCGGCGAAAGCGTGACCATACTCGCGGCAAGTGGCGCCGGCACAATATCCGCAATCGCGACACCCGCGTCCTCTACTGCGCGCTCAAGGTCATTCACATGCTGGGAAAGAGATGTGATAAAAAGCATATCCACTTCAAGTTTCGTGCCTTTCAAACCGTACGGGCGTCCAAGCACTTCACGATTATCTAAATAAAAGCGGATTGGCGCGGAATGAATGGCGTGATGATTCGGGCCTTCCAGTTTAGTTTCCGCATCGGCAATTGCTTTTCTTACATCAAGATCTGTTACTTCGCCGTCGGCGCGTGAGACAATTGAACTGCCGCGCCGTCCCTCTGAACCGAGCGTAATACCACCAATGCCGACGAATGTCTCGCGAATGTGGTGACCGGCGGCTTTTTCTGCGGCGCGAAAAGCGAGGCGTATACTTTTCACCGCTTCATCGTAATGTGTAATATAGCCGTGTCGCAGGCCACGCGATACGCTCATGCCAGTACCCAAAATCTTCGGTATAGTATCACCGTTTCGCTCGGCCACCACCACCCTAATTGCGGAAGTGCCGATATCAATACCTGTAATAATGGAGCGTGGCACGATATGTGCAAAAATTAAAAATGAAAATTGAAAAACCGCAAACGAGAGTTGCTGTTTTTCGATGAAAAGGTGCGGCGCTGCAAGGAGATATTATGTGTTGAGTTTGAATTTTTTTTGTACACGCGCCTCTTCATGCTCCATTGTACTACCATGCAGATAACCTTTCAAATGAAATAGACCGTGAATAAAGAGAATACCAATATAATCGCGCGCAGATATGCCGGTGTTCCGTGCGTCGCGCGCCGCTTGACGCGGATTTATGAAAATCTCACCTTCATCCGCTGCAAGTGGAAAGGAGAGTATATTTGCCGGACGATTTTTGCCGCGATAAGTGCGGTTTAAAGTACGCGAACGCGCATCTCCTACGAATACCAGACTAACCGTATAGCGTGTGCCCAGCACAGCTTTCTTTATAGCGCGAAATGGCAATCCCGCTTTGCACGGGTTGCCTGTTTTAAGCGTGTTGGTACACGAAAAATGCATCAAAATTAGGAGAGCTTGCCAAGTTTTTTCAGGCGCTCCACTTCTTTTTGTCTGCTAATTCTGCGAAGCGCGTTTTTGCGTTTTTTGAAATCAGAAGATTTCCGCTGAGAATACCGGCGTTTTTTAGCGGTTTGGAGAATGCTTGAACCCTGCATGCGGCGCGTAAAACGACGCACTAGCGACGAAGTGCTTTCATTAGGGCTTTTAGTTACTTCAACACTGACTGCCATAGAAAAATACTATATCACACGCATTTTAGCTGTGCAAACACTAGAAGGGCAAGTTACTTCAATTTTTTAAGATATGCCGGAAGGTTATCAATAGACACGGTATCCTGCGAGCGCGTATCGAGTTTCCGCACGATAACAGTATTACTCATTGCTTCTTTTTGTCCGAAAATAAGAACCGTCGGGATGTTAAGTTTTTCTGCTGTCGCAAGTTGCGCCGCGATACTGTCTTTCGCCAGACCTTGCATAATGGGGATTTTTGCTTTACGAAGGGTTTCAAGTATCGGCAAGCTTTTCAGCTTAGCTTCAAAACCGAGCTGCACAAAATATACTTTTGGTTTTTTAAAAATTTTCGGCATAATATCTTTAACATACTTTTGCATAAGCAGACGGTCCACCCCGATAGCGGCACCTACTCCAGGTATGTCTTTTTTGCTTCCAAGCTGTCTGGCGAGAGAGTCGTACCTTCCGCCACCGGCGATGGCAAGCGCTTTCGGCTCCGCGTCGTCCGGTTCCTTGTTGACGGTGTCTGCTGTATCTTTGACGCTGTCAGTATTATTTTCGCTCTGTTCAGTGTTTTCCGGCGCTGTTGTTTCTTTCGGCCCAGTGCTATCCATAATCTCAAACACCGTCTGCGAATAATAATCAAGACCACGAACAAGCGTGGAATCAATCGTGTATGGAATATTCATTGATTCAAGATACTCAAGCACTTCCTTGAAGTGTTTTTTTGAATCCGGCGTAAGGTAGGTTACGGATTCCGGCGCACCCGCTTTGAGTGTCCAACATTTTTCCTCTTTGCAATCCAGAAGCCGAAGCGGGTTTGTCTTTAGGCGTTCGCGACAGTGCGTGCATAGTTTGCCAGCATGCTTTCGATAATATGAGACAAGCTCTTTTACATATGCGCTTCGTGATTCTTTATCGCCAAGACTGTTTACACAAACTGTCAAATCAGAAAAGCCAACTTCCTTAAGAATTGTAACAATTGTCTGAATAATAAGCGCATCGGCGACGCTTTTACTTGTTCCGAGGATTTCCAGCCCGAACTGATAATGTTCTCGAAAGCGTCCGCGCTGTGGACGCTCGTGGCGGAAGAGCGGCCCGTAGTAATAAAACATTACCGGCTGGGGCAATGACTGCATGCCATGCTGGATGTAGGCGCGGACGATACTTGCAGTCGCCTCAGGGCGCAGTACGAGCTTGTCGCCACCCTTCGTTTTTAGCGTATACATTTCTTTTTGGACAATGTCGGTATCCTCGCCGACACCGGATGTAAACACATCTTCTTTTTCAAGCATCGGCGTTTCAATTGGCTTGAAGCCGTAGTACACAGCTATCTCCTGTGCTTTTTCAAAAAAGCCTTGGTAGCGGTAGTAATCATCGCCGATAATATCGCGCATTCCTTTTGGATTCGCGAACGGGCCTTTTGGTTTCGGCTGTTTTTTTATCATAAGATTATTGTATCGCGCCAGGATACAGTTCAATATCCGAAAGCGGAAAGAGACGGACAAGCGCCCTGCCAACTATTAGTTTTTTAGGTAGCGCGCCCCAGATACGCGAATCCGCGGACGCATTCCGATTGTCGCCCATTACAAAATATTCATCATAGCCAAGAAGTACGGTGTCAAAATCACCATTCGGATAATCTTCAAGATATGTTTCGTCAAGTGTTTGTACGCTGTCATCCCGCCCTGTGACCTGCACCTTGCCTCCCTTCATTGCAATCTTTTCTCCCGGAAGTCCGATGATACGCTTTATGAAAAAAGTACTAGGGTCTTCCGGAAATCTGAACACAATCACATCTCCGCGCTCCGGCTTTTCAAATCTGTATGAAACCTCGTCAACAATCAAATAATCACCACTTTCAAATGTGGGCACCATTGACGCGCCGGAGACGATAAACGGCTGGGCGATATAGAGTCGTATCGGGAGTACAATCAAAGTCGCAATAATCGCGAAACGAAATACCTCACCCCAAAACGATGATTCTTGTTTCAGCGTCTCTGCTTCCGGAAATACTTCCGATTCATTTGTTTGTTCGGTTTCGTTTTTCTCCATTGGGGCGATTATACCACACAATAGTATTGCACATCTAGTACACTGAAAAAGACGGCACTTATGATATGCTGTGCGTATGGCATATATATTTGTCGGTCTCGGAAATCCGGGAGAAGAATACGCAAATAGCAGGCATAATACAGGCCGAATGATTCTCTACGCGTTTCAAAAACGGCATGAGTTCTCCAATTGGGAGTATGATAAAAAATTACAAGCTCTTGTTTCAAAGGGGAAGGTGGAAAAAACGCCAGTGATACTTCTTCTGCCGGAGACATTTATGAATAAATCCGGCGTAAGCGTCGCGCGAACAGTGACGAATGCAAAAAAAGCGGAACATCTTGTTGTTGTCTACGACGATATTGACCTGCCATTCGGTACTCTGAAAATTTCGTACGACAGAAGTTCCGGTGGTCACCGTGGGCTTGAATCCGTAATTCGTACGCTTGGCACAAAAAAATTTATTCGCCTTCGCGTCGGCGTTTCGCCGAAAACGCCGGCCGGTAAAATAAAAAAACCGCAAGGCGATGAGAAGGTGGTGAGTTTTCTGATGAGTCCGTTTGGCTCAAAAGATACGGCCGAGCTTTCGCGTGTCAAACGCCGCGCCGTAGAAGCACTTCAAAACATTTCCAGCAAAGGGCGCGTATACGCGGCAAGCGTTTTATAGCATTTCTCAATAATATGACGACAAAACCAGCTTCCAAATTGGCTGGTTGTTTTGTTTGACATACCCATTAAAAAAGTACATAGATTTTTTCAGAATGTACCGATATTTTGTATATGGTACTCTGGAAACAGGGCGCAAACAGTATTTTGACAAAAAAATACATAAAATATTGACCACCGCAAAAGGGAGGATTTTGTTATGAATGAAAGGAAAGAGAACTCAAAACTGGATGTTAACGGCATTATAGACAAAGATATACAACAAAAAAAAGATAAGAAACGGACAAAGATAGAAATACCGTTCAAAGAGTATTTGAAACTTGTTGAACAGGACCCGAAAATCGCGCAAAATGCTCATGCTCGTGCGCTTGAAATCATACTTTCAGCCGGTGTAGAGACTATTCCGGAACACGAGCAGTGTTACGGCATAGATAGGCGGTATTCACTTTTTACAAACGAGCTCTACGGCATAGATAAGACCATTTCAGATTTCGTGGACTATCTGGAAGCCGGTGCGCATCGCGCGTCAAGCGGAAAGCATGTTGTACTTTTCTTGGGACCTCCGGGTACCGGGAAATCCACCATTGTTCGGATTCTTATGAATGCTTTTGAGCATTATCAGGTCCGACCGGTATTCATGATTAAGGGTTGTCCCAAATTTGAAGAGCCACTGCATCTTCTACCGCGAAATATGCGGGAAGAGATTGCGAAGAAATTGGGCATTCGGATTGAAGGCGACCTGTGTCCCGTCTGTCGTGACAGGCTAATAAAAAATTATGCCGATGGGGAAGAAGGTACCATTCGATGGTGGGATGTACCAGTGGAAACATTAACATTCTCAAAACAGGGAGTCCGCGGACTCACATCGTTTGAACCATCTGACGAAAAATCGTCAGATATCACAACGCTAACGGGTCGCATCAATATTGGCGTTACATCAGACCCAGACCGCGGCTATACTGACCCGTACGCATACGAGATCACCGGTAAAATACCAAAAGGAGAACGCGGAATCTTTGAACCGAGGGAAATATGCAAAAACCCCTCTGATATCCTTGGAATATTTTTCAGCGTTGCGGAAGAGCGCGAGTTTGAAATACAGGGTTCGTCATTCCCGCATTTGTCTACCGATACGATTATTATCAGCCACACAAACTTATCAAAGTTTAAAAAGTTTGAGGGCGATAAAGACAATGAAGGTTTGCACCAACGATTTCACATTATATCGTGCCCGTATCCGCTTCGCGTGAAAGATGAGTTAAAAACATATCAAAAGCTGATTGAACGCGATAGCGATTTTGTAAGCCTCAAGAAGTGCCACATCGCTCCCGGCTCGCTTGAACTGGCTGCGACATTCGCTATACTGACCCGCCTTGTTGAGTCGCAAAAAGGTATTGACCTGTTAACAAAAGCGAAACTTTACAACGGTGAAATGCTCCTTGCGGATGTGGAAGAAGACACCGATGAAGTTCACAGCATACGGGAGCTTATGGATGAAGGGCAGGTACACTCCGATACGACAAAGAAGGAAGGTATGTTCGGAGTTACTCCACGAGATGTTCTGACGGCGTTAAACTCTGCGATCGTGGAACAATCTCGTAAAACAAGATGTCTGACGCCACTTAACACAATCCACGCTCTTCGGAATGTGTTTGAGCATCGGATGGGATACTCGCCGGAAGAACTCGCGCGGTTTAAAACACTGCTTGACGCGGAAGAGGGCGAAAGCGTTGTCACGGAATTCCGCCAGTATGTGATGACCATGGTCAATCAAGCATTTTTGGAAGCCTATGATGACCTCGCGCGGCAATTGTTTAACGATTATATACGCGAGATAGAACTCTACCGGTCTACAAAGCGGCAATTTGTAAAAACACGGTTACAGGATGTTCCAACCGACCCGCTCACCGGCAAACCAAAAGAAGCAAACATGAAGCTAATGCGCTCTATTGAACAGCATATTCCGCTCACTGAAGAGCAGGCGGAGCGGGCACGCGGCGAATATCTGGAACGCGCCGGCAAAGACCCGTCTTTCTCATACGAGAAATATCGCCCGCTTGCCAGAGCGGTGGAACGGAAGCTTCTTTCCGATAGCAGAGAAACGCTGTCCATAGTCTTGTCAACGGATAAGCCACATGGAAGCGAGGAAACAAAGCGTGTTGATAATATTTTCAAAGCGCTCAAGGACAAAGGATTTTGTCCCGTATGTTCTAAAGAAATCGTGAATAAGGCGCGTGAATTTTTGAATGAATAAGACCTCATGCGCTATCCACAAGCCCCTCCCAACGGAGGGGCTTTTCTGTTACCCTTACGGGTAGAAACAGAGGAAGTTCATTGAAACCAAGAATAAAGGAGCATACAATGCCTATAATTATTTCTGAACGCACGGCAAAACGCGGAGAAAAAGACGCAAAACGACACCGTGACAAACAGCGAGAGCTCATAAAAAAACAATTGCCACGGATTATTTCCGAAGAATCAATCATTACGAGAAAGCACGGTAAGACCGTGAAAGTGCCGATAAAGTTGCTTGATATTCCAAAATTCAAACATGGGAGCGCCAAAAAGGGAGGTGCCGGCATAGGGCAGGGCGAAGGTTCACCGGGAGACATCATTGGCAGACAACGCGGCAAAGGAAAAGGGCCTGGTGGCAAAAAAGCCGGAAACGAACCCGGGGTTGATTACATTGAAACTGAAATTGATATGGAAGAAATACTTGAAATGATGTTTGAAGACCTTGGACTTCCGCGCCTTGATGAAAAAACTGTGAAAATGCTTGTCGTAGAGCTTGGTCTCCGTCTCCATGGCACGACACGCTCCGGACCTGAAGCACTCTTGAACGCCGGAAAGACGGCGCAAGAGGGAATGCAACGGTTTTGGCATCTCCTGCGAGAGCTGGAGCGACAAACCGGAAAAAGTGAGCGGGTCTGCTATGTGGCGCTCAAACAAGCAAAAGGTATTTTCGGAGATGCGCGAACGCTCGTAAACAGCGGAACGATTGACGAAGCAGAAGCTGAAAAGATCGCGGTAAAG
>PCTL01000008.1:2977-5510 GCA_002771515.1 Candidatus Lloydbacteria bacterium CG22_combo_CG10-13_8_21_14_all_47_15 | reverse complement strand
GAGCGAAAACAATCGAGACTGCCGCGCCTGTCGATATAAGAAGACCACTGCAAAAAGTACCGCGCCGAGCACAACAATGAGTAAGCCTACTCCCAAAAGTGACAGCAAATGTTCTGAACTTGAAACTCCTGTGTAAAAAGCTGCCAGTGCACCGATTGCCACCAGAACAAACACGCCCTCGGGAATGTTTGATTTAGATCGTCGTCGGTAGTATCTTTTTGCCATCGTTCGGTTCTCACACCAATAGGATAGTATAAGGTATGACCAAGCTAAAAATTCTCGTCGTCTGCTCTCGCAATAAAATACGGAGCCTCACTGCAGAGGTATTGTACAAAAACAACCCTCATATCATTGTACGATCTGTCGGCACCAGTCCAAGTGCGCGTAGGAAAATCACACAAGCCAACATTGATTGGGCAGATACCATTCTTTGCATGGAACAAAAACACATGCAAATTATTCAACAACAATTTGGCAAACATAATCTCCCAACCCTACAAGTACTCGATATTGCAGACGAATACGAATATATGGATCCAGAATTGGTGGAAATGCTGCAGCGAGAGATTGAACTTATTTTGTCTTCAAACCTGGATTAGTTATTTCATCCAAACTTTTTACTAGTCTAATCCCCTTTTCAAGCAATATCGTTCTATTCAAACCAATTGCTTTAAGCACAAGGCTACTCGTCTCAATGCTTTCAAGTAAAACCACCTGGATCCGCATCCCCAAACTCATCGCCATATCCGATACCCAGACTGCCGTCCGCACATCATTTTCAACGAGCACCAACTGGGTGCTGGGAGACCTCTCTGCTTGCTCTTTTAAAAACGCCATCTTCCACGCTGCCGAAGACCAACCACTCGGTTTGAGAAATATTCTGTTTTCGTTCTCAGATTTGAAATAGCTGATTATCTCTAATCGCTCCAGCTCTGCCTCAGTCAGTCTTCGCAAGACGCTCTCGCCTCTACCAGTGAGAACAGCCAACTGCACTACAGGAGAATCTGGATTGGCTAATTCCTCAAGCATCTCTTTCGCATGCTTTTGTAACTCCCTTCCAGAGTGCCACCAGCGCTTCCACGCCGCTTTCAGTCCAGTTTTTTGCGCGGGGCTCCAAACAGACAGATCGGGAAGAGATGTTTCAGTTACTTTTTTTAGTGCTGCAAGATAACCACTCGTTACAAATGGCGTACGAGCCAGCAACTCACTGAATAAAGCGCCCCAAGAAGCGGGACCTTTCAATAACGTACCGTCAAGGTCAAAATAATACTTGCTTTCTTCTAGATCAACCTCAGCACTTGTTTCCATTTCGGCAGATTGTACCGCTATGTCTATCTGTTTTCCACCACCACCGCTACCACTCGCACCGGCGCCGCATCGGCATGCAGCTTCATTGGCAAGGCGATAACGTCAAACTGGGGAATATCCAGTAATGTATCTAGATTCACCAAGTTTTCGATGATCAAAACCCGTATATAAAAGCACGATTGAGCCCCTTGTGACTTTGACAGATTCAAATACCGACGCATCAATCACCTGCTTGCCTCGAACATCCAGCACAACCCCCGGTCCAAAAAAATGCTCCAGCGGCAACGCGTCCATTTTCTCACCATCCTTAATCATGTGCAGCGGCGCATCCATGTGGGTACCAACGTGCATATAACTCTTGAGCTCGTGATCGGTGTAGCCTGCCTCGTCAATATTTGCTACTGGTGTGAGCGTCGCCTGTGGGTCGCCAGGAAATGCTGGCATGTGGTCGATAAATGAATGGGTAAGATCGATGAGTTTCATACAATGATTATAGCTTAAAAACGCCCATCAAATCCCTCGGCTGCTCCACAAACGTGTACAAATCCGACAAGCGATCTTTGACAAAACCTTCTGCAGCATAACGTTGTAGCAATGCGTCGAGGTCGCGATAGTACTCCCCCACAAACACCAATGGGGCGGCAAAGGGCAGTTCGCCAAATCGTTTTAACTGAGTAATGGTTAGTGCTTCGACCAGCGTCCCGATGCCACCCGGGAGTACAACGAATGCCTCGCCCGCTTTCACTAGCGCCTCGTGGCGCGTGGCAAAGTCTGGATAATACGTGACACTTGAGAGAAATTTCGATGGCGTGTCATTTTCCTTGGCTATGCGCAGTCCGCGTACCTCGCCGCCCGCCTCAAATGCACCCTGGCACACTGCATCCATCATGCCAAAACCCGCTGCAGAATTGACCACACAACCTTGCTGTGCGAGAACTTGCCCCGTTTCGTACGCCAGTTGGCGGTAACTTGGGTTTGGAACTGTTTCAGCACAGAAAACCGAAACCGATGTGCTCATTTATGGGGGTAGTGTACTGCTGAAGACTGGATTTGGCTAGTTACGCTCCAGGTTGAGATTTGAACTCAACAGAAATCTCACACATCTCTACTATAATTGATCGTTGTGACATGTCGCCAAGTCAGCAAGCAACTACGATTGGATATGCTCTCGATCTCGAGACAACCGGCATCTCACTCGGGTTCCAACCCAAGCTTGCTGGAGCAA
>PCTL01000008.1:845-2969 GCA_002771515.1 Candidatus Lloydbacteria bacterium CG22_combo_CG10-13_8_21_14_all_47_15 | reverse complement strand
GAGGCTGGAGTAACCGCTTTTATCGGACTTTTTCAGGAGAGGCTGACAACCCACCTCCTTCCAGCCAAGATAAGTGGATACAATTGTTTAAGCAGGGATTGCGCCTTCTGCTCCACCACCAGACTTACCAAGAGTAGTATAACGCAAGGCATTGGTTGCTTGAAATGCCAACAAAAACCTATATTTTAAGCGCATACCTAACACTCCGGCCCTTACTCGCGTTTCGCTGTAACATTCCTTTTTCCAATAAATCAGCAAGCTCGCGAAAAGCAGTAGCCTTGCTCACCTTTGTTAGAGCTGCATATGTGCGTGTGGTTAATCCACCCTCAAAATTTCCTTGTCCTACATCTAACAGTTTATTGAGGACTTTTCTCTGTCTCGTACTAACCTCAATTTGATTATTCTTCTGCCAGAATGCATCTTTTACCAGCACAATTTCTATGAGTAGCTTTGACTTTTTAATCGACTTGCAAAACATTTCCAAAAACCACTCCAACCATAAAGTAATGTCTCTTGAGGCTCCCTGATTCTCCTGCAACATTTTGTAGTACCTCGCCCGCTCGTCCATGATTTGAGAGGAAAGGCTATAGTAGCGTATAGCCAACTGCTCATCCTGGGCTAATGCCATCTCAGTCAACACTCGCGCTAACCGCCCATTGCCATCTGCAAATGGATGAATCATCACAAACCAAAAATGAGCGATTGCTGCCCGCAACAAGCCATCAATTTGCGAAGAGTCCTCCCACCAAGTAAAAAATGAGCTCATTTCTTGGTCAATCAGCTCTGCAGGTACGCCTTCATAATGCACTTTTTCTTGTCCAAACGCTCCATAAACTACGGCCACGCCCTCAGTCCTCCACTGTCCCACTTCTATCTGTTGAAACCCTGAATATCCAGTGGGAAACAATGCTGCGTGCCAAGAGAACAATCGCTTCTTTGTTAGAACTTGGTGGTGCTGCACTGTGGCATCCAGCAAAACTTGCACCAACCCATCAACAGGTGGTTCTGTCTGCATATCTCTCCCACCTAGCAAACCCAAGTGTTTGAGAATTGAAGACCTCACTGAGTTTCTTTGGTATATTTCTCCCTCAATGCTAGCAGTTTTGAGCGTCTCTTCGAGCAGCAGCTCTTGCTGGGCTCAAGATTGTTCTTTGATTCCTAGGTTTTTTACCTGAGTCAAAAGTTGACTCTGGGCAGATCGGGCCGCTCCGAGTATTTTCAAGAGTCGATCACTCTGCCAAGTAAAATCTGACCAGTTTCCTAACTGCCAGATGTATTTATTTTGCATAATCACCTCATTTTATGAGGCGATTGTAGCAAAGAGTCACCTCATAGGCAAGAATAAGTTGTGAGAACTTTGCAGGGATTAGTGAGGGATGTTGGAACCTATTTTGTAGCATCAAGCAACTTTAGCCCTTTTGCTTTTGTAGATAAGATTTTGTGATCACTCGTTAACAAAGTCAACTTGTGGACCTTGGCTGTTGAAATCAAAAAATTATCAAAAGGGTCTTTATTTTCAGAATTAGCTACCGCATACATTGAGAGGCTTTTTTGATCTCCAGACAACAAAATCACCCCCATTGACTCTAGATCACCTATAACCGAAGCATCAAAATCTAGCTTGCCAAGAGATGATTTAATTGTCATTTCAAAAAAAGACAGGAAACTAATATATACCTCATTAGTCATTGATAAAACCAACTCTTTACTCTGAGGTCCCAATCTTGGATCTTTTTGTATCAACCAAATAAAAATTTGAGTATCCAAAAGAATCTTCATAGTAACTTACTCCTGAGATCCTGCGAGCATTTGTTCAATGAGCGCATTGGTTTCATCAGTGAAGCTATCTGGTTTCTCAGCTACTTTGTTATGAGCGATAGAAAAGTTCCTCTTTTGACTACTCCCAATGTCAGCCGGTGAAGCTAACACCAACAGTACTTCTGGTTTCCCAAAACCCCCAATAAAAACTTTCTCGCCATTTTTTACAGCGGCAATGTATTTACTCAAGTTGGTTTTGGCATTATGAATGGAAACAGTTTGCATAATGCAAATATATTAGCTAACTTAGCTAAGAATGTCAAGTGTTAACAGAACCTCTTTGCAGGGACTAGTGAACGGTGTTGG
>PCTL01000008.1:0-828 GCA_002771515.1 Candidatus Lloydbacteria bacterium CG22_combo_CG10-13_8_21_14_all_47_15 | reverse complement strand
TGAGAATTTTGGTATGATGGATGTCTATGTACATCCTGTCCGATCAGCAATGGGAGTTGCTCCACCCATTGCTTCCCAAACAACGGTTTAAAAAAGGTGGTCGCCCACGAGCAGACGATCGAAAAACAGTGGAAGGCATTTTGTGGGTGCTCAAGACTGGCGCACAGTGGGGACAGTTGCCAAAAAGCTATGGATCACCTGTGACGTGTTGGCGAAGACTGCATCAGTGGCAAGAAGAAGGAGTTTGGGATCGCATGTGGAAGAAGTTACTCAAGAGTTTGAACCAAGAAGAAAAACTAGATTGGGCCATGGCATTCCTCGATGGCAGCTTTGCACCTGCTAAAAAAGGGGACTTGGTGTGGGCAAAACCAAAAAAGGTAAAGGGACGAAATGGATGATGGTCGTCGATGGGAATGGTATTCCTCTTGCGGCACACATCTGTTCAGCACAACCTGCAGAAGTCAAACTTGCACTCACGGTGATCGACAAGATTCACGTTGGGACAGCAACAAAACCACAGACCCGAGCCAAGAAACTGGTTGCTGATCGTGGATACGATGCCAAGTGGCTCAGAGAAGAACTTCGTAAACGCAGTATGCAACCCAAGATCCCATATAAACGGAGACGAGACCAGGTACATGCCAGAAAAATGACCATACAACTCAAAGAGGACTACGGCAAACGGTGGAAAGTGGAACGAACATTCGCTTGGCTAGGCAACTATAGACGGTTACTCGTGCGCTGGGAACACCATCTGTCCATCTACACTGCGTTCTTCACATTTGCCTGCATTTTAATTTGCTTGGGGAGGTTTTGAAATGCGCTCTA
>PCTL01000015.1:3152-4359 GCA_002771515.1 Candidatus Lloydbacteria bacterium CG22_combo_CG10-13_8_21_14_all_47_15 | reverse complement strand
TGGCCTACTAGGAAATATGTGAATACCGAAAGAGAGAATATTCCTAATGTTGCGAGTATGCCTAGAGAGACTTGGGTGTTCATGTTACGAGGGAGCATGAGGTTGCTAAGTCAAGGTTTAAGGCCTGTACTCATCAGCACCTATATCTACTGTGCCGTTGTATGGACGGGCATCTTTTTCGTAATCAATTGATGAGGCGTGGCTGTTATTGCCGCCATCAATTGCTCTGGTTGGTGGATTGCCAGTTGGATTTAGGTGAAAATTATAGTTTGGCGCGTCTATAAAGTAATCTCTTTGAAGCGGATCACTGCAAGGATTAATTGATATATTTGAACCTGTGGTTCCGCCGTATGCTCTGGTTATTGCGGCTATGTTATTGTATGCCTCATTACCTGTTTGTGGGCATGTTACGTTTGGATCGTAATCGATTACTACACCAGGACTTGTTCCTGCATCTGGATGACATCCGTAAGTTGTGTTGTTTCGCACAATTACATTTTTTGCACCGGTTATCGTTATACCCCACTGGTGAGGAACCTGAATAATATTGTTTTCAAAAAGTGAATCATGGATGCTTACACCGCCAAATGTTGTTATGCCGTGACCTATTCCAGGAAATGGATTTGTTGGGTCTCTTTGCGCGTATATCTGATTACCCCTGAAGACCATATTTGTAAAATGTGAAATATTTTGGTCGTCATTTGGATTCGGATCACACATACCGGCAAAATTAGCGTCGATTTGAATTGAGTCATTGTGGGTTCCACTGACTTCAAGAATGTCTTGGATGGTGTTGTATTCAACCGTCGCATTGCTTCCTGTGATATTCATTCCATCGCCGCTAAACCTTGTTAGAGTGTTACCTCTTACTAATACCGGCTGCCATGATGTTCTTACGCCACCTTTAACTACGTATATGTTGTTATAGAGAATTTGAACATTGATTGCGCCATCGCGAAGATATACCCCTTCAGAGTCAATTGCTCCTAATTGACTATATGACCAGCCATTACTCATTGCTATTGGTATGTGGAAGAGTTCATTATTTTCGATAATGATATTTGCACCTTGGTTATTTCCTGAAGCTCTTATGTTAATGAGACCTGGATTGTTTGCGCCGAATGTACAGGTTGGACAAGTAAACGACGGACTAATTCTTAGTTGTCTTATATCGAGATAGGTTACGCCTTCGAGTCTAAGTTGGTGA
>PCTL01000015.1:2793-3137 GCA_002771515.1 Candidatus Lloydbacteria bacterium CG22_combo_CG10-13_8_21_14_all_47_15 | reverse complement strand
TATCTTTTTCGCCCATGATTGTTACATAACCACTAAAACCTGTATTTCCTATGAGGAGATATGGTGCGTTGTTGTGTGTACAAGCTTCTCCGTTGCAAATTTTTCTTCCCTCCACAAGACAGAGAACATCACCGCTTTTTACAGTTCCATCTGTTAGTTTTCTAGCGCCTACAACATCAGATAATTTTGGCCATGCATCTGAGTTTGGATTTGTTCCTCCGTTATTTATATTGCCGTCAGTTGGATTGAGGTAATAAATTCGTGCTTGGGGAAATGTTTGTCTGTGATTTGCGAGAACATCACCGCAAGTAATATCGGCTTCTCCACCTGGCGGTGGGCTCCAT
>PCTL01000015.1:0-2754 GCA_002771515.1 Candidatus Lloydbacteria bacterium CG22_combo_CG10-13_8_21_14_all_47_15 | reverse complement strand
AGGATGATGGAGTTGGGGTTGGAGTCGGAGTGGGACTTGGAGTTGGCGGAGGGCCTCCGTCACCACCGCCAGCAAGATTTGCTATTTCACCACCTGATAGACCTCTATTATATATACGCAAGTCGTCCATTTTCCCATCGAATGGTTTGTCGTCTGACGGATTGTCGGCAATTCTTACGTTTACTGATCCACTCGTGCTTACTGAACCGGTTTTGGAGGTTCTTCCTACCTCAACTCCGTTTTTGTAGAGAATCATATTTGATCCGTTGTAGACTGCGGCTACGTGAGTCCAAACTCCGGTTACAAGATTACCTCCTGAGTTTGCTATGAGTGTTGTTGTTTGACCGTTTGTTTTCAGTCTAAACCTTGGAACAAATGTTTGGCCTCCGTCTGTTGAGACGGTTGAAAGCATGAAGTAGTGATCTTGTTCCTGTATGCCTGTAGCTTTGGAGATGATTCTTGCGTCACTTATACCAAAATCATCCGCCCTTATCCATCCTGCTATCGTAATATTTGGAGTGATATCAAATGCAGGCGGACGAGCATCGCCTCCGTTTCCGTTAAATTCGATACATGTACCAATTCTGCAGAGGGATGGATTGGTTACCCATGTGGCGCCACTTGTTAAAATGGCGTTTTGCGCATTTCCTGACGTGTCAAAAGCTACGCTACCCGTTCCTTCATTGAAGTTCCAATATGCTTTGAGGGATGGGTCTGGCGAGGAAGATGGTGTTGGAGAGGGTGTAGGAGGGGGAGGACTAGTTGATGGGGTTGGGGTCGGGGTCGGGGTCGGGGTTGGGGTTGGGGTTGGAGTTGGAGTTGGGGTTGGAGTTGGAGTTGGGGTTGGTGGATTACCGTCTCTTTCATCTGCATATATGCCGCCAATTTCCTGATCGGTGAGGATTGTATTATATATATGAACGTCATCTATGCTTCCTGAAAAGTAGCTTTCGTAAGGAGGATATGCTCTTGCGCCTATCTGGAATGGGACGGAACAGGTATTTAGACGAGAGGTTGGGATTGATCTAGTTGCTCTCAAAACACCATCGACAAAAACTTTGAGTGTTTTATTTGAACCATTAAATACTACCGCGACATGCTTCCATATATTTGGGTCAACAGAGACTGTGGCTTCGTTGGTGTTTCCCCCATCGCCAAAGATTTGATCTACCAGAACATAATCAGATCTCGAAGATGTATTAAAGATACGACATGAAGCGCTGTCACGTGAGATGTGTATTTCATATATTTGCGCAGAGCTCTTTCTCCAGAAAGTGAGTGTATATGAATTTCTTGCATTTGGCTCTCCGGGGAAACCTGAACTTAGACCATCTGCGCTTTCTGCAAAATCACCATCTCCATCCAAGAAGAGCACGTTGCCTCTTTTACCACCTTCAAATATACGCCTTGCGTTACCTCGAAGCGTTAAATTATTTCCATTACCCGACTTATCAAATATCTTATTTCCAACATCTTCAAAGTCGTAACTTGCGACAGCGCTGATTCCAGGCGTGGGCGTCGGCGTCGGAGACTTCGTAGGTGTCGGGGTCGGAGTTGCGCAACCTTCATCTATTTTTCCGTCACAGTTGTTGTCTATTCCGTCACATTTTTCGTTGGAACCCGGGTTTACGTTTGGATCGTCTGGTCTGCAATCATTTTGATCTGCAAAACCGTCTCCATCTCTGTCCGGAAGAGGAGGTGTTGTGCCGATGGCTTCATTTGAAGGACTTGAATAGCCGGCTTCGTTGTAGCTTACAATCCTGTATATATATGTTCTTTCGCTGTTTACCGAGAGATCGTTCCAGGCGATTGAGTTTGCCGGAATGGTTGCGACTGCTGAAAATGAGCCTTCGCTTGTTTTTCTATCAATACGGAAACCTGTTTCGTTGTTTGAATTATCTCTCCAGTTTACAGTTATTCTGCAATACGGAGCTTCTCCTCTGTCGCAGGATATGTTTGTGAGATATGCGTTTGATGGAGATGTTGGAGGCTCTGTTGGTGGAGGCGGTGGCGGTGGCGGACTGCCACAATCCGCAGAGCAGGAATATGAGGATTCACCCTGTTCACAGAGTCCATTGCCACAGCTTGGAGAAGGATATGTTGTGCCTTCAATTCCCGGAGATGGAGGAGGCGTGCAATCACTGCTACAGGAAGAGTAGCTCTCCCCTCTCTCACAGAGTCCATTGCCGCAGACAGCTCCCGGGGGAGGTGCTGGGCAGGTTTCTTTTATACCGTTGCAGTCTTCATCTGTGTTATTACCGCATATTTCATATGAAGGATATGTTGCGCCTACACAGATACTCCATGAGCCTCCTGTGCATTTTTGGGTGCCATATGAACAGATACCTATATCCGTTGTGCCACATTTTCTTGTTTCACCTGATTTACAGCCACAACCTTCGTCGATGGTTCCATCGCAGTTGTCATCTACACCGTTGCAGATTTCAGTGTTTCCTGGATATGCGGACGGGTTTTTGTCGTTGCAGTCTAGGTTACAGGTCGTGAAACCGTCACCGTCTTCGTCATATCCCTCGTCGATTATTCCATCACAGTTGTTGTCTATGCCGTCACAGAGTTCTTTACTGCCTGGATATATGGCGCTTGATTCATCGTTACAGTCATTTCCACCACATGAAAGAGACGGGATGCCGTCTCCGTCCATGTCTTGTACGATACAAAGATTTGATACCTGATTTATTTCTGTTTGGCCTACTAGGAAATATGTGAATACCGAAAGAGAGAATATTCCTAATG
>PCTL01000034.1:196-12965 GCA_002771515.1 Candidatus Lloydbacteria bacterium CG22_combo_CG10-13_8_21_14_all_47_15 | reverse complement strand
GAAATCTGAAAGGTGCGGCATGGCGAACGAGGCAGTAACACGTAGGAACCTGCCTCCGAGACGGGGATAATCCGGAGAAATCCGGGATAATACCCGATATCCCTTAGGGGGAAAGATTTATCGCTCGGAGATGGGCCTGCGGCATATCAGCTTGTTGGTGGGGTAACGGCCTACCAAGGCGATGACGTGTAGGGGAGGTGAGAGCCTGACCCCCGCCGATGGCACTGCGATACGGGCCATACACCTACGGGTGGCAGCAGCCGAGAATCTTCCGCAATGGGCGAAAGCCTGACGGAGCGACGTCGCGTGACTGATGAAGCACTTCGGTGTGTAAAGGTCTTTTATGAGGGAGGAAGGCAACTGACGTTACCTCATGAATAAGGGGCTCCTAAACTCGTGCCAGCAGGAGCGGTAATACGAGTGCCCCGAGTGTTGTCCGGAATCACTGGGCGTAAAGCGTGTCTAGGCGGTTGTGTTAGTCTTCTGTTAAATCTCCGCGCTCAACGCGGAAACCGCGGGAGAAACGGCACAACTTGAGGGAGCGAGAGGTGTACGGAACTCATAGTGTAGGGGTGAAATCCGTTGATATTATGAGGAACACCAAAAGCGAAGGCAGTACACTGGTGCTCTCCTGACGCTCAAACACGAAAGCGTGGGTCGCGAATGGGATTAGATACCCCAGTAGTCCACGCCCTCAACGATGTCCGCTGGCTTTTCGGAGTATCGACCCTCTGAGAGGCGAAGCTAACGCGTTAAGCGGACCGCCTGGGAAGTACGGCCGCAAGGCTAAAACTCAAAGGAATAGACGGGGACTTGCACAAGCGGTGGAGCGTGTGGCTTAATTCGTCGATAAGCGAAGAACCTCACCAGGGCTTGAAACTCTGTCGACAGTTCTGTGAAAGCAGAACCTTCTCACAAGGACGACAGAGCAGGTGATGCATGGCCGTCGTCAGTTCGTGGCTTGAGCTGTTCCCTTAAGTGGGGAAACGAACGCAACCCCCGTCGTCTGTTATACGTGTCAGACGAGACTGCCCAGCCCAAAGCGTGTTTACTTCGGTAAATCCGTTTCGGGCTGGGAGGAAGGAGGGGATGACGCCAGGTCAGCATGTCCCTTTGACGCCCTGGGCGGCACACGCGCTACAATGGTTGCGACAGCAGGTTGCGACGGGGTAACCCCGAGCTAACCCTCAAACGCAGCCCCAGTTCGGATTGTGGTCTGCAACTCGACCACATGAAGCCGGAATCGCTAGTAATCGCGGGTCAGCACACCGCGGTGAATACGTTCTCAAGTCTTGTACTCACCGCCCGTCAAGCTAAGGGAGCCGGGAATACCCGAAGTCCCTGCGTTCGCAGGGCCTAAGGTAAGCTCGGTGACAGGAGCTAAGTCGTAACAAGGCACGCGTAGCGGAAGCTGTGCGTGGAGTATTCCAATTTGAGCGTTTCCTGCCCATCAAAGCAGGAAATTGAATGGCGATGAAGCCGCGTCGTCAGACGCGGTAGAAAATGGGTGTTGGTCCTGGAGCCCTAAGTTAGGACCCATAACGGAACAAAAGAAAGCGCGGATATGCAAAAACCCCAACCAATTTGGCTGGGGTTTTTGCATGCCGCTTACCGTCGCGCCACTTATCGCTTACCTATTATTTCATTCACGCGACGCTATCAAACATGCGAACAACCAACTAAGATATTGACATATACAAAAAAATATGATACTCTTTTACGAGACATTGAATAATACAATATAAGGAGAAGAGCCATGAGAGCCATGTGTGTCTCGTATGCGAGGGCGTGGTGGACACTTCTCGCGCTGGGAATGTTTTTGACGGGCTGTTTTGTCGCAGTATTGTCACAGAGCTTCTGGACAATATTGGCCGCAATCTGGAATTGGGAGATATTATTTGTGTTAGTGACATTTCTTATCTATGAAAAGGAGGATGATGAATGAAAGCGACAGTTACTTTTCTAATTTTGGCAGTGACGGCTCTCGCATTGGGGCTTGTTGTGAAAAATCACGGTCAAAATCCGTTGACACAGCCAGTGGTAAGGGTTTCTATTGTGAACGGACAATGCCTGTCCGTGTTAGTCATTGAGAGTAATACAGAAGTCGAAAAAGGGTGCGAAGAATATGCGCGGCTCAAAATAGAAGGGAAGCCGTACATTCTCCGGAAAGTACCACCTGAAGACTGGTCCCGCAGGGATCGAGCAGGCATCGGCTGAAGAAAATACCCCGTTCCGACAATTGTCGGAACGGGGTTTACTTATATTGAGAGAATGTCTTCTAATGTTCGGTGCTGCGAATATCTGTCTTTTAATTGCTGGATGGCGCCACATATGCGACGCGCAGGCATTATGAGCGGTTTTCCGAGGATATTTTTGTCGTCTTTTGTGTTGAAACCGGATGGTTTTTTATTTAGTTTGTCTGCCGCGGAGATTTTTAATGATTTACTGTGGCCGTTTCCGTTCGCGTGCGATATAACTCTTTTTTTCCGGCTTCGTTTCAGACGACTGGTACACATATCGCATATCTCCCTCTGTGTTGGTTTGTAATATATGACGCCACATATGACGCCGAAAGAACAGAAATACTATACCAGAAATATCGTTTTTATACAAACAATGTTGTCTGTCAAGTTATTTTTTGGTATGTTGGTAAGGTTCTAGGCGATGTGTGAAGGTTTGAGATTGCCGGCGCGGTGATAGCGTGGCGAATGCAAGCATGCTTGCATTCGTCTCAAACAAAATCAAATGATAGAAGTTGCGCGATTAGCTCAGGTGGTTAGAGCGCGTCACTGATAATGACGAGGTCCCAGGTTCGAGTCCTGGATCGCGCATAGCGTGAAGCGAAGCGAAACGCTCGACGCGAGAGCAAAGCGCCTGCGCGCTTTGCGTTCAGGACTCGAAAAGTCTGAGTATATTTTTTCGGATTTATAATCCGAAAAATACGAAGACTGTACCGTTCCCGTAGGGAAAGAGTCCTGGATCGCGCACCAACATATGTCCACACTTTACATTGTCGCCACCCCTATCGGGAATCTGGAAGATATTTCACCGCGCGCGCTTGAGACGCTTCGCGCGGTTGATTTGGTTGTCTGTGAAGATACGCGGGTTACTAAAAAACTTCTCAAACACTACGGCATTACCACTTTGACTGAAAGTTATCATGCGAGGAGTAGTCCTGCAAAAATAGAAAAGATTGTCAATTATATGAAAGAAGGAAAAGATATTGCGCTTGTATCCGATGCCGGGACACCGGCAATTTCTGACCCCGGAGCGCTCCTTGTGTCGCGCGCTACAGAAGCGCTCGGCGAACATCTTTTAGTCGTTCCGATTCCAGGACCATCTGCCGTAACTGCAGCACTTTCAGCAAGTGGTCTTCCAGCATCAGAATTTCTTTTCCTTGGTTTTTTGCCTCATAAAAAAGGACGCGCAAAGCTTTTTTCGGAAATCACGGCATCAATGCGGACTGTGGTATTTTATGAATCGCCGCATCGGATACTGAAAACGCTTGGCTCGCTTGCCGAGGCGCTTTCTCCTGTGCGGCGGGTTGTGATTGCGCGTGAGTTGACGAAGATTTTTGAAGAGGTTGTATCAGGTTCTCCCGCAGCCGTCGCGTCGTTTTTTATGGATAACCCCGATAAAGTTCGTGGGGAGTTTGTGGTTATGGTTTCCGGCGCGCGATAGTTCCCCATTATAGGTATAAATGTGGCGTGTTTTGGCGTGGTACTTTTCCGTAATTCATCCACAGGGTATACTCTATGTATATGCAGGTTTCAAAACGCATCATTGCATACGGCGTGCTCGTGTTTCTTATTTCGTTTCTAGGATTTCCGGCAAGTGTCCGAATAGTGTTTTTTGCAGTGCTCGGTATAGTGTTGGTTAGTGAAGGATATTTGATGAGGAGCAGTGGTACAGACAACACAGCCAATCTTGAAGGCGCGACGGCAGAGATGTCGCATTCATCGGGACACGCGGATTCTTTTCCACAGAATGAGCATACCGCAGATTCATCTATGCCACGCGTATAAGTGAATGTTTTGTTGCAATGAAAAATAGATTAAATACATATATACGCCGGATTGACAATGCGGTTGGAAGCTCATACGGAGCTTCTGCAACTGCGTTTTTTAGTGTCATAATTCTTGCAACGCTTTTCATGCCGTATGCGCTTGACGATATCTACGCGCGGCGCGCTTTTGTAGGCGCGCTTGTCGTATATCCAGAGTTGCCTCCGTCCCGCGCTGCGCATGTTCAGTCGCCCGAAGCTGTGCGCGCGGTCTATCTGACACAGTGCGCGCTTGCGACTAAACGCTATCGGGAGTCGGTAATTCGGCTTATTAATGAGACGGAGCTGAACGCGGTCGTGGTAGATATCAAGGATTATACCGGCACTATCGCGTTTGCCTCCGACCACGCGCTTCTTCGTGAAAACGGCGGTGATGGATGCCGCGCGGGAGACCTCTCCGCGATTGCCGACGAATTCCACGAGTATGGTATTTACATCATAGGTAGGATTACCGTTTTCCAAGACCCATGGTATGCGCTCAAGCATCCGGAGATCGCTGTGCAGAAAGAATCCGACAGGACCGTGTGGAGCGATTACAAAGGGCTTCATTATATTGACCCGGGCGCGGAAGATATACTTGCCTACATTGTCGCTGTTGGACAGGAAGCGTGGCGGTTGGGGATTGACGAGCTAAATTTTGATTACATACGCTTTCCGTCAGACGGCAATATGAAGGACATCTATTATCCGGTAAGCGAGGAGAATATTATCAGTGACCCGCTTCTAGGCAAAGCACAAGTAATGCGCACATTTTTTGCAGGACTCGCCGAGCGTCTTGCCGGCGCGCGCGCAGACGGCGCGGTGCTTTCCGCGGACCTTTTTGGTATGACGACGACCAATAACGATGACTTAAATATCGGACAGATTTTGGAATACGCCGAGCCCTATTTTGATTACCTTTCGCCGATGGTGTATCCCTCGCACTATCCGCCGCGGTTCATAGGATATGACAATCCGAACCACTATCCATACGAAGTTGTGAAGTATGCCATGGACCGCGGCGTGTATCGTCTTGTCGCCGCAAGTAGTACTCCAAAGAAGCTTCGTCCGTGGCTTCAGGATTTTGATTATGGCGGCAGATATGATGCCGAAAAGGTGCGCGCTCAGATACAGGCGGTCTATGATGCAGGGCTTAATTCATGGATGCTGTGGGACCCTGCGGTGCGGTATGAACGAGACGCACTACTTACAGAAAGGACGGTAAATGGTGAATAAAAAGAGACAAAAACCTGATTTGTCCGGCACTTTACATGCGCCTGCCTACCGGTAGGTAGGCAGGCCTATACTTTGTTGGCTTCTTGCATCTGTTGTACAATAAAACATGTATATGGCCCTTCCTTCGAATAATAACAACAATATAACCTACTTTGCCGAAACGGATTATCGGAACGCGCGCAAGAAATTCGGTATAAAGGCTGCCGATCGGACGCGGCATATGTATGTCATCGGAAAGACCGGCATGGGCAAGTCCACGCTTCTTGAAAACATGGCGATACAGGATATCCGAGACGGCAACGGTGTTGGATTTATTGACCCGCACGGCGGTACGGCGGAGAAACTCCTTGAATATGTGCCGGAAGAACGAATCAAGGATATAGTATATTTCGCGCCGTTTGATACCGATTACCCGATGTCATTTAACATCATGGAAGATGTGGGATACGACAAGCGGCATCTCGTCGTGTCTGGGCTAATGGGTGTTTTTAAAAAAATCTGGCAGGACGCATGGTCCGCGCGGATGGAATACATTTTGTCAAATACGCTTTTTGCACTGCTTGAGTATCCGGACGCGACTCTGCTCGGTGTTAATCGCATGTATGTTGACAAGGAGTACCGTAAGAAAGTAGTTGACAACATCACAGACCCGTCGGTGAAATCGTTTTGGGTTGACGAATACGCGAAGTACACTGACCGTTATACGCAGGAAGCGACACCTGCGATTCAGAATAAAATCGGCCAGTTTACGAGTAATCCTCTGGTGAGGAATATTGTCGGCCAGCCGCATTCGGCTTTTGACATTAGAAAGCTCATGGATGAGAAAAAAATTCTCATCATGAATCTTTCCAAAGGACGAGTGGGAGATCAAAACGCGACGCTTTTGGGCAGTATGTTGGTAACTAAAATATATCTTGCCGCGATGAGTCGAGCGGACGCGCCGGAAGAAGAGATGTCGCGCCTGCCAAATTTCTATTTTTTCGTTGATGAATTTCAATCGTTCGCAAATGAATCATTTGCCGATATTTTGTCCGAGGCGCGAAAATACAAACTGAACCTGACGATTGCGCATCAGTATGTGGAGCAGATGCCCGAGGAAGTGCGCGCGGCAGTCTTTGGAAATGTTGGGACAATGGTAACATTCCGTATTGGTGCGTTTGACGCTGAAATTTTTGAGCGTGAATTCGCGCCGAAATTTACTAAGGACGATATGGTGTCTCTCGGGTTTGCGCAGGTATACTTGAAGCTTATGATAGACGGCGTGTCGTCCGCGCCGTTTTCCGCGACTACGCTTCCGCCGATTGGATTGCCGGAATCATCGTACAAAAACGAAGTCATCGCATATACACGCGAACACTACGCAAAACCGCGCGCTGAAGTTGAGGAGAAAATTTTGGCGTGGCATACGCACGAAAAGCATGTAGAGCCGGATAAAAAAAGTTCCCAGCGCGTTGCGCATCCGGTTGCAGATGATTCTACTAATTCAGCTCGCCCGCCCCGTACGCCCGAAAGGCATCTTCCTCGCGATGAGCCACCTGTGCAAAAAACTGTGACCGAAGCCACGCCACGACCGAGTGAGCCCATTGGCAATAAGCAACATACGGATATGTCTGTCGCGCCAGCTCGTGTCGGCGCAGCGTTTTCCGAGACGGCTCGCCAGCGCGCGTGGGCTCCAGTTGCGCCGGCCTCTTCTGCCTCTTCAGGTGGTGCTCGTACGGAGGCGTCCGTGCCTTCGCGTGTGTCTCCGTCAACTTCAGTTGGCGCAAGTGTTGTAGAGACAGCGCCGCCGCGCCGTGTTCTACCGCGTGCTCCATCCGCGGTGCCGCGACCTGTTGTACAGAAGCGTTTCTCCGCGCAAGGGCGGCGCGTCGCACCGTTGTCTCCATCTGCCGCGCCGCGGCAGGCACAGGCAGACACGGCGCGTCCGGTGTCGCTCTCCGCTCTTTCTTCACGAGGTCGGACAATGATAGGAAAATCGACAAAAGAAGACGAAAAGTCCGCGACGCGCCCGCATTTAGATGAATTGAGAAAGACGCTTTCCGGAATTATGAACACGAACCACGATACGCAGACGAAAATATCGGCGTCTACTGAAACCATTGCCGAAACCCCTCCTGTCGCAGACGCGCCGGTAATTCTACCGCGGAGAAAAAAAATATCCGCGCGGAAAGGTGTTGCCGGCGCGGGCGAACTGCCACGGAAAGACAATATTCCGGAATCGCCGATCGGAAACACAAACGAGGTTCCTGAAGATGTGCTTAAAAAAATACTGTCTGAAAAATAACAGCGTGTCGTATATTCGCGCCGGGTGTGGCTCGGGCGGATTTGTTTTCATTCGGTGAGATGAGTAAGATTGGTGCATGCGGGCGTATCACAAGTCAATTAGTATATTTTTAACGCTGTGTTTTATTCCGTCTTTCGTGCACGGCTCGGTAGTTGTTACCGAGATAATGTACAATCCGGAAGGAAACGATGAAGGCAGGGAATGGGTTGAGATTTTGAATACAGGAAGCGAGTCAATTAACTTATCGTCTGGCTGGAAATTTTATGAAAACGGGAAAAATCATCTGTTGAGTATTACTCAAGGTGATGGAAGCGTACTGGCTGGGGCATATGCGATTATTGCGGATAAGCCGGAAATATTTTTAAGCGAGTGGCCGAGCTTTTCCGGCATATTGTTTGACAGCTCTTTTTCTTTGGTAAACAGTGAGAGCTCTGTAGGGCTTTTACTAGACGGCGCGCTTGTCGGTGAGGTGTCGTACAGTTCGGAGAGCGGTGGTGCGGGTGATGGCGCTTCGCTACAACTTGTTTCCGGCGTTTTGATTGCCGCGTCACCGACTCCTGGCGTGGCGTATGAGGCGGGCGGCGCGACAGCAACATATACCGACGACACGGAAACAGATAGCGCGTCTTATGAGAATAATGCGCCGTCATCCGATGCCGGATGGGTGCCTGACACAAATGATATAAGCGTGTCCAGCGGACTTGACCGGCGTGCTATTGTTGGCGCCGACATAGCGTTCCGTGCCAGCGCGCGCGGCACGGCGGGCGTGCCTCTTTCGCGTGCGGACTATATATGGAACTTCGGTGATGGTACGATAGCAAAAGGGGAACATGTGCTTCACGCGTACCGGTATCCGGGAGTATATGCCGTGTTCGTATCTGTTCAATCCGGAAAATATAGCGCGACAGATAGAATTACTGTAACCGCCGAGCCGGCGGACATTGTTATTTCACGCGTGGAAACAGGCGCTGATTCGCTTATTGAATTGGAGAACCGTTCGTCGCGTGAGCTGGATATTTCGTTCTGGCAGCTATCCGACGGGAGGTCGCTCTTTCCGTTGCCGGAGCATACCGTGCTTTTTTCCGGCAAGAAAATAATATTTCCGTACTCTGTAACCGGTCTCTTTTTTATAAATCCGTCTGATGCCGCGCTTATGTATCCGAATGGATCGCTCGCGGTATCGTATGCGCTACCTGCGCCACCACCTGCGCCATATGTGCCACGCGAGCCATATGCGGTAGATGCTGTGCATGCGGATACGGCTCCTATCACCGGCGCCGCGGTATTCCGACATCCCGAAATATCGGAGGATGAGGGATATGACACGGAAGCACCGGCATTTGCCGGAGACGCTTTGACAGGCGCGGCAGTTACGGCGGTGGAAGCCGGTAGTGTCGGTGGCGGTGCTCTGTTTCTTTTTGGAATGCTTGCGGTTGCGCTTGCCGGCGCTTTTGGGGCGGTACTCTCGCGGAAGCATGGCGAAAACGAAGGAGACAGGTATACAATTATAGATGAGACAACAGACCACGGCGGACCAAGCGTATGACCGATAAAAAGAAAAAACGAATACTCATTTTCTCACTTGCGTACCATCCGTTTATTGGTGGCGCGGAGCTCGCGCTCCGGCATATTACGGACCGTCTGCCGGAATATGAGTTTGATATTGTGACGCTCCGGCTTGATGCTTGTCTGCCGGAGTTTGAGCGTGTCGGGAATGTGGGTGTGTATCGTGTCGGTATTGCCAAGCGCGCGCCGAAAACAGAGGACTTGGTATCTTTTCCATGGTACATAATGAAAATTTTTTATCCGGTGCGCGCGTGTATGAAGGCATGCCTTCTTCATAGAAGGCGTCGGTATGACGCGGTATGGGCAATGATGGCGTACGCTGGATTTGCGGCAGTACTTTTCAAATGGTGGCATCCGAACATTCCATATATTTTGACGCTTCAGGAAGGGGACTCGGTTGAGCATATGACAAAGCGTTTGCGCATCCGACTTGTCGCGCCGCTTTTTCGGCGCGTATTTCAGACGGCGGATATCGTACAAACGATATCGCGCTATCTCGCTGGCTTTGCACGAAGTATGGGGTACCGCGGACGGATAGATGTAATACCGAATGGTGTGGACATTGCGAAGTTCCACTCTGTCGGCAGGCGAGGCGGCATGCAAGGAAAGACCGTACTTGTTACAGTGTCGCGACTTGTTGCAAAAAACGCGGTTGACGATATTATCCGCGCGCTCCCGCTTTTGCCGGCTCAAGTGATACTGCGTGTCGCGGGCGATGGACCGCTTCGCGGTATGCTTAAAACGCTTGCGGTAGAGCTAGGCGTTCTAAACCGCGTGGAATTTCTCGGGAACATAGCACACGAAGCTACGCCGGAGATTCTTCACAGCTCTGATATATTCATCCGCCCGTCGCGTTCCGAGGGTATGGGTACCGCTTTTATAGAAGCTATGGCTGCCGAGTTGCCGGTTATTGGTACCGCGGTCGGCGGTATTACCGACTTTTTGAAAGATGGCGAGACAGGCCTCGTGTGCGAGACGGACAATCCTGAAAGTATTGCCGAGCAGGTACGGCGACTCATTGAAGAACCTGCGCTCGGAGCGCGTCTTGCCGGCGCCGCATTAGCGATGGTTGAAAAAAAATACGACTGGGATACAATAGCCCGAGACATGGACAAAAAAATCTTTTCAACTATTGAGGAGGAGGGGCATGATGACCGGAAAAACAATAGAGTTTGAACGAAAAATAAAACCAGAAACGCTGTCTGATGTAAAAATTATTGTTGATGAATCAACATTTGCCGGTAGATTTCGGCAAGACGATACCTACTACGATAATATAGATGCGGGATATTTGCTTTTGTCGCGGGGTTGCTGGCTTCGTGTTCGGAAAGAGACCGACCGAAAAGGCAAACACATTTCAAGCTTTGGGCTGAAAGTCCCTCGCGACGGTTGCTTAGGCCGGTTAAGCGCGTATGAAGAATTATCCTCACTTGACGCGCACGGAGCTCTCGCGATTCGCTGGCATCTCGGCATCTCGAAGCACGCGCCGCTTTCCGGTAGATTGCTCTGCTTCTACGGATATGCTCCGGTGGTCCGGTTTCAGACTGTTCGTGATGTGTACCGAATTGCTGGCGACCCGACATTTACATTGTGCGTTGACCGTACAATCGGATGTCCTGTACGCAAAGACGGCGCCCGATTCACTTACGAAGTGATTGAAGTGGAAAAAATTGTACATACCACAGGCATGGTTCGTATGGCGGAAAAGATGGTATTGCAATTTTTAGACAAGAAAGCAGCTCGCGGCGCGCGCTTTACAAATGCAGTAGGAGGGAAAGTGGCACAATATCTGAAGTTTTATGAACCGGAGCTTTACAAGAAGTTCTTTCTACAGCACATTGGTTGACGATGACTGCCGGAACGGTCTGTGACCGTTCCGGCAGTTTTTTTGTTGTATTCTCTGCCGACTGTCGGTAGAGTAAGTGCAGGTATATGTGTGAAGTATGCTGTTCTCCGTCTGCGCAATGTTTTCGGTGAACACTTATGAATACATACATTAGTATAACGAGATTGCATGAAAATTCTAATCGCAACACCGCTTTATCCTCCTGATGTCGGAGGTCCGGCGACCTATTCCGAACTTTTGGTACGCGAGTTTCCGGCTCGCGGTGTTTCCGTGTCAGTAGAAGTATTGAACCGTATTAACGCTCCGTTTGGGGTGAAGCATCTCATATATTTTTTCCGGCTCGTATATGTAGCGCGCGATGCGGATATAGTGTACGCGCAGGACCCGCTCGGCACCGGCTTGCCGGCGTTTTTCGCCGCGCGACTACTCGGCAAGAAGTTTCTTCTCAAAGTGGTTGGCGACCGCGCGTGGGAAGAGTTTCTGAATCGTGGAAATGATTTTATATCTCCTGAAGATTTTCAGGGTATGCACGCCGGGTTCTCTGTGTATCTGCGAAAGAGAGTCCAAACATTCGTCGCGAAACACGCGAAGCGAGTCATCGTGCCTAGCCAATACTTGAAACGACTTCTGGTTTCCGGCTGGGGTGTGCCGGAAGAGCGTGTGCTTGTTATATACAACGCGTTTGAACCGCCGATGATTCTTCTTCCGCGCGATAAGGCACGGGAAAAAGTCGGGATTTCGGGGCTAGTACTCGTGTCTGTCGGGCGGCTTGTTCCGTGGAAGGGGTTTCGCGCTCTTGTTGAGAGTATGCCCGACACCATAGCAGAATTTCCAGACGCAAAACTCTATATTATCGGTGATGGGCCGGAAAAAACCGATATTTGGTCAGCAATCGCGCGCCTTGGATTGAAACAACATGTTTTTTTGATAGGAAAAATGCCACACAACGATATGCTTGCGTACATGTCGGCAGCCGACCTTTTTGTATTGAATACCGGCTACGAAGGATTGTCGCATGCAATTCTTGAAGCAATGGCGCTCTCTGTACCAGTGGTTACCACAGGTGTCGGCGGTAACCCCGAACTCATTTCAGATGGTGTGCACGGACGGCTTGTCGCCTATGGTGATAGCGAGGCACTTGTACGCGCGATAGGCGAAACGCTTCGTGACATGGAAGCGCGGGGGCGCTTTTCCGCCGCCGCGCAAAAGAAAGCGCTGGAATTCTCAAAAGAAAAAATGCTTCGTGAATTATCATCCTTATTTGAAAAACTTTCATGAAAGTTTTGATGATATCAAATGACAAGAGCATACTTGATGCGTCATCCGCCGTCGCGCGGCGGATGGTTCAGTATGGCGCGTTTACGGACCGGCTGGATATAATAGTTTTTTCCCGCAGAGGATATTCCGCTACGCGGTTATCTGATACTGTGACTGTCTATCCCACAAATTCTCGTAGCAGATTGCTCTATGTATATGACGCGGTCCGTATCGGAAAACAGTTTGCTGATATAACAGCGGTCACCACACAGGATTTTTTTGAAGGACTTGCCGGATGGCGTATCGCGCGTAGAACCGGAGCGAAGCTGGAACTTCAGATACACACCGATGTTATGAGCCCGTATTTTGTCCGTGGCAGTTTTTTGAACCGTCTTCGCCGGCTTCTCGCGCGGTTTCTTCTGCCACGGGCGGATTGCGTACGCGTCGTGTCCGAACGCGTCCGGCGTTCAATCACCGGCATGACCGGCGCGCCGATTTCCGTGCTTCCTGTTTTTACGGATATCTCGGCGATTCAACA
>PCTL01000034.1:0-173 GCA_002771515.1 Candidatus Lloydbacteria bacterium CG22_combo_CG10-13_8_21_14_all_47_15 | reverse complement strand
ATAAAAAATATCCGCAGTTTGGAAAAATCGTTCTTATGGTATCGCGGCTTGAACCGGAAAAGAATGTGGCATTGGCGCTTGCCGTGTTCGCGCGCGCCGTTTCCGAAGACAAGCCGGAAGATACTGCGCTTTTAATTGTCGGTGAAGGGCGGGAGCGCGCGGCGCTTTCGGCG